>CAZWMY010000276.1:0-1530 GCA_964635025.1 uncultured Desulfobacula sp. | reverse complement strand
CTTGGTTTCGGTCAATTCGAACCGCTCTTTTTCGAGGCCGTTTGCCAACTCTTCTTTTTTTTTGAATATATGGAATAATCCTTTTACCAATGCAGACACCGAAACCGCGGTTATTGCATTTAGCACAATAAAATTTACTCCTGCAGCGATCATTGCTTGCGGTGTATTAAAAAAAGGAAAGCCGCTTCCATATTTTCCTGTTGAAATCAGGATTCCAACGGTCGAAATAAAAATTGCATTCATCGATATTGCAACAAAAGCAGCATAGCCACCCATAAGAACACCAGCAATAACTGCAAATGCAAACAGCCAAGCAGGTCCCCCGCTCAGAGGCCCAACCGATAAAACTATTGCTACTCCGATCACATAAAACATTAAAAGGGATATTGATGCTCTGATTTCAAACCGGATTCTATGAACGAATATAAACGTCAGACAAATGATAAGCCCTAAAATATCAACTAATGCTAACCCCCACGCATTTTTTTGTATAATCAGTAATACTGCTGCAATAAAGGCAAAAAACCCGAAAACCAATCCGGCAAGCAAAATGGACGATAGTATGACAGCCCGCCATCTTATAAGGCTATCCTCTTCAAATGAATATGGCCATACAATTCTTTTGACAATATGTCTTTGAATTTTAATGAGATTTGAAATGACAAGATTTCTCTGTTTTGATTCGTTCAATATTTAACCTTTTTAATTAGAAAATTATAATTTCAAATGGTTGATATCTACCATAGAACAGTTGAAACAAAACCCACAAAAGGCATGACAACAGCTCTCAGGCTTTCGGTAGAAAAATAATTCAGTTTAATGGATATAATGACCGCCCCAATAATTCAAATTTCCAAATTTGCCTTAAAATTACTTTTTTCCTTTCAGCTCCATATACCAGTCTTCATTTCCATAAAGTGTGTCTGCACATTCAGGACACAAACAGTGGGTGAATTTTGCTTGAGAATTTTTCTGTATGTATTTTTCAATCTGATTCCAATACCCTTCATCATCCCTTATTTTTTTACAATGAGCACATATAGGAAGTAGGCCGTTCAATGTTTTAACATTGTCAAGCGCTTCCTGAAGTTTTTTTAGAATGTTTTCTCGTTCTTTTTCTCCCTGCTTGCGTTCCGTGATATCACTAATGATGCTGACTATTCCAGTCAACGACCCTTTTGAATCTCGAATATAGTCCCAGGTTATCTCGGTATAAATTATTCTGCCGTCCTTTGTTTTATCCACGGTAAAATACGGTTCTGGTTTTGGCTGTTCTCTTATCAAATATTTATAATATTTTTTGGTTTTAATTTTATCTTCTTTTTTTGCAATCAACTCCCAAATATGCTTACCGATTAATTCACCATTTAGAGCGCCTTGTATTTTATGGTGGGCAGGGTTGCTGAAGGTGATTTTACCATCAAGATCTGTAATTTGAACCCCCTGGGGGATGATATTGACCAAAGTTTCATATCTTTTTTCGCTTTCTTTAAGTTTTCTTTCTAACGCTCTCTGATTGAGAATATTTCT
>CAZWMY010000275.1:0-1573 GCA_964635025.1 uncultured Desulfobacula sp. | reverse complement strand
CTTTCCTCCCTGAGCAGCTTGATGCGTTTCCCCACATCATCCACATCACTTTTTTCACCCTTTTTTATATTGCCTGTCAGATCTTCAAAATAATCCACGTTGATATGAGGAATCGTGTCATTTTTGTCCATAGCTTCTCCTTTAGCGTCATTAAACGGGAAAACTCTGCCCTGGTTTTTTACCCAATTTTTCTTTCAAAGTTCTATACCCATTTCATAAATTTATACAAGGGTTGTTTTAAAATCTGAAATTCCCAAATGTGGGTTCCCCCACCGGTTTGATGTGGCTGACTTCAAAGGCCATGGCCAGCCAGTCCCGGAGTTCCGAGAATTTCAAGAGCCCGTCGTTTAATAGTCTTGATGAGCAGAAGAAGGGGTGTAATTCTCCCTCATATTTATCAATCAGTTTTTGCTGGAATTCATTGGTTTCTTCCGGTGTCATGGTTCGGCCCAAAGCCTTTCGTTTGGCCTGTTCAATGCTGAGCAATACTCCGCCAGCGCTTTTCCCGCTCATGACACCGGTCCTGGCCCTCATGGTGGAAAAAAGGAAATTGGGCCGGTAGCCTCTTCCGCACATGCCGTAATTGGCAGCTCCGTTATCCGGGCCAATGACGAGCTGGATTCTCGGTACCTGAGCGCAGGACACGGCGCGGACCATGTCTGCCCCGTATTTGCCGATGCCGGCATGCTCGGATTCAGACCCGATCATATATCCGGGAGAGCTCTGGATAAAGAGAAGGGGAATTTTTTCATAGGAACACCGAACCACCCATTCAGCCACTTTTTTAGCACATTCATGGAAAATGATGCCTGATCCGTTGGAGGCCACAACGCCGATGGGCCATCCTTTGATTCGGATTTTTCCGACGAGGATATTGGAACCCCGGCCTGGCGAAAAATCTTTTTTATGCTCGATAAATTCCGATTCATCAGCCAGGGCTTTTAAAACTTTTCTGCCGTCAATGCCCACATAGGGGGAAACGGGCAGGATATCATAGAGGGATAAGGAAGAAGGGTCAGGTTCTTTTGCTTCATACCGGTGAAGATGGATGGTCTGGGGTTTTGTGAGGGACAAAAGTTGTCTTGCTCTTTTTACGGCATCGGCCTGGTCTTTGCAGAAATGGTCGGCTCCGCCGGAAATCTGGGTGTGAACAGCTGCCCCGCCCAGGTCTTCGGCCGAAATCTCTTCGCCTGTGGCCATTTTCACCAGGGGCGGGCCGCCTAAAAATGAAAAGGACTGCTGATCGATCATGATGGATTCACAGGCCATAAAAACAATATAGGCGCCGCCGGCCGTGTTGCCGCCCGTGCTGATGGTGACCTGGCGAAGACCTTTTGCCGACATCCGGGCCATATTGTAAAAGATGGAACCGAAATGCTGATCATCCGGGAACACGTCTGCCTGCATGGGCAGGAAAACCCCGCCGGAGTCTGCAATATAGACGCAGTTGAGCCCGTTCTGCTCGGCAATAGCCTGGGCCCGCATATGCTTTTTTACAGTAATGGGGAAATAGGACCCGGCTTTGACCCGGCTGTCGCTGGCCATGATCATGGTCCAGTTGCCGTGGATTTTT
>CAZWMY010000274.1:0-1575 GCA_964635025.1 uncultured Desulfobacula sp. | reverse complement strand
CTATAGTGGACCCCAATGTCAAGACAGTTTTTTATTAAAAGTAAGCGTCAAAACCGGATGAATTATCTGATTATCTTTTATCCAATTTCCAAATGCCGTTTTTAACCTCCATTCTTTATATTTTAATGTTTGCTTTCTTGTAATTCTGACTGATTTTGATAACATGCCCAAGCCAGTTCGGAGGATAGGGCTATGCTGGGAAGCAACCCGAGCGCCGAAACAGGCGACTGAAACATGGGGCAGGGCTTTTTGCTCTGCCCTCTCTCCACCATGTTTTTGTCTATAAAGCGTAAAATCCCGGGGGTTTGGGGGCTGGCCCCCATTATAATCGGGCCGTCTTCCTTTTTTATCCAAAATAATCATCCGGCCATCCTGACTTGATTCTTTCCATAGTAAACTTCGGCAGGCGTTTGAGCATTAAAGCTTTGGTGAGGTCGTTCATAGTTGTAAAAATCAAAATATTTTTTCAGGGCCAAACGCAATTGTTCAACAGATTTGAATTCGTTTACATAAATTTCTTCATATTTCACACTGCGCCAGAGACGTTCGATGAAGATGTTGTCCATAGCCCGGCCTTTTCCGTCCATGCTGATCTTGATCTCCTTATCTTTCAGGACTTTTGTAAACTCATGGCTTGTGTATTGGCTGCCTTGATCCGTGTTGAATATGTGAGGTGTTCCATGACATCGCAGAGCCCTTTCGAGGGCGGATACACAGAATTCACTATCCATGGTGATTGAAAGCTCCCAGGAGAGGACATACCGACTGTACCAGTCCATGACAGCTGTCAAATAAACAAATCCACCAGCAAGCCGGATATATGTCAGGTCGCTACACCACACCTGATTCGACCGGGTCACATCAAAGTCGTTCAAAAGGTATGGGTACACCTTGTGTTGGGGATGGGCCTTGCTGGTATTTGGTTTCGGGGCAATGGACTGAATCCCCATCTTTCGCATCAATCGCTGAACCCGTTTGCGGTTAATTTTATATCCTTTCCGTCTTAAAACATTGCGCATCTGGCGGGTGCCATAAAAGGGATGATCGGTGTATTCAAGGTCAATGCATCTCATTATCTCAAGATTTTCAGGGCTTTCCAGCCCTGCCAGTCCTTCACGGTAATAGCAGGAACGAGGAAGCCTTATCAGTTCGCATTGCCGTTGAATACTCAGATCAGGATGCCCTGGCTGAATACGCTGTTTTTTCTCTTCAATGGTCATTAAAGATGCCCGGTGTTTTTTTTTAACCAATCCAGTTCGATCTGGAGCTTACCAACCTTTTGATAAAGCCGATCTCGCTCGATTTCGATTTCTTTGCTTTGTTTTTCCTGGGTATTACCAAATACCGACGGAAGGGCTTCTATTGCTGCCTTTTTCCAACGATTAACAAGACTTACATGAATACCAAATTCAGAGGCTATTTCATTGGCAGTCTGGCTGCCTTTTATGGCTGCCAATGCAACCTTGGTTTTTAATTCTTTGCTGTAGCTTTTCTGTTTCAAAATGTTCCCCTTTCTGGTTTCTGGACTGTTTTATTCTATCTTAACACATTGTCCAGTTTTTGGGGTCCACTATA
>CAZWMY010000273.1:0-1596 GCA_964635025.1 uncultured Desulfobacula sp. | reverse complement strand
TCATGTCTCTTCCCCCCTTTTTTTCCGAACTGCTATGGCGCATACACCACGACAATGAGTTCTGCATCGGTTTTGCCGGTATTTCTTAAATCATGCTTGACCCCTGAATTAAAATGAAGGCTGTCCCCTTTTTTCAATTGATTGACATGATCGCCAACCTGATATTCTACGTTGCCTTTCAGCACATAGACAAATTCCTCGCCTTTGTGCTGGAATCCCACGCCGTCATGGCTTTTCTCTGCTGCCACAACGATTTTAAAGGCTTTCAGGTGCTTATTCTCGGCATTGGGAGTAAGGGGAGTGTAAGCATAATTATCGGTTCTCTTGGTATAAGCCTTGGACCTTTCTTCCAGGGCCTCATCCTGCTCTTTTAAAAGAAAACTCGAATCAATATGAAGCGCCCTTGAAATCTGAAGCAGATTTCCTACGGACGGCCTTTTTTCGCCTGCTTCAATGCTTGTGAGGGCCTCTTTTGACAGCCCGGTTTCATTGGCCATGGTCTCCAAGCTGATTTTCTTATCCAGCCGGGTCTTTTTAATCCTTTTGCCTATGGGTGTGATTCCTTTTTTTGTCGCCATACTCTCTCCACATTCCGGTTAAGAGCACCCGATATGATTGAGCGCTCGTTCATAAACAGGGCAATAAAAACCGAGACTCCTCCCTTTTTTCCAAAAGAAAATCAGCCGATGACCTGAATCCAGTTTTCGGTATCTTCCGCCTTTCCGTATTGAATGGCTGTCAAAG
This sequence comes from uncultured Desulfobacula sp., assembly GCA_964635025.1. GTDB lineage: Bacteria > Desulfobacterota > Desulfobacteria > Desulfobacterales > Desulfobacteraceae > Desulfobacula. The sequence goes on along the minus strand of CAZWMY010000273.1, from coordinate 852 downwards.
CATCATAAAATTTCATGGCGGTTTTGCCCGGAGTGCCGTCCCCGATGGAAATCGATTTATCCCCATACCGGATTTCACCTACAGGGGAAACGACGGCAGCGGTTCCGGAACCGAATACTTCCAGGAGCCGTCCGGATGAATGGGCCTCGAACACTTCATCAATGCTGATTTTTCTTTCATTCATGGTCATGCCCCATTTTTTAGCCAGGGTGATGACCGAATACCGGGTGATACCGGGCAGGATGCTGCCGCTCAGGTTGGGAGTCACCAGTTCATCTTTCATGAGAAAAAAGATATTCATGGCACCGACTTCTTCGATATATTTTCGTTCAATGGCATCCAGCCAGAGAACCTGAGCATAGCCTTCCTTTTTGGCTTTTTCCGATGCAATGAGGCTGGCCGCATAATTACCCGCTGTTTTAAATTCACCCACCCCGCCCCGGACGGCCCTGACATAATTCTTTTCAACCCATATTTTCACCGGGTTCAGGCCTTCGGCATAATAGGCGCCCACGGAAGCAAGGATGATAAAAAATTTATAGGTATTGGACGCCCGCACACCCAGAAAAGGATCGGTGGCAATGATGGTGGGCCGGATATAAAGGGAAGTGCCCAGGGTTTCGGGTATCCATTTTTCTTCCAGGAGAATCAACTGTTTCATGGCTTTCATGACAAAATCAATATCAATCTCAGGGATGCAAATGCCTTTGGCAGACCGGTTCATTCTTTCAAAATTATCCCTTGGCCTGAACAGGCAGATCTTCTTATCCGGGGTCTTATAGGCTTTGAGCCCTTCAAAAATGGCCTGGCCATAATGAAACACCATGGCTGAAGGTGCGATACTGAAATCGG
>CAZWMY010000272.1:0-1651 GCA_964635025.1 uncultured Desulfobacula sp. | reverse complement strand
TTCACACTGTCAAGAGAGCTTTCCAAGCCCTTTAGCCAGGATTTTCCCATGGTGATATTTTGCCCGATCTGTTCCAGATTTCCGATAGAATCCCTAATCGAGAGAACCTGGCTCAATCCCAATGGGTCATCTGAGATTTCATTGATTCTTTTTTGGGTACTGACAGCCCTGTTTGCATTCTCTAAACGGCTGGCAAGATCACCCAATCTGAATGTGGAATTGGTATATGTTGAAATAGTCGGAATCCGCATTTCAATTATCTCCTGCTATCGAACCGAAATAAGCGTAGTCATCATTTCATCCGCTGTTGTCAGCAATTTGGAGGCTGCTGTAAAGGCATGCTGATATTTCATAAGCTTTATCATTTCTTCATCCAAAGAAACGGCTGAAACTGAATTCCTCTGTTCGGTTATATTATTTACCATAATATCGGCAAATTCTTTTGAACTTTTAATGCTTCGTGATTTAACACCCATTGAACTGATCATCTGGTTGTAATAATTGTCAAGTGTTGCCGTTGTTGTACTGGATTGGGCTTCCGCCCCCCTCTGGTAGGTCCATATTTTAAATGTTTTCTCCTGAAATTGGACATCGGCCATGGCAAGCGCATTGGAATTGTCTCCCTGGCTGATTTTACCGGTCTTGCCGTCAATGGCTGCGGCTCCAATAAATTTTGTATCACTGAGTTTTTCATTTATTTCCATGGTCATTGAATTCAGACCCTTAAAAAACGTATTGATGCCTGCAGCAGCAACAAGGCCGGAAGAAGATGATGCATCATCTGAAAAAGCAAAACCAATGTCTTTGGCGTCGTGTTTTGTAAAATCAACCTCAACATAGCCTGCCCCGGACACCCTTTGGGAGAATCTGATGTCCATATCGACCAGCCCGTCTCCTGAGAAATCAATGCCGAATCCATCATCATCGCCCCCTGTCGGCATCAATTGGAGCTTACCGCCGGTGGGGTCGTTTAGAACTCCCCATTGCCCTGAGGCAGATCGTTCAAAATGCAGACCGGCTGCTGCAAAATCAATGGCAGTCCAGTCCTTCATCGAGATTGATGTATTGGCGACGTTAAATCCGTTCTCTCCTGAGTATTTAATATTCCCCAGGGCATAGTATGATTCCGACGCTGAAAATTGAAGCCTGTTGTCCAAAGTCGCATCGGCTTTTAAACCGGCTGCCTTTTTATTAAACTGTTCTGAAAAGGAATCAATGGTCCAGTGCCAATCGGAAAGCGTTTCTCCTGTCGGTTGGTTGCTACTGTTCATTGATACCGGTATCCCTGTTTCACCTGTGGTAATGGTAAACACATCTCCGGTCAACAGGGTTCCATCGGAAAATTTCAGATACATGCCGTCCAATGGAATTTCTATTGGGGTTAAAGGCGTATAAGGAGGATCATGGCCTTCAATTGTAAATGTACCTGTTTCAACGCTGTTGGACCATTCAATCACAAGGGGGTCTTCACCGTCTTCGGGAAGATGCCCCACCTTACCACCGGAAACAATCCTGAACCGATATATATCATTTATACTGTTTGCCCGACCGATTATCCTGAAGTCTAAAGGGTCTACATTTCCGGATGTATCCGTATTCACAGTCAATGTATTTCCAGCAACAAGGCTTCCTTTTGAAATATCAAATGACA
>CAZWMY010000271.1:0-1728 GCA_964635025.1 uncultured Desulfobacula sp. | reverse complement strand
ATGGTTTTTTCCAAAGGATCTGACGGGTCCACATTCGGTGGTTATCCCCTGGCCTGCGTAGCTGGAACCGCAGCATTAAAAGTATTTGAAGAAGAAAAACTGGCAGAGCAATCCGAAAAAAAAGGAAAAATCCTCAAAGAGCGGATTGAAGCCATTGCCAAGCAGTCCCCCCATGTCAAAGAAGTCAGGGGAAAAGGACTTTTTATTGGGATCGAAGTCAAAGAAGGCAATGCCATGGAATTTTGCAGAAAGCTATTCAAGCTCGGATTGATTGTTAACGACAGCCATGGCCACACCATCCGGATTTCTCCTCCCCTGATCATCAATGAGGAGGAGATGGATTTTCTGGTGGCACAGCTTGAAAAGGTTCTGGTGGGATGATGATTACAGTCTAACCCCAGGACTGGATTTCAATGATGTTTCCCTCAGGGTCCCTGAAATAGACAAAGGTGAGAAGGCCCACACCTTCCACCTCTTTTTGCGTCACTTCCCCAAGAGCAGCACCGCCTTTTTCAAGGGCTTTTTTAAAGGTCTTTTCCACATCCTCCACCTCAAAGGCCAGATGGGTGAACCCGGTATGATTGGCCATGATAGGACCTTGTATGACCATGGCCTCATAAGTGAAAATCTCCAGAGTGGGGCCTTTTTCCCCATGGCCTGGCAAGATTAAATGCACACCTTTGAGCTTTGCCGAGGTCAGACCCGTGGCCTTGTCCAGCCAGTCGCCGGAGAGGTTTCTTTCCGGCGGTTTCATTTTGCAGCCAAAAACATCCATATAAAATTGCGCAAGCACTTTAAAGTCTTTTGCAGCGATATTGGTATGGGCGTATCTCATGGTTTTTCTTCCTTTTTGTTAATATAAAAATTCAGGGTTTCACCATTTTCAGGTATTCGCAGATGATGATCCAAAATCCCGTTGACCCTGGCATGGTGGCGCAATGCCTGGCGGGACACCCGGCAATGATCCAGGGCCTCCATATGGACGGCGACAACAACAGTGCCGGGGCAGAGCTTGCACACCTCAATGGTCTGCCGTGCATCCATGACAATGGGGCCGCTGTCACCGAGTTCGGCCCCGCAGGAATGGGTGAGGATAATATCGGGTTTGACAGTTGTGAGCACAGCTTTAATCTCATCATACAGAATCGTATCACCGGCCCAGTAGACAACAGGTTCGCCCGGGGCCTTTAAAACAAATCCCGACACTCGGCCGAGGATCTCTTCCCATTTTTCATTTCCTGCATGCCTTCCCGGTGTAGGCGTGATTTCAATAGTCTGCCATGTCGTTTGGGTCTCGATGGGGGTTATATTTAAAAAACCGTTTTCTTTCAGGGCCGTTTCATTAATTTTCCGACAGAGAATCGGAACATCCTTTGGCAGCAGCTTTTTTGCCCCATCGTCAAAATGATCCTGGTGAAGATGGGATACCAGCACCAGGTCAATTTCTTTGATCACCTCTTCGGCCGGAAACGGCAGTTCAACGGTCGGGTTTTTTTCAACGCCGGCAAAGGATTCAATCCCGTGCCGGGGCAGGAGAACCGGGTCGGTAAGGATTGTGGATCCTGCCAAGGAGATTTTTAACGTGGCATTTCGGATGAGTTGAATTTTCATGATATGCACACAAACCCATACCGGTTCTGGATATCATCCTTGTGCTGCAAGGGGTGGCAGGGCAGCCCGTGCCGCTTTGCCGTTTCATACACATCAATCCCGAAAATGGCTTCACAT
>CAZWMY010000270.1:0-1746 GCA_964635025.1 uncultured Desulfobacula sp. | reverse complement strand
CCCCCTGTGTCAGGAAAGATGTCGCCTCAATTGAAAAATAAAATTGGGGCATTGAGGTGACAAATATGGGACTTCCTGTTCAAGTAAAAGAAGCTGTGTTAAAAAAGGTATTAATGGGAAATAGACCGCACCATGAGGTAGCATTAGAATTCGGCATTGGTCGGTCTACCATTGGCAAATGGTTAAGAGAATATAAACAAACCGGAAACATAAATTTGAATTCAAAAGAGAAACGCCCTAAAGACTGGAGTGCGACGGAACGTCTTTCTGCATTGATTGAAACCGGCGCAATGAGTGTTGAAGGACTTACATCCTGGTGCCGCAAAAAAGGTATTTTTATCCATCATCTGGAACAATGGAAAAAAGATGCCATATCAGCAATGGCCCCGAAGGCTAATAAAGAACAAAATGAAAAAGCTCTTCAAAAAGAAATTTCAGTTCTGAAAAAAGATTTATTCCGCAAAGATAAAGCCCTTGCAGAAACAGCAGCCTTGCTGGTTCTTAAAAAAAAAGTCCAGGAGATCTGGGGGGAGCCAGAGGACGATTGATTACTCAAGAAGACAAACAGACGGTGATGAAATTTATTTCAGAGGCCTGTAAATCCGGTGCGCGGAAAAGCAAAGCATCTGAAATAGTGGGACTGACCGTTCGAACAATCCAGCGATGGACGGAAAAAGGACCCTTAGACAATCGGAAAGGATCACGAGCTGTTCCCGGAAATAAATTATCTGATGATGAAAAGATTAGAATAATCAGTGTATTAGAGTCTTCTGAATTTGCAGATTCCAATCCAAATCAGATCGTTCCAAAACTTGCCGATAAGGGAATATTTTTAGGTTCTGAATCAACCATGTACAGGATACTTCGTGAATTAAAAATGAATTATCATAGGCAGTCCAGCCTGCCAGCAAAGAACCATAGTCCTGATCCACTGACAGCCATTGGCCCGAATCAGTTGTGGAGCTGGGATATTACATATTTGCCTTCAGTAATAAGGGGGCTGTTCTTTTATCTGTATATGGTGATGGATATATACAGCCGAAAGGCGGTGGCCTGTCAAGTTTATGAATATGAATCCGGTGACCTGGCAGCCGACTTGATAACAGATGCCTGTATCCGTGAAAAAATTGCAAAAGAACAAATCACCCTTCATTCAGATAATGGTTCTCCCATGAAGTGTGCGACCATGCTTGCAAAACTACAGGATCTGGGAGTAATTCCCTCGTTCAGTCGACCCAGTGTCAGCGATGATAACCCATATTCAGAATCCTTGTTCAGAACATTAAAATACCGGCCGGAATATCCAGAAAAACCATTTAAAAATCTGCTTGAAGCCAGAGAATGGACAAGTCATTTTATTCACTGGTATAACACCGATCACCTGCATAGCGGTATTAATTTTGTCACACCGCAGGATCGTCATAGCGGTAGGGATATTGAGATTCTTAAAACCCGTCATCAGGTATATAAGGATGCCAGATCAAAACACCCTGAAAGATGGTCAGGTAAAACAAGAAATTGGACACCCTCCACAGAAGTGATTTTAAAGAAATTTAAAAAAACAGAACGAACAGCAGCCAATATAAAGAAGGCAGCCTGAATGTTAGACGTTGTAGCAGCAATAGCAAAATTTTCTCATGGTCGAGAATGGACCCTCAAATATCCGTCGGAGACCATGAGGAGATTTTGCGGTAAAATTAACAACCCGTTTTGGGAAAAAGGCGACAACTTGCTTGACATTCACCG
>CAZWMY010000269.1:0-1797 GCA_964635025.1 uncultured Desulfobacula sp. | reverse complement strand
ATGATAGCCTTTGGATATTTTCTCCACATCATGGCAGGCGCCGCAGGTCTTGCGGCTTGAATAGGGCTGATCGGCATTTTGCCCGGTCATGGGGTTGATGATTTCCCCTTTGTCTGTTTTTAAAAAAAACGGCGGACAAGGGTTTGAAACGCCTAAAGAAATACCCGGCAGGCCGAGCCAGATAGCAATAAACACAAAGGACAGGATAAGCCGGTTCATTAAATTCATGGCCCTGTCACCGTGAGGCCCTGTAAAAAGACCGGTTGGCGGTTTTCTTATCAAAGGGCTGTTTAAAAAATTCTTTGTAAAAATCATCAGCTTCTTTTTCCATATCAAACTTGAAAATTTCCGGGTGAAGGGTATTGGCAATGTGCATAAGGCCCAGCACCCATCTGGGGCTCCCAAAATCCCATAAGGGGAAATGGTCGTAGATCCTTTTGTTTTTCACGGCATTGACCAGGATATCTTGTTTGATGCAATAGTCATAAAAATCAGACACCGGGCAGGACAAAAACCCTGAGATAAAAATAATATCCGGGTTCATGACCATCAATTCCGCCCGGGTTATGGTGACACCGGGTTTGCCTTTTCGTGTCAATTGTTTATTTAGGCAGGTGCCTCCGGCTGCCTCTACGAGATTGGTTTCAAACCGCTCTGCATTCAGGGCAAACAAGGGATATCCCATGGCATAATAGACCTTTGGCCGTTTTACATTGCAGGTTTTGGACCGGATAAAATTCAATTTATCGTCGATATAGGCTGACAGCCGTTCCCCTTCCCGGAGGCACCCGGCCTTTTGGGCCAGCATACGAATGATGTCACCATATACATCGGGCAGATGAACTGTTTCATGGAATTCTTTCAAATAATGGGTGTCTATCAGATCAAACCATAGTTGAGAGACTTTTTCAGGATCATCGGCCCCGATACAGATGAGGATGGCGTGGAGCATTTCAAAAGCCCGTGTGGTACGATACCCGCCGAAAAATCCATCTTCGTCATACCGGGTTTGAGACACATCCCCTTTTATGGCCGGGCGGCTGCCGCAGCTGCACCGGGCATCAGGCTCATGATCCACAATTCTCGACCCCATGGGACCAAAAAATTCCCGGGTAATTAGGGTGTTCCCGCAATCCGCGCATAGGGTATTTAAAAGATCAGATCCAGGCGAATTAAACAGGTAAACATGATCAAGGCTGGTTTGCAGGCTTGCACACAGAGCTTCGGATTCCCGGATGGTGGGCTCAAATTCAATATCTGCCTCACCAAAGGGCACAAAGCGCATGACCTGGAAAGGAATATCCCGTGATAGGGAAGAAACAAATTCAGCAATCCTTATGACGTCCTCTTCACATCCTTTCATGTGAATGGCTGCTGTTTCCACATGAATTCCGGCTTCAACGAGTCGTTTCAGATTCCGGAAAACAGGCTTGGACGCCGGAACCCCACAATCCTGATACGCTTTATCTGCAAACCCCTTAAACCCGATATTCACAAAATCCGTAAACGGAATGAGCGCTTCAAGGGCCTGTTTTGTAAAATACCCATTGGTTGAAAACCCCACCAACAGATTTTTTTCCTTGGCTTTCCTTGCCAGTTTTAAAAATGAATAAAACGAAACTGTGGGGTCATTGATGCAAAAGGCAATCCCTTTGCAGTTTTCCTTTAAGGCTTTTTCAATCACTTGTTCCGGCGGCATGGTCTTTAACACAGCCGGCATGGTCTCGGTTCCCAGGGTCAGGATTTCCGAAATACACCCGGAACAGGAAAAATTGCACCCCAGGGAAGACACCTGCA
>CAZWMY010000268.1:0-1825 GCA_964635025.1 uncultured Desulfobacula sp. | reverse complement strand
AGCCGGGTTGAATTTCCCTTCACCGGTCAGGCCTTTGATCTGCTCCATAATAGCTGAAAGCGGGGTTTTGAGTTCCTGGGCAAGCGGTGTAGGGACCATGCCGTTCTGAACCTTGATCAGCAAAGGATCATTAAAATGGGTTCTGAGTTTGGATAAGGCGTGGCTTACGGCGGACTGGCTTAAGGACAGGCGGAGAGCCGCCCGGCTGACACTCGTCTCTTCCAGAAGGGCATGAAGGGTTTTTAAAAGATTGAGATCCAGGTTTTGGATATCCATTCTCACGCATAACCTTTATGAAAACATATCATTTGATCATTGATCCGATTTTTACTATTTTCATCATAAATTGTAAACAGCCAATGACGGCTATTCAATTGAAAGGGTGTAAGACAATGAGCGGATATCTGAAAAGAAACTGGGAAACCTTTCCCATGGACCAGATCAAACGGGTGGACAGACCGACCACAAAGATAAACGAAACCGAAATTATGCGGGTCCGGGAACGTCAATCCGGGTTTTCCAAGGCAGCAGCCGGGGATTATGGCCCAAGGCTTGAAAAAGAATTCAAACGGTTTGTGCCCAAACATCCCATTTCAGGAGCCATTGCCTGGATGCGGGACAATATGATGCCCTTCAGGGAGGGAAAGATCGCCCCGAAAACCGCTCCCATCCCAGATGATCCCGCCATAATTGCCCGCCATATCAAGGAAACCGCCTATTTTCTGCGGGCCGATGCCGTGGGGGTGTGCAAACTTCCGCCCTATGCAGTTTACAGCCATAAATTCAGTTTCAAGAACATGGCTGCAGGAGAGATCCCCATTGAGCTTAATCACCACTATGCTATCGCCATCCTCATCGACCAGGATGAACGGACCAATGAGGCTTTTTCCGGCAGCGACTGGATTTCCAATTCCATGAGCATGATGTCCTACGCCACTTCCGGGTTTGTCGCCATTACCCTGGCCGAATATATCCGGCGGCTTGGTTATTCTGCCAAAGCCCATTATGCACCCTATTATGATGTTGTTGTGCCGCCGATACTTCTCTTGGCAGGGCTTGGGGAAATGAGCCGTATCGGGGATTCAGTACTGCATCCGTTCATGGGGCTGCGGTTCAAGGCAGCTGTCGTGACAACGGATCTGCCCATGGAGCCGGACAAACCCATTGATTTCGGTCTCCAGGATTTTTGCGACACCTGTAAAAAATGCGCAAGGGAATGCCCTTCCGGCGCCATCAGTGACGGTGAGAAAGTGATGTTCAACGGGTATGAAAAATGGCCCCTGGATAAACAAAAATGTTCCACCATGCGGGTGGGCAACCAGCATGGCTCAGGATGCGGCACCTGTATCAAGGTTTGCCCCTGGAGTAAACCCTATACCCCATTCCACCGGGCCGTCAACTGGACCATGCGGCATGTGCCGCAGGCAAGGCGTTTCGGCATCTGGGGTGATGATCTCCTGGGATACGGCAAAGCCAATTATAGGAACAAATGGTGGTTTGACCTGGAAGATGAAAACGGTGACGGCATCCTGACCATTCCAAAGGACAAGGATAAGAAATAATATTTTTCGCTATTTAAATATTGGATAGTTATTTTTGAAGTTAAACGAAGGAATTGCCGATCAGTTTTCTATTTCGTGTTCTACAGCGCGAAAAACTCTTGCAAACAATTGATAATTTTAATCTGCGTGCTTTTGGGAACTGCACCAAGATTTTGAATTAACCTGGATTTGTCAATGGCTCTCATTTGGTCAAGCAAGATCAATCCTTTTTTACCCTGAAATGTATATTGAATTCTGGTTGGGTATCTAAATCCTTTGGATGT
>CAZWMY010000267.1:0-1839 GCA_964635025.1 uncultured Desulfobacula sp. | reverse complement strand
GGCGCCGGCGTTATCGGTGAAATTGTTGAATAAGATAGGAAGAAAGATCGTTCATGTTGAAAACAAAAATTAGGATCAGGCTCAAGGCATATGATCACAAGCTTCTTGATCAGTCTTCTGTAGATATTGTTGATACAGCCAGGAAGACGGGCGCCAAGATCGTTGGCCCAGTACCACTTCCCACACGGATCAACAAATTTACCGTTTTGCGTTCCCCCCATGTGAATAAGAAATCACGTGAACAATTTGAGATCAGAACGCATAAAAGAATGTTGGATATTCTCGAACCCACCCAGCAGACAGTTGATGCTTTAATGAAGCTCGATCTTTCTCCAGGTGTGGATGTTGAAATAAAATTATAGGTCAATAACAGGAACCCATTATGAGTGCATTATTAGGAAAAAAAATCGGGATGACCACAGTGTTTTCTGCAGATGGAAAACTTGTTCCTGTTACTGTTGTGCAGTTAGGGCCATGTGTTGTCACCCAGGTAAAGACAAAGAAAACCGACGGATATAATGCGATTCAGCTTGGTTTTTCAGAAAAACCGGTTAAAAAATTGACAAAACCCATCGCAGGCCATTTGAAGAAAACAAGTGACAAAGGGTTCGGTGTTTTAAGAGAATTCAGAACCGATAATGCTGAAACAACCGAAGCCGGCTCCATTCTTGGTATCGATTTGTTTTCAGTAGGCGATAAGGTGAATATTTCCGGTATTTCAAAAGGTCTTGGTTTTCAAGGTACCATCAGACGGCATGGTTTTAGTCGGGGCCCGGAAACACACGGTTGCAGAAATCACAGAGAACCCGGATCAATTGGTAACAGCGCAACTCCCGGAAGAGTGTTTAAGGGAAAAAAAATGCCCGGACATATGGGCGTAAAAAGAGAGACTGTAAAAAATCTTACAATTGTAGATATTAAACTTAAAGACAATCTCCTGCTGGTCAAAGGAGCTTTGCCCGGCTTTAAGACAGGGATATTGGAAGTTCAAAAGGCTGGTAAAAACTAAGATTTTCCAGTCTGTATAAGACTAAATGCGGCTATGGGTATTGCAGTAATTTTCGCAGTGATGCATAGCTGATCAAAATTTATGAGGAAGAATATGGCTGCTGTAGATGTATTAAACAGTGCAGGTAAAAAAGTGTCTGAAATACAGCTTTCTGATGAAATTTTCAACACACCCGTAAAAACAAGCGTTCTTCACCAGGTTGTTCGCGCCCAACTCGTTTCAAAACGGGAAGGCACGGCTTCGTCTAAAACCAGGGGAATGGTAAAGGGAAGTACAAGAAAGCTTTTCAGACAAAAAGGAACCGGCAATGCACGTGCCGGCAGTATCAAATCACCCTTGCGGAAAGGCGGCGGAATTATCTTTGGGCCGTCTCCCCGATCCTATGAAATCAAAGTCCCTAAAAAAGTCAGAAAATTAGCACTTCGTATGGCGTTAAGCTCAAAACTGGAAGATAAGAATCTGTTTGTCATAGATGATTTTAATCTTGAATCGATAAAGACAAAAGCTTTTGCCGGTGTTCTTAACGCCCTGTCTCTGTCCAATCTTTTAATTGTTTCCGACATTGAAGATACAAATCTATCCCTTTCTTCCAGAAATGTTCCCGGTGTTAAGGTGATAAAAACCGAAGGGCTCAATGTATACGATATTTTAAGGTTTAAAAATCTTCTTTTAGTAGAATCTACCGTCAAAAATATCGAAGGGAGGTTAAGCTGAAAATGAAACACTATGATATTGTTCGGGGTCCTGTTGTTACAGAAAAAACAACCCTTCAAAAAGATACAAGCAATCAGGTGACGCTTAAAGTTGACAAGAACGCAAACCGTGTTGAG
>CAZWMY010000266.1:0-1848 GCA_964635025.1 uncultured Desulfobacula sp. | reverse complement strand
GATGTGATCCTTCCGGCTGCCACCTTCCTTGAAAAAGATTCGCTCAAGGCCTGGTGGGTTCCCTTAAATGCCATCAAAAAAGTCGTGGATGTGGAAGAGTGCAAATCAGACATTGAAATCAATCTGGAACTCAGTAAGCGGTTCATGAAGGATTTCCCTTTCCCCAATACCCAGGTGCTGTTTGATTCCCTGTTAAAATCCGCCGGCATCACCTACCAGGAACTGGTGGATAACACCTGGATGCTTCCTCCCAAGGGACATCCCAGCAAACCCTATTTCAGACACGAAAGGGGCTTGCTCAGACCCGATAAAAAGCCGGGATTCAGAACCCCGTCCGGAAAAATCGAGCTCTTTTCCTCCTGGCTGGAAAAATGGGGTCTTGATCCCATGCCGTATCATGAAGAACCGCCCTACAGCCATATCAGCACCCCTGACCTGTTCAAGGAATATCCACTGATTCTTGCCACCGGCCGGAGAATGGGACCCTTTTTCCATTCTGAACACCGGCAGATCCCCTGGCTACGGGAACAGCAAAACGAACCGGTTATGGAAATCCATCCGGATACGGCCAAAAAATACGGAGTTGAACACGGCGAAAAGGTCTGCATTGAAAACTGGCTGGGCAAAATCACAGTCAAAGCCCTTGTGACTCCGGTCATTCATCCCAATGTGGTCATGGCCGAGCATGGCTGGTGGTTCCCGGAGAAAAAGGGAAGCGAACCCGAACTTTTTGGCGTATGGGATGTCAATGTCAACCAGCTCATTCCCATGAGCCATGAAGGCAAAGCCGGGCTCGGATCTCCCATCAAGAGCATGCTGTGCAAAGTATACAAGGCGAAAGGATAAAGATCATGACACAATATGGAATGCTCATCGATTATGAATATTGTACCGGCTGCAAGACCTGTGAAATCGCATGCAAACAGGAATACAACAGGCCTGCCGGAAAAGTCGGAGGGGTGGAAGTCAAAGAGTTTGTCCACACCCTTCCCAATGACAAACTCTTTATCACCAATATCCCGAATTTTACCCGGGCCTGTGTGTTCTGCGCCGGACGGGTCAAACAGGGTCTTGAGCCTGCCTGCGCCAAACACTGCATGGCAAGAGTTCTGACCTTTGGGAAAATTGAAGATCTTACAAAACTCATCCCTGAAAAAAGAAAAGCCATCCTCTGGACTAAGGGCTGATCCTTTAAACCACTGAGAATAGGCTGTTGCCATCCAGCCTATTCTCAGCCACCAATCCGCCATTCCAATAATATCCAATATCCTTTTGAAATTAAAATTCCAAACAAAAACCGAGTCTTTACATGGAAGAATTCTGCAGAATCTGTAAAAAATATGCAGACAACTGCCCGTCCGGGTCCATTAATAAGGGTGATGAGCCTGTGAGCAAAAACACCCGGCACCCTGATCCACAAATTTGTAAAATTTTATATTTCGAGAGACCCCATAAACCAGCAGATCACACTTTTCATGGATGATCTTTTTTATGGCCGTCTTCGGGAAATACATGGAAAAAACACTGAAAACATATTTATTTCCAATTCGCATCTGAAATAGTTTTAACCATGAAGCGCGTGAAGGACATGAAGTCGTTGCTATGATGTTTTTTATACTCTTTCATTTCATATGATTCATATCCAAAGGCCTTTTAAAAAAAAATTTAATGATATTTAATTTTATATTTGATTTTATTTTTAATTACATTTATATTGAGTTTCATAAAATTGATTTGAAAAAACAGACCATGAGTTAAAGGTGAATTATGATGAATGACACAAAGGAAGTGAAAAGCGACTTAGCGCCGGGCAGTTATTTTTTTACAGGCAAAGTCAAAAAACCCCGC
>CAZWMY010000265.1:0-1859 GCA_964635025.1 uncultured Desulfobacula sp. | reverse complement strand
AAATTGGCTGGGAAAAGATCCCTGGTTCTGGCCGGGAATTAAATGCTTGTTCCCACTTTAGAAGAAGCCACAAATAGAAACAGTAGAATTTTGATACAAAAATCGTTTGAAATTACAGGTCCAAACAAAGAGGATTGGCCAGAGATAATCGAAAACACTTTCTCTTTTCACAATGACGATAAGCCACTTTCTGATTTTGGCATCATAGAAAGCGATCTTATAAAAATTGGAAAAAAGATTAAAACATTGGGTGAAACTATTATCAAAATATCAGAAATTATCGCAGAGGAAGAAGAAAATTTACAAAATATTTCTAATTATCAAGTTATTTTACTTTGGCCGGTCGCTGATAATGCAAGAAATGAAAAGGTATTGCAATTTACATACCCAACAGAGGGTTATAAACTAAATTGGGAAAACTGGTATCGTTCTCTAAATCAGGCAGATAGAAAAAATTTACCTTTAAAAGAATATAATAGAGCTCGATTATATTTTGATTTTCGTCTCGTACCAATAAAAGCTGCTGATTTGCATAAATTATGTAATTACATTGATAAAGATGATTTCTCCCCAGCGAAAACTTATCTCAAAAGATTAGAGGAGACTCATTTCTTTTTGATTCTTTCAGATCATTGGACGGAATATGTTTTTAACACATCCAGGAACAGAACTTCAAAAAGAACTGAAGAAGCAGAAAGTTGGTATAATACTATAACAAATAAACCCACTCAAGTCGGTCGACGTTTAGCAAAAGCAATAAATCTTCTTGGTTACTCTGCCAGCTATGAGAAAGATATTGAGACAAAATACAGTAAAGTTAGAGCGGATGTATATGTCGAAAAAGGGAGCAAATTAGTCAAAAATAAAATTGTGGAATTAAAGTTATACAACAGTAGCAATACAATTCCTTCCCAAATAAAGGATCAAATCAGACAAACTCTACAAAAGCATGCTCAGTTGGCTGGTTTTATTCAGAAGCAATAACAGTTAAACGCAATAGCTCATTTAAATAGTGTTTTTATAATATAAATGAGCTACCCACAGTAATTATTCATTAAACTTTTATAGGATTTAAAGTTCAAAAAACCCTGACTTTAAAATAAGCCAGCCTGTCTTAATTAAGGAAAATTATCCTAATAAAAAGCACTCCAAAGTTCATATTATCCGGAATACCAACAATAAGCAGTACCGGAATTTGAGCATAATGTTTTCATGCTTGACTGGAAATCATAAATTTATTATCGCTAATCAATGAGGCAGATGATTGAAAATATTTACCATGTGGGCGACAGCGGCTGCTCGGTTTATATGGTAGACACGGCCAGCGATGAGGGACTGGTCCTGATCGATGCAGGCATGGATCTGGATATGATCAGGAGAATTGATTCCCAGGGGCTGCGGTTTAAAGATATTCAACATTGCATCCTGACCCATTGCCACATTGATCATATTGGTATCTGTGCCGGGTTACGCCGGGAATTGCCGGGCATCAAATTTTATGCCCATGAATCAGATGCTTCTCCCATTGAAGAGCCTGGTCATGACGAACGGACGGCAGCCTCCTGGTACGGTGTAAGGTATGAACCTGTAAAATTGTATCGGAAATTTGATTCAGATAGTGTCATCCGTTTGGGCAACTATGATTTTCATTGCATCCATACGCCCGGCCATACACCCGGGTCCATATCCGTTCTGGTCGAATCTCAGGGCAAAAAGGTGTTGTTCGGCCAGGATCTGCACGGCCCTTTCAATGACGGTTTTTTATCTGACCTGAAAGATTACCAGGAGTCCATGCAAAAACTTCGAGCCTGTAAATAATTCTGTGTAACTGCAATTTTTTCTATACATGAAATCTGCCT
>CAZWMY010000264.1:0-1901 GCA_964635025.1 uncultured Desulfobacula sp. | reverse complement strand
CTTTCGGAGGTTTTGCTAGTCTTTTTTTTGGATTTTATGAAATATTCGGGTTAGAAGAGCTTGTTACCGGTAAAGAATTTAAAGTTATTGTACCAAGCGAATATCAGGGGAAAACGGACGAGATATGGTTTGTCAGAATATTACCAGAACCATTTCCGGAATTGAATTATGGATATTCAGTGGTTTTGACAACTCCTTATATTCTTATAGACCTGGATGGAAAAATAGGATCTTCGGCAAAACGAGGAGATTGGGAAGCATTCTTTGATCGGAATTTAACGGAAACAGGGGAAAAAGACAAAATCAAAGCTTATGAATCCTTTATGAAATATGGTCCTGTCAGACATTTCTGGAACGAATATATTTTTGAAGGGTACGTAAACTACAGAACAGAGATGATAATGCTTGCAGGATTTCCAGATATTCCATTGAGCCTTCCCCATTCAGAAGCAAGTCAGAGAGAACGAGGGGAGTTATAAAATGAGAACCATCAACAGGACAGCGATCACCATCATTCCAAAACAACCATTTATAGATTGGGCGAATAATGTTGAGGATAGTGCCGGTTATGACAAAAACTATGTCACCACAATTTTAATCCCCGATAAATATGATGAATTCAATTATGAAACCTATCTGAAAAAGATCTACAAGAAAATATTTGTAGAAGAACTTGGAGCTTGGATGACGGACCCGGATGATTGGCCAGGGGAAATGACCTATAAAATATTCAAAGAATGGTTCGATGTCATTTGTTCAGATATGACCTGGGATTATGGGAATGGGGATATTGAGCATGATGATTAACAAGAAGGATTAATATGTTTGCTTTCAAATTACCCGATTTTGAAATAATTGCCTGGATTGATTACAATGATTTTGGGAAAAAACTTGAGAAAGAGATCCTGTCTATTACTGAGGCCCTTGAGATCTATGAAGAAATAGAGAACGAAGGAGTAAAAGTTCTCCATTGGATAGTTCCCTCTTGGGTAGAGACATTGGTTTTTGGAGGAAAATTAAAACCGTTTACAGACAATCCAAATCTAATCTTTTTAAAGCTCAAAGCAAATAATGATCCGAGTATCCACGATATAACCCTTAAAGATATAAGAAAGATGAGGGCTTAAAATCCTTAAGGGCAAAGGGATGTTAAAACTATAATGAATAATAGGAGGGTAATACAATGTGCAAACGCTGGAAATTTGTTCATGGCAAAACCCACTCATTTAATGCTTTAGATGCCGAGGCTCGGGGTGAAATGTCTTTAACACGTGCAATTGAGGCCGTTTACAAATCCCTGGATTGCAAGAAGCTCAAAATTTCTCGTCGAAGAGTCCGTGAGTTTCTTGAAAAAAACTGTTATTCTGCTTGGCATCACGTCGCAGGCCCTAATGGTGTTCGAGAAATTGCCTATTATTCAAACAAGTTGAACGAATATTTAAAAAATAAGTTGATAGGTAACAATAAGCTTGGACGCTCCCAGTGAAAAATGAAGTTGTGAGATGAGGCGACTATTAAAATTAGGAATTGTAAAAAACATAATAAAATATTTTAAGAATAAATTATCTTTGTTTCCAACAGGATTGAAATTGTTGACTCTTCAAGAGATAAAAGATTGTTGCAAGTTTGTCGATTTCCTGGATAGTGTTTAATGATTCCGTAAGCCTGCTATTTTTATAAATTTTTGCTCATCACCGCTGATACCATTGCCGCTCACTTCCAAAAAACAATCAAAATAAAAAATGGTCCCTACTTAAAAAAATTGTTGACAATCATTTGCTAAAAATATTTAATAGTTGCAATCGTAGCAATCGATATAAAATAATCATTCGCTTGAAATGAGGCTTAACCCATGAAACAATATTTCACCATGTCACAAGCAGCCAAAATTTGTGCAGTGG
>CAZWMY010000263.1:0-1918 GCA_964635025.1 uncultured Desulfobacula sp. | reverse complement strand
ACCGATGCAATCCGCACCTTGAAATCTTAATATACCGATACAAATCAAAACTATTTTCTGTTAAAAATTGAAAAATGCCCGTCAAATGAATCTCCAAATAAAATTGATTTTGGCCGACCCTTCTTGAATAAACTATATTTTTTCACAAGCTGATTTGTTGAAATATATTTACAGCCTTCAAAGATGTTGATATGGATTTCCAGAATGTATTCTATGATTTATTTGGTCGGATATCATTACAAATTAACATGATAGACAGAGCCACACATTAACTTGTCCCAAAGGCCAGATCATGATTGAAAGAGAAAAATTGTTACGAAGGGTGGCATTAAAATGTGCCGATGTGGTTCGCCAACTTTCATATCACAGAGCTATTAATAAGCAAAAAAGCCATTTAAATTTCAATCTAAATTTTTGGATTTGCACTTACAATAACACAATTGATATGGCCGTTTTAGACTGGGGACATCTATTCGGTAATGAGAAAGATGATCTCCATTGGAAGAATGTAGTAAATGATGTTGATAAATTCCGAACTGAATTACTTTCTGGGATTGAGTTGCCATTTGAAAAGTGGGTAACCTATTGGGAAGGAGTCAAAAATTACAGGGATAAAGACGTCGCTCATATTGAAATGAGGCCAATTAGCAACATTCCTGAAATGACTATTGCCCTGAAGGCCACATGCTTCTATTATTCCCATAGTTTTTATGAAATAAAAAAGTTAGGAGATTATTCCCAATGGCCTGAAGATCTTTTTGATTATTATCAACGCAGTCTTGATCAAAGTATTGAAATCATATTTAAAGCTTTGGAAGCTACAAAAAATTTAAGAGAAAGGGTATTCTGAACATAACCTTGCTGTTTCAGTGGACGGCTCGTTAGCAACAAAAGGAGAGAAATGCGCATCGGAATTTTTATATTTTTTATTATAATTTATTGTTCTGTCGTTATTGCTGACGAATCAGAAAAGCAGAAAAACGATGAATTGTCGGCACCACCACATTTTAGGATGATTGGATCAACAACAGGAAACAGTGTTTTAAGTATGCAATGTGAAGGCAAGGCACCATACGAGGAAATACAATGTCACTTCACTCAAATACGTTTTCGAAAGATGACCGAAGAAGAAAAACAGAAATTTCGAAAAGAGAATGTGATGAGACATGAGAAAATGACTCAGAAAGAATTTACTGATTATATAAGTGTATTAACCGACCCAAATGACTTAAATAAGATTGAGGAACGAGCGGTTAAGGCCCCCACCTTCGAAAAAAAAGCGTATTTAAAAGATGCCCTTGATAATTTCAAGTTTATAGCATCAGCCAAGAACAAAGACCAGCTGAAAGAGGCTTTGAAGAAAATGAATCAGATGGAAGAGGATACTTGTTCAATTAGTCTGCACGAAGCTGATTCGACTTTCCGGCGGGTAACAAGAAATCGTTGGATATCAAATCCTGGACCGGTTGGGCTATGTAATGTTATAAGAGTGCAGACCCTTGAAAATACACCAGAGTATCCGATGCTCTGGAAAATTACAGAAACTGTCGTGTCCTCCGACAACGACGGGCTATGTGAAGGTATTCAAAGTGACAAACCAACCATTTATTCTTGGGAGGCTCCTACGAGCGTGATGCTCGGATGCAAGTATCTGTCTTTCAGGCCATGAGAAACTCGCTATTTATGGGCTATCGTGGACTGTCACTCTGCGTTGCTTTTTCAGATTAGTTAAAGGTTTTGAGCCTTGTTGTTCAACTATAGTTTCTGACAATCTCAATCAAATCTATTCTGCCATTGTCAACTCTTTAATATATTTCATTGAAAATAAGCCCCTATTGTCCAGGATCATCAATATCTGATTGCATTAGCCCGAATATTTCATAAAATCCAAAAAAAAGACTAGCAAAACCTCCGAAAG
>CAZWMY010000262.1:0-1923 GCA_964635025.1 uncultured Desulfobacula sp. | reverse complement strand
ATCCGCCGGTATTCCCATATTCAGTGCAGGTGATGCCGCCGAAATTGCAGAAGCCTCGTCTGCCATGTTCAACGGTAAGATCGCAGGGCTTAAAATTGTCCGCTATTTTAACCCGGATGCAAAAGAAATCCCTGCCTCCTGGTATGAGAAAGCCGAGATTCTGAAATCCCATCCCGGACCTGTTGAAGAGCTCCTGGCCCTGGCTGATGAAGACGGCATCCTCCCCGTGATCCACTGTAAACAGGAAATCCCCTGCAATCCGTGCAGCACGGTGTGCCCGGAAGGGTCCATCAAAATGCAGGGCGACCCGGTCAAAGGAAGACCTTTTTTTGACGGAAAATGCCAGGGCTGCATGAAATGCCTTTCCATTTGCCCCGGCCTTGCCATCACCCTTGTGGATTATCGGAAAGACAAAAACAATCCCATTGTTTATCTGCCCTATGAAATTTCCAATATCGAGGTCAAAAAGGATGATCAGATCCATCTGGTGGATGTGGATGGAAATCCTTTGGGCACATTTCCGGTCCTGGGCGCAAAAGCAACAAAGGAAAGCAACCGGACCTGGATCGTGCGGGTGAGAGTGCCCAAGGCCATTGCCAAAAAAGCCGTGGCCTTTACCATTCAGGAAAAGTCAGTCACACAGCCCCTGACAAGGAAGATCCCGGATGACCAGATCCGGGACGATGAAGTGGTCTGCCTGTGTGAACGGGTTACGGCAGGAGAAATCAGGGCTTTGGTGAAAAAAGGAGTGACCGATGTCAACCAGATCAAAGCCATTGTGAGAGTGGGCATGGGCCCCTGCGGGTCAAAAACATGCGGAAACCTCATGAGCCAAATTTTCAGGGCTGAAAAAATCCGGCAGGAGGATATTGTTCAAAATGTCCGGCGGCCCCTTTATATTGAAGTCCCCCTGGGGAAATTTGCCGATGGAGGCCTGTCATGAAATCCTATGACGTTATCATTATCGGTGCAGGCTCTGTCGGTGTTCCGGCTGCCCTGTCCCTTGCCCAAAACAAGGTCAGGGTTCTTGTGATTGATGCCTTTGCATCCCCTGGCCAGGGCCAGAATAAAAAAGCTATCGGCGGCATCCGGGCCACCCATTCGGATAAAGGAAAAATCAATACCTGCAAGCGCAGCATTGAAATTTTTTCCACCTGGAAGGATCTTCACGGGGATGATATCGGCTGGATTCAAAACGGTTACAGTTTCCCGGCATACACAGACCGGGATGAAAAAAAGCTCAAGGATCTCATGAAGATCCAGAAATCCTTTGATCTCAACATCAACTGGCTGAGCCCCAAAGAATATGAAGTCCTTGTGCCTGGTATCAATATGAAAGATTTGCGAGGCGCCACCTATTCGCCGGAAGACGGCAGTGCATCCCCGCTTCTGGCGGTCAATGCCTTTTATTTTAAGAGCCTTGAATACGGCGCAGAATATAAATTCAGGGAAAAGGTTCAGGCCATCACCGTTTTAAATGACCGTGAAATAAAGGTCAGAACCGACAAAGGTGAATACACGGCTGCAAAGCTCATCAATGCAGCCGGGAATTTTGCCCGGGATATCGGACGATTCATCGGTCTTGATATCCCCGTGGTGCCGGACAGCCATGAAGGGGCCATCACAGAGCCGGTGGAACGCTTTTTTGGCCCCATGATCGTGGATTTACGGCCTTCTGAAGACCCTGCCACAGAAGATTCAGCCAATTTTTATTTTTATCAGAACAATGAAGGCCAGGTGATTTTTTGTCTGACCCCCAAACATCTCATCAAGGGAACCGCCAGTGAAGCCACCTCCGTCTTTCTTCCCCAGGTGGCCAAACGCATGGTGGCCCTTTTTCCAAAACTGGCCAATCTCAAAGTCAGGCGGACCTGGCGGGGACAGTACCCCATGACCCCGGACGGCTTTCCCATTGTGGGCCCT
>CAZWMY010000261.1:0-1961 GCA_964635025.1 uncultured Desulfobacula sp. | reverse complement strand
ACGGCTGTGACGGGCAAAAGATTTGATGGCGCCCAGCTCAAATCCCTGCTGAACTTCAGGAAGCGACGGATCAGGGTCCACTACATATCCGCGGTCTTTGAGGAATCTTGCATATTCAATGCTTTTGACCTGGATTTCACCGCCGATATTTTTTGCTCCCTGGCCCCATTTCAGCTCAATGATGCATTTGTCGCCGTATTTATCCACCACATATTCTGCCACGCCGTTGCGGGTGTCTTCCACATTGAGCTGGACGATAATAGCACCGAAACCGTCATAATACCGTAAATAGGTTTCTATACGGCGATCCAGTTCCGGCGCCTTGATGATCTTGCCTTTTCTATCTTTCTGGGGGCTGATGTCTGAGTTTCTGTCCACGCCCACAACATTTTCACCGATGACCACGGGGATACCCACGAGAGCACCGCCTATGGCAAAGGAATTCCAGTATTTTTCTGCAATAAAGGTTGACCCGAGAGCCCCGGTCATCAGGGGCATTCGGATTTTTGTCTTGTTCTTTTTACCAAAGGATGTCTCCAGGTTTACATTGGGGAAAATGCAGTCATCCGGGTCATGGGTCATATTGCCGGTGATTCCGGTGGACCCATAGGCATAACCCTGGATTCTCAAGGAATTGTAGGACACGCCCACATGGTTGGTATTGTTGGCGCCGGCCGTCACAAGACCGAAACTTCTGGGGTAAAGCAGTTTTCTTCCCACCATGCTGGACTGCCATGTTTCGCACTGCCCTTTACAATCTGCACGGCATAATGAACAAAGGCTTGATTCACAGATATCTCCCCGGTTCTTGGTTCCCAGGGCGTCATTTCCTTTTGAAAATCTCATTTCCATTTTTTTCTCCTCTTAAGTCTTAACCATTTTTTTTTGTTACATTTCGCCGTTGAAATGAGGTTTTGAAATAAAAAAGGCGTCTTGCCCAATTAAACCCAGGGCCAGACGCCTTTGTCCTTTTGTTGATTTATTCTTACGCCGTTGTAAAAATAAATATAAATTCAAAGTGAGAATTATCCTTAACATAATTTAATGTCAACTTAATTTTTTAAAAAAAAATACTTTATACTTACCCGTCATAGCAACAGTCCCACTTTGGGGTTTTAAAGAAAAAGGCTTGACACAACCCGGAATGGTCCATAAAACCATAAGGGTATTTATTCATAGATGACCTGAGTAAAAAATCCCAATAACAGGATGAACCCGTAACAGGTGCTGCATGAAAAAAAAATATAATTTTAGAATCCTCCTTTTTCCGGTAATCATGTCCATGATCTTTGGCCTTTTTTCCTGTGACAAACAAAAAGAAGGCCCGCCCCAGAAAGACGCCGGCCAGCCGGTTGAGGTGTCTGTCCTTACCCTTCAGCCGGAAAAGGTCTCGGTCACAAAAGAACTATCCGGGCGGATTTCCGCCAATCTTGTGGCTGAAGTGAGGCCCCAGGTCGGCGGGATCATCCAGAGAGTGCTGTTTACCGAAGGCTCAGAAGTCAAAGAAGGCAATGTGCTCTACCAGATCGACCCTTCACTTTTTCAGGCCGCCTTTGACAGCGCAAAGGCCGCACTGACCAGGGCCGAAGCCCTTCTTTTGCCTGCACAGGCCAAAGCTGAACGATACCGTCAGCTGGCCGGGTCCAACGCCATCAGCCGTCAGGATCTGGATGATGCCGAGGCAGCAGGCAAAAAAGCGGAAGCCGATGTCATTTCCGCCAAAGCCGATGTGGACCGGGCCCGCATCAACCTTGCCTTTACCAGTGTCAAAGCCCCCATCTCCGGTCGTATCGGCAAATCCTCAGTCACCACCGGTGCCCTTTTAACCGCTTTTCAACCCATGGCCCTGGCCGTTATTCAGAAGCTTGATCCGGTTTACGTGGATGTGACCCAGTCCAGCACCAGTCTGCTTCAGATGAAACAGAGCCTGGAAAAAGGGCTGATCAAAAAAGATGCCGACA
>CAZWMY010000260.1:0-1980 GCA_964635025.1 uncultured Desulfobacula sp. | reverse complement strand
TACCTTAAAGCCAAAACCAATTTCCCGTATCTGATTAAAGATGACGGCACTTATATGCGCCATGTGGACAGCAAAAAGCCCTTGATCTTTGATGAAAAGGATAAAGCGATCAAGGAATATGACGACAAGACCCTTGCTTTTGAAAACTGCGCCCTTTATGGTGAATATGAATATGAAGGGGAAAAGGTCAGACCCTGCTTTGTACCATTTAAAGAGCATTTAAAACAGTATACCATTGAATGGGCAGCCGATGTATCAACGGTTCCGGCCGCTAAGATCCTGCAAGTCGCCAAGGGCTGGGTGGACAATGCCCAGATCGGTTCCACCATTACCCTTGAAGGCAAGACCTATCCGTACAGACCGGTTTCATCGGTAACTTTCCGCGGTTCCCAGGGTCATTCAAACGGTATTCATCAGGTGGCTGCCATTGACCTTATGAGCCAGCTTGTCGGAGCTGAAGACGTGCCAGGCGGCACACTGGGATGGCCGGCCATTCGCAGGGCCTATCCGGGCGGAAATTATGAACAGACCTGTACCGTAGGTACGGACGGCGTTATCGTTCCATCGGTATTTTATTCCCATGACCCCTGGCCGGTTCATGCACCCAGCTATCCTGCTACCAACATGGGCTGTGTGGATTTATGGACACATTGCACCCTTTCCCATATCCCCTATGTTGAGGAAATGGAATACATCCATGAAAAACTCGGTATGAAATCCAAACCGGAAATGATTTTCGGGATTGCAGCCAATTTTGTCATCAGTAACTCAGACTGGGCCACAGCGGTTAAAAATTTTAAAGACTGCTTTGTGGTTCAGTTGGATCTTTGGGTCAATGAAACCGACCAGGCCATTGGTGATATTATTCTGCCGGATGTGTCCTATCTTGAAAAAGACTGCTGGTCTTCTGAAATTGATGCGTTTTTCTTTTCCGGATCACCTTCCTACGAAGACTGGTATGTGCACATGCAGCAGCCGGTTGCCAAACCCGTTGGTGAATCCCGGTTCTTTATGGATGTTTATATCGACATTGCCAACAGAGTAGGCGTTCTGGACAAATTCAATGCCAAGCTGAATTCCTATTACGGGGTTAAAGATCCGGAACTTCAGATCAAACCGGGTGAAGTATTAACCTGGAAGCAGATCGGGGAGAGGTTCCTCAAATGGGTTTATGGAAAAGAAGGGGCAGAGAAAGTCAAGAAAGATGGATTTGCCACCTGGCACAAGCCCATTGATGACGTCTACTGGCGCTGGAACATCGATACCCGATGTCCGGTTTACATGGAATATCTGATCCATGACAAACGGGGCATGAAAAAGATATTTGATGATGTCGGATTTGATCTGTGGATGGATTGGGATCAGTATACACCGCTTCCATCCTGGTTCTGGCCTGAATCCCACAAGGATCTGGACAATGAATTTGATCTTTTGGCATTTTCTTACAGGGATATCCTGCACACCAACAATACCACATTCCAGAATCCGTATATTGATGAAGTCTCCAAGATGTGCCCCTATACCTTTACCATTACCTTGAACACCACCATGGCAAAACAAAGAGGCTTAAAGGACGGTGATATTATCTGGATTGAAAACAAATACGGTGTAAAAGAAAATGGTATTGTCAAGACCATGGAAGCCCAGAGCCCAAAAGTTATCGGTATTGCGGGTCAGGGTGGATTGTGGGCGGATGGACGGCCCATTGCCAAGGGCAAAGGCGCCAATTTCTGCAAGCTCTTGCCAGCCAAATTCCGATATTTCGACCCGGTTGCCGGTAATATGGAAACCGCTGTTGCAGTTAAAATTTATAAAGAATAAAGGAGGGATATAAAATGAGCAATAAAATTCATCATCTTGTACAGACCATGTTTCCTCCTGACGGCAGCGGGCTTAAACCCTATGACTGGATGGTAAACCCCACCCGTCAGCAGCAATGGATTGATAACCAGGGCGTTTTTCTCTGGCTGGCTTTCTTTT
>CAZWMY010000259.1:0-2066 GCA_964635025.1 uncultured Desulfobacula sp. | reverse complement strand
AATGGTCATCCGGGCCGCGGTCATGGCAGCTTCCGAATGCATGAGGTTCAGGTTGCCGCAATTATTGAACATCAGATTATAATCCAGGTCCTTTGTCAGGACGGGCCAGAGATCCAAGGCTTCCTTATAAAGCGGGACATTGTACTGGGTTCGCTGGTTGGCCCGGACAATGGCGGTATTCCGGCCTGCGCCGCCAAACCCGATATAGTTTTTCTCAATCACCGCCACATCGTTAATGCCGTGGTCCTTTGCAAGGAAATACGCTGTTGCCAGGCTGTGAAGCCCGCCGCCGATGATCACCACATCATAGCTTGATTTCAGCTTTTTCTTTTTACCCCACATGGGTTTTCGTTTAAAAAACATTTGCCTTCCCATAAATGATGGATTTTTATTGAATGCTTCTTTTTCATTTTATCTTTACGCCTTGAAATAAATCACGTCAAGAAAATATTTTTAAAATGATAGTTTTTCTTTCATTGTGCCTTGACAAATGGATTTCTATTTTGTAAAAGCAAATAAAATTAACTATTTATCATCCGGAGCAGCCATGACAGACCCAGAATCCCATCCGGTCATCAGCGACATCTCAAACAAACTGGATTCCCTGACCCCCAAGGCCCAGACCCTTGGCACCTATATCATGCAGAACCCTTCCAAGGCCGTGTTCATGACCACCAAGGAGCTGGCCGAGGCCTGCGAAACCAGTGAAGCCACCGTGGTAAGGTTTGTCAGCACCCTGGGGTATAAAGGATATTCGGAATTTCAGGACGCATTAAAGGATTTTGTCAACACAGGGCTTTCCCTGCCTGAAAGAGCAGCCATCAAAGGCATCAAGGAACCGGGCGTGGACCGGCTTCACCGGGGCATCCTGGAAGAGCTGAACAATCTTAAATATCTGTATGAAAACATCCATGTCGAAACCATGAACGCTTTTGTGGACCACCTGGATAAAAGCCACACCATCTATGTGATCGGCTCAAGGCTGTCCTATACCTTTGCCTATTATCTGGGCTGGTCCCTGACCAAAATCAGAAAAGGGATCCATATTTTAAAAGGCAGCGACACCACCACCTTTGACATGCTCACCAATGCCAATCCGAAAAGCCTTGTCATCCTGGCCACCTGCACCCGGTATCCCAATGAGCTGATCAAACTCAGCAAAATGATCCGCAGAAGCAGCCACACCTTGTTGACCCTGACCGACAGCACCATCTGCCCGGTCATCCAGTTTGCCGACCCCTCCCTTGTGGTGCCCTCACGCTCGATCCCCTTTATCGGCAATGTATCGGGCATGCTGGCCGTTATCCAGTACATGGTCCAGGAGCTGGCCAACCGCCGGGGCGAGGATCTTTCGACTTATCAAAAACAGCTTGAACAGGTCTATCTGGAAAACGATATCCTGTTCAATCTTGAACCCAAATAATTCAAAGAAAAAAATCCAAAGAAAGAGGAACCCATGTTACAGACCCAGGAAGAACTTCTCAATGTGCTCGACAAAATCGGAATCTCCTACACCAACCATGAACACCCGGCCGTATTTACGGTTGAACAGGCCGACCTCTACCACGAGGGCATAGACGGCGTCCACAGCAAAAACCTGTTTTTCAAGGACCGCAAAAAAAATCTCATCCTCATCGTCACTCTTTCAGACAAGCCCATCAAAATAAAGGAAGTCGAAACCAAGATCAATACCAAGGGCCTGACCTTTGGAAAACCCGAAGTCCTGGCCGAAGTCCTGGGCGTCATACCGGGTGCCGTCACCCCCCTTGCCGTGATCAACGCCAAAAATCACGATCTAAGACTCATCCTGGACGAAGAAATGATGGAACACGAGCTTCTCAATTATCATCCCATCGTCAATACCGCCACCACCACCATTGCCGCAAAGGATCTCTTAAAATTCATGGAACACTGCAACCAGAAGGTTGAGATCATCCGGCTGTAAAAGGCGGCTGCCAAAAAGTGCAATTTCATCCAAGACAGATTCTCTGATGAATGATACGATGGCTGAATTTAGCCCGGATATTTCATGAGACATAGAAATCGGATCGTTGAGTAGCAATTTT
>CAZWMY010000258.1:0-2141 GCA_964635025.1 uncultured Desulfobacula sp. | reverse complement strand
CA
The DNA here is from genome assembly GCA_964635025.1 of uncultured Desulfobacula sp. Classification (GTDB taxonomy): domain Bacteria; phylum Desulfobacterota; class Desulfobacteria; order Desulfobacterales; family Desulfobacteraceae; genus Desulfobacula. Next base: position 2,139 of record CAZWMY010000258.1, on the reverse strand, counting down.
GACCCCGTCTTGAATGATGGTCTTTTTTGTGCACTTTCAAATGCTCTGTAAGATAGTTGATACGGTGGGTCATAATAGCGACCTGCACCTCGGGGGAACCTGTGTCGGTCTCGTGGAGTTTGAACTGCTGAATCATCTCCTCTTTTGCTTGTGCTAACATAATTTCTTTTAACTCCTTTATTTGGAATAAATAAAACATGGCATGCTTCGATGACCCGTATTTTTATGATCTCCCATCCGATATTCCATTCAGAAAAAAAGAGATTCAAAACAGATCTTCATGCCATTACAATTGCATACCCGACATTCTTACCAGCTAACTTGTAAAAACGCAAGAATATTTATATTCCTGACCATTTTCACAAGGTTGAACAATGGCCAGGAGGTTGTTTTGATCATCTGTTATCCGAATAAACGATTCCGGATAATCCGCAATGGGTTCAAAATCGTTTCTGAAAAGCTTTTGCCCGAATTTAATCTTTTCTGCTGTTTTTTCATCAGCCAATACCCTTGGCAGGGAGTCAAGACAATCCGACAGAGGGATGATCCTTTTTTCCGCATCGGGTTTTTCTAAATTCTGAAGGGTATCCAACAAGATGGCATTCTCCAGGTGAAAAGGGCCGGATTCCGTCCTGCAAAGCCTTGACAGATGCGCCCCGCACCCAAGTTTCCTGCCGATATCGACGGCAAGGCTCCGGATATAGGTTCCGGATGAGCAAAAAACATCAATATCAATATCGGGCAGGGTTATCTGTTTTATAGTAATATCAAAAATCTCAATTCTGCGGGGTGGCTTTTGAATCATTTTTCCCTGACGGGCCAGTTCATAAAGAGGCCTGCCTTCATGTTTCAAGGCAGAAAAGGCGGGTGCCGGCTGCTCCTGGGCACCACAAAACGAGTTTACCACAGCCTCGATCTCATCCGTTTGTATTGCGGTTAAAATTTCTTTTGGTGCAACCGAAACAATTTTGCCGGTGAGATCATAGGTATCTGTTTCAACGCCCAGACAGATCCTTGCCAGATATCGTTTATGGCCGTCAAGGAAAAATCTGGATATACGGGTGCCTTTATCAATTCCGCACAATAAAAGCCCTGTGGCAAAAGGATCAAGGGTTCCGGTATGACCTGCCTTTTTTGCACCCAGTATCTTTTTTACACGGGCTACCACTTGAGCAGAACTCAGGCCCTCAGGCTTATGAATCGGTAGAATGCCGCTTTTCGTCTGATGTATGATGATAATTATTCTTCAGGAATCCCGCTTGTGGCGGATTTGATAAGTTCGTCCATTTTTGCGGCTTTGTCAAAAGAATCGTCATGAACAAATTTTAATTCCGGCATATATTTGAGCCCCAATTTCGGGGCAATGCTTTTTCTGATAAACCCACTGGACTTTCGAAACCCTTCCAGGGCTTCCTTGATTCGTTTTTTGTCTCCAAACACAGCTATATAGATATGAGCCACCCTTAGATCCGACGAGAGTTTGACGTCACTAATGGTGGCCATCTCAATCCTTGGGTCCTGCATTTTTTTACTTAACAGCTCTGTGATGACGGACTGAATCCTGACACCGATTCTTTCCGCTCTTGAATAGGGACGCATGGTTTAATTAATCAGCCTTATATTTTCTTTCTTCAACTTCGTAACATTCAATGGTATCTCCGACTTTGATATCATTATATCTGTCAAGACCGATACCGCATTCATAGCCCTGCTCCACTTCTCTTACATCATCCTTAAACCGTCTGAGGGAGGACAGAGCCGTATCACATTTAATGACACCCTCTCTCAAAAGCCTTACCTTTTTGCCGCGGATCACTTTTCCTTCAGAAATATGGCATCCGGCAATGGTTCCCATTTTCGGAACAACAAAGGTTTCCCTGACCTCTGCCCGCCCAAGGATGATTTCATGGAAGGTTGAGGGCATCATGCCGTCCAGTGCGGATTTAATGTCGTTAATCACATCATAAATAATATCATAAAACCGCATGTCCACATTTTCATCCTTGGCCATGGCCCGGATCTGGGGTGTGGGCCGGACATTAAACCCGATGATGATGGCATCGGATACAGCGGCAAGGGCTACATCCGATTCATTTACTGTGCCGGTTGCGGAATGGACGATTTTGACAGCCACTTCTT
>CAZWMY010000257.1:0-2142 GCA_964635025.1 uncultured Desulfobacula sp. | reverse complement strand
AAAAAAACCGCCATGGGAGCTGAAAAATGGATTGAAGAAGAAATTGTTACCGATCTTGCCGGTTGTCTGTATGAAAAAAAAAAGACCGGTTACAGGGTCATCGGGATCGAAACCATAAAGAACTCTCATCCTTTTTATGGTTATCCCTGGCAGAAAAATACCATTTTTGTGTTTGGAAATGAGGAATACGGGATCTCTTCCCATGTCATGGAAGCCTGTGATGAGTTCGTCCACATCCCCATGTTTGGCAAAAAAAATTCCATCAATATTGCCACGGCCGTGAGCGTGATCTGTTTTCAGGTAAGGGCATCCCTTTCCATTTCAAGCCGGAATCCCGCAACGTCGATGATGTCGCCCGGATAAATTTTTTTATGCTTTTGTATTTCGATCTTACCGTTTAATTTCACAAGCCCCTGTGCAATCATGTGTTTTGCTTCCCCGCCGCTGGCGGCAAGGCTTTCAAATTTCAAAATTTTATACAGTTCTACCGGTATTTTTCTTAATTTTACAGTTTTTGTTTTCATATTCTCCTGATTGTAAAGGGTCTTGCAATAACATAAAGATACATATAGTGAATAAAAAAATACAGCAATAAGGATGCACTTGCCATATGAAATTAAAAAAAATGATTCTGATTTTTGGGGTTCTCTTTTTTCTGATCTTTCAGACACAGGGGTTTTCATTAAATTCAAAGACCGAGCATACCCTGTCCGGCAAAACCATGGGAACCTTTTACACCATTAAATTTCTATCCACTAAAAATGAAGCCCTTGACTCATGGCAGACCCGGGTGGATATGTGTCTTAAGGAAATCAATAAAACATTTTCCATGTTTGATCCTGAAAGCCGGCTATCAGCTTTCAACCGGTTGAAGATCGGTGCACAAATGAAAATCCCTTCTGATTTTTACTCAGTTCTTCTGACATCCCAAACCCTTTTTCATATGACCCATGGGGCATGGGATGGAACGGTGAAGCCCCTTGTGGATCTCTGGGGGTTTGGAACAAAAAAAAGCGATAATAGAATTCCCGAGCCTTCAGAAATCGCCCTTGCTTTATCCAAAACCGGATTCCAGCATATCCGGCTCCCGGGAAATCATATGATTTTAAAAGATGCCGATGTTACACTTGATCTAAGTTCCATCGCAAAAGGGTATGGTGTGGATGCCGTTGCCGCCCTTTTTATATCTTCGGGGATTCGTGATGTGCTGATTGAAATCGGTGGAGAAATTTATGCAGGCGGAAAAAACAAAAAAGGAGAATCCTGGTCCGTGGGCATCAGCAGACCGGATAAAAATTCAGGGAACCAGGATTTATATAAAATTGTCCGTTTGAGCAACCAGGCCATTGCCACCAGCGGCAATTACAGAAATTTCTTTGAAATAAACGGAAAAACCTATTCTCATATCATTGATCCCAAAACCGGTTTTCCCGTGGACAACCATATCGTCAGCGCTTCGGTCATCTCAAAGGACTGTACCTTTGCCGACGGGCTTGCCACGGCGCTGATGGTCATGGGAGTGGAAGAAAGCCTTAAACTCGTCAACAGCCTGGAAGGCACGGAATGCCTTATTTTAAAGGAAAACGGGGGCTCCCTGGAAAGCCATATGTCAAAAAATTTTCAGCAATTCCTGTCGGATTGATCTTTTACCCCTTTGTATAGTTTTTGCCCTGGAATGTATCCCGTTTTTCAAGCATATCCTGGATCATATTAAAGGTTTTCCTGTACCCGGCCGCCCACAGGGGTGCTCTTAATTCATCCGGGTGGGGATCTCCCGTGATCCGCTGGATAATGATATGTTCGGGTAATAGTTCAAGAAAATCACAGACAATATCGACGTATTCGGCCTGCTCCAGGGGGATATAATCCCCCTTTAGCCACCTTTTTTCAAGAGGGGTGTCCTTGATGACATACAAAAGATGGATCTTTATCCCGTTAATACCGCTGTCGGCCAATATCTTTGCCGTTTCCAGCATCATTGACCGATTCTCACCCGGAAGCCCCAGAATGACATGGATGCAGATCTGAATCCCCCGGTTCAGGTTCAGTTGAACCGCATCGGTAAAATCCTTAAAACTATGCCCCCGATTGATTAGGCGCAGTGTATCGTCATGAACCGACTGAAGCCCGTATTCGATCCAG
>CAZWMY010000256.1:0-2180 GCA_964635025.1 uncultured Desulfobacula sp. | reverse complement strand
TGCAACTCAGCTTATTTCGGCCTTAAACACCCTGCAGAGTCCATCAAGGATGCGGTTAATCTTCTGGGCACCGACCAGGTTATTGAACTGGTATTGTTAAAATCCGGAGCCGATACTTTTTCCGGTCGCCAGGTTGGATATGGTCTGGAAGAAGGAGAAATGTGGCGCTATTCAGTGTCTTCTGCCGTAATTGCAAAACAGATTGCTGTCCGATTGAAACTGAAAAATAAAAACACCATTTTTACCGCTGCACTGGTCAAGGACATAGGCAAAATACTCCTGGAAAAATATATATCACGCTCACAAAATAAAATTAAAAGTCTTGTAGAAACGGATCGATTGAGTTTCCGGGAGGCTGAAAAAAAAGCCATAGGAATTGATCATGCCGAGCTTGGGGCCATGATTGCCAAGATGTGGAAATTTAGTCCAAAGATGGTGAAAATTATCCGGCACCATCACCTGGCCGACGAAACCATGATAAAGGACAAAGATATTGCCGTGGTCTATCTGGCCGACTGCATTACCATGATGATCGGCATGGGTGTGGGATCGGACGGGCTTTCCTACCGGTTCAAGGATGAGGCCATCCATGAGCTTGGTCTTAGTGCGGATAATGTTGCCATGATTATTGCCGAGTTTACAGGCAATATGCAGGAAATAGAAAACCTATTAAAGCTTGTTTAATATCAGGGGAAAAATTTATGTCATATTCAATACTCATTGTTGATGATTCCTTGCCCATGCGGTCTGTTATAAAAAAGACTATTCGGGCAGCGGGTTTTGGTCAATCGGAGTTTCTGGAAGCGGCCAACGGTAGAGAAGCCCTGACCCTGTTAAAAAACAACTGGGTGGACATGGTTCTGACCGATCACAATATGCCGGTCATGAACGGTCTTGAATTGATAAGTGCGGTTAAGGCGGATGATCTTTTAAAGACCATTCCGGTAGTGGTGATATCCACGGAAGGCAATGAATCAAGAATCCGGGAATTTATGGAAGCAGGTGCTGAGGGGTATCTTTCAAAACCATTTTCAGCAGAGGCGATCAGGGATTTGATAGTGAAATTTCTTGGGGAGGCAAGTTATGATGAAGACAGTGCTGACAACAATGAAAACCTCGATTTCTGAGGTAATGGAAACCATGTTTTTTTTACCGGTTGAGTTTTCAGAGAAGCCGACTGAAAAAGAGATCAAGGCCTTGAAAGGAAAACAGAACAAGGTCAGTTTTCTTGATTTTTCAGGAGATGCTTCCGGCAGTGTGTATCTTCTGGTGCCAAGACAGCTTCTTGTGGAAATGGCGGGAAATTTCATGGGAGAACCCGGAGAATCCCTTCAGGAAGAAATTTTGGAGGGAACTTTAATGGAAATCCTGAACATGATAACCGGTAATGCCTTAAGAAAGATAAAGGCCAAAAGTCCCTTTGGACTCGGTATTCCGGCTCTTGTTCCCTCACACGAGTTCCCTGAAGTGCCAGGCTCCATGATCATTAAAACCACAGGGCCGGAAATGGCTGTTCACGTCACCCTTCGGTGATTGAAATTCGAAAGAGGGTCTATGCCGCAAAATATCAAAGTGCTTATCGTAGATGATTCTGCAGTTGTCAGAAAAGTATTTACCGAGCAATTGTCAAAACAGAAGGGAATCGAGGTGGTGGGCACGGCCCCGGACCCCTATGTGGCAAGAGAACAGATTGTCAAGCTGAAACCCGATGTCATCACGCTGGACATTGAAATGCCCCGTATGGACGGCATTACTTTCTTAAAAAAGCTCATGCAGCATTATCCCATGCCTGTCATTATTGTCAGTTCCCTGACGTCAAAAGGCAGCAAGCTTGCCCTGGAAGCACTTTCGTTAGGAGCCCTGGAAGTGATTTCAAAACCCAGTGAAGCCTATTCCGTAGGGGATATGGGTGTGCAGCTGGCTGAAAAAATCCGGGCGGTTTATGGAATAAAACCCCGGTCTTTAATTTCCAGAATGCCGGAACGTCCTCTGGAAGGAAAAATTGAATCAAAAGCCTTGTCTGCAACAACCAATAAAATTATTGCCATAGGGGCTTCTACCGGAGGAACAGAGGCTATTAAACAAGTGCTCATCCGGTTGCCCCGGAACACTCCGGGTGTAGTGGTGGTCCAGCACATGCCTGCCCAGTTCACTGCATCCTTTGCCGAAAGGCTTAATGA
>CAZWMY010000255.1:0-2182 GCA_964635025.1 uncultured Desulfobacula sp. | reverse complement strand
CCGGCAGGCCTTGAATTTGGAGAGATCAATAAATCTGGGTTTTTGTTTGATTTTTACGTTAAAATAACCTTCCTCCCCGGACAAGGCTTCAATATCCGTCATGGTCAGAAGCTTGATATTGAGATGTCTGCCCGCCTCAACCAGTTTGGGTGAGATAATGCACATGGAGCAGTCATTGGTGGGAAAGGTTTTATCAAGTTGAGCCATTGTTCCGCCAATGGCTGTATTTTTATCCACGAGGTATACATAATATCCGGAATCCGCCAGATCCAGCGAAGCCTGAATACCTGCAATGCCGGCACCGACAACCATTACCGACCCTCTACCTTTTTCGGCCATTTGAATTCCTCCTTATTTATAATCCCACTTCAGCCAGATCCGGCCCGAGATAGGTTCGTTCAGATTCACCCAAAACCCCCATGGCAAGACAGATAATGGTCCACAAATGGACGACATGATAATTGCCGCCATAGTGATGACCGATATCTTCAATCTGACCGTGGCAGTTGTGGCAGGGTGCAATGACATAGGTCGCACCGGTGGCTGTAATCTGGTTGAATTTTATCTTGCCGTATGCCCTTCTTTCGTCCGGAAAACCGGCCTGCAAAGCCCCGCCGCCACCACCGCAGCAATAATTATTATCGCGGTTGGGCACTGTATCAATAAAATTTTCTTCTCCCACAACGGTCTTGATCACAAACCTCAAATCATCCACAATCTTATTGGAACCGCTCTTTCTGCCGATATTGCAGGGGTCCTGAACCGTGAATTTGGCTTTGATCTCTTTATTCCAGTCGGAATTGACTTTAAGCTTTCCTTCCCTGATCCACTGGGCATAAAGTTCGATAATGGTGGTCAGTTGGAATTTGTGGGGGATATTAAATTTGCGCAATCCTTCCAGGATCGCAAAGTATGAATGCCCTCACTCGGTGTTGACCACCAAAGGACTTTTCAAATTATTGTCCACATGGTGGACAAACTCCTCAATAATATATTTCCAGCCTTCATTATCGGCCATGAACATGCAATAATTTTCACCGGCCCACATGACGGACGGATAGGTCCAGTCTGCCCCCACCATGTGAAGAATTTTCCACAGGGGCCCCATTTCTTCGGGTTCGGTAACAGGCTCTCTTGAATTCTGGTTCAGCACGATGTGAGCGCCTATCCGGTCCACTGACACTTCCAGGTCTTCAAACCCGGGATGGCTTTCCCTGATTTCTTCGGCCACGTCCAGAACCGTGAATTCAAAATCTTCTTTTTTAGCGCCCATGGCGCTGCCGGTCCGAATATGCTGGTCACAGGACCCGAGAATCCCCTTGGGCCTCTTCTCCCTTGGCACGCTGGCCCGAAGGTTGAATACCAGGGCCGGGATATTGATTTTCATGGGGCAGGCGGCCACACACCGCTGGCACATGCTGCAGACCCATTTCCAGTTGCTTTTCAGGACCACGTCATCCATCCCCAGATTCAGCATCCGGATCAGCTTTCTCGGATCCATATCCATCAGCTCCGAGGCTGCGCACCCGCCGGTACAGGTCCCGCAGGTTAGGCAAAGATCGAAATTTGCCGTCGGTACCTTTTCCAGGACCTGGTCTTTAAACTCAATATCCAGTTCATCAATCTTAATCGCCTCTGCCATTACTTAGCTCTCCCTTATCTTAATTTGGCTGCGTTCAGATACTGCACCAGGTTATCCACCCCGCCAATGGTAATGATATGAACCCCCTGGCAGATATCTTTCAGACTGTTAACAGTATCGGCAAAAAGTTCCATGCTCGCCTTAGTCTTATTGGGTGCGCTCATCAGCTTCTGGATCACCCATTCAGGCACAAGTCCGGATTTGAAATGACGATTCAAAAACTTACCCATGCCGGCGGTCCTTAAGATCATGACTTCCGCAATCACCGGGACTTTAAAGGGCTCCACCTGTTTCATAAACCTTGCAAACTGATCCACATCAAAAATCGGTGTGGTCAGAAAAAATCCCGTGCCCACATTCATCATATCTTCCATTTCTTCCATGCCCCGCTTGGGCATGTTTTTTCCCCAGGGGGTTTCCACTCCGGAGCCAAGGACAAAATCGATTTTTCTGTCCAGCTGTTTTCCTTCAATGGTCATGCCCTGTCTTAAATGATCCATCACCGATGCCAGTTTCCCTGAATCCACATGGAAAAACATG
>CAZWMY010000254.1:0-2208 GCA_964635025.1 uncultured Desulfobacula sp. | reverse complement strand
TAACCCATGAAACAATATTTCACCATGTCACAAGCAGCCAAAATTTGTGCAGTGGATAGATCCACGATGCACCGATGGGTATCTTCAGGAAAAATAAAATCCTATAAGACTCAAGGCGGGCACAACCGAATTCTTCCAGTGGACTTAAAAAAATGGTTAGACGATAATCAATTACCCTTCAATATAAATGAATTAAGACACGATAAAGCAAAAATTTTGATCGTAGATGATGATGAAAATGTACGAAATTTTCTAAACCTGATCCTCAAAGGGATTTTTATTGATATTGAATTCGCCGCAGATGGTTTTGAGGCTGGCAAAAAACTGATACAATATCAACCCGATCTAATGATACTGGATCTATTCATGCCCAATATGAATGGATTTGAAGTATGTAAAACGGTAAAGACAGATCCTGCCACAAAAAAAATCAAAGTATTAATTTTATCCGGTCACGGCACTAAAGAAAATGAGGAAAAAGCATTTTCTTCGGGTGCAGATGCATTTTTAAAAAAACCATCTTCACGAAAAGCCATATTAGAATGTGTTGAGAATCTATTGACTGGGAAAAATAGAAACTGAAAAGCTTATGGATCAGGGAATTAGAGGAATAGCAAAAGACAGTTAAAGTCTGAGTTTCATCTTTTGTCAAAAAATTTACGGAATAAGTAGGTTTAAAGTAAAAAATAATTGAAGTGAATATAAAATAAGGGCCTTATTTTTCTGCCATTTCAGCAGAGAGCTATTTTCGATAAGCAAAATGTCCTTTTTTAATCCTCTTCGAAGACTTAAAGCGAAAAAAAGAACCTGTCATGAATCAACTATAAGGCAGAAGACTGACTATCCAGGCAGAAAAATCATAATACAACAATTTTTAAAAAGGAGTGACCATGAAAAACCTGAAATTATCGTTAACCCGCAAATTTAATCTTACCCTTTTGATCACCATCCTCACCATGGGATTTATTTCAGGGGCTTTTCTTTTTCCCGGCCCTGCCTTTTGTGAAAAGCCAAGCCCTGACAAGATCATTGAACAGCTGAAACAAGGAAACCAGAGGTTTTATTCGAACACTGCCACTCACCCCCACACCGATGCGGCAAGACTGATCCAGGCAGGAAAGGAAAGCCAGGCAAATCACGCCCTGGCAACCGTCATCACCTGTTCGGATTCACGGCTGCCTGTGGAAAGAATATTTGATACCGGCATCATGGACACCTTTGTAGTCCGCGTGGCCGGCAATGTCTGCGACACCGATGAAATCGGTTCCATTGAATACGGCCTTGCCCATGTCAATACACCAGTTCTGGTGGTCCTGGGCCACACCCAGTGCGGAGCCGTCATAGCTGTTTCAGCGGCTGTCCGGGGGGAAGGCCATGCCCTTGAGCGCAATATTCCGCCTTTGGTGGACAATATCATCCCGGCTGTCAAACGCGCGGCTGCGGCCCATCCCGAAGCCAAAGGCGATGCAGTTGTCCCCTATGCCATTGTGGAGAACGTCTGGCAGAGCATTGACGATCTGTTCCTCAAAAGCGCTGCTGTTCGAAATCTTGTAAAGAGCGGCAAAGTAAAAGTTGCGGGTGCCATTTATGATGTCGGGACAGGGAAAATCGACTGGCTCCCCGAAGCAACTGTTACCCAGATTCTTACAAAAGCGGAGGCTAATCCTGAAAGGGCTAAGAACCCAATGCAGGAAGGTCACTGATAACTCTTTCATTATACAGAGAAAACATATCGACCGGTTGGATTTCTGGAAAAGCAGGATTTCAAAATAATTCATTAAGGAGACAAAGAAAAATGGCAGACGAAAGGACAACCATGGCCCAGGCCATCAAGGCCACGACAATCAAAACCGGCAAGTATCTGACTTTTTCACTGGAAAAGGAAGAATACGGCATCGGCATTTTAAAGGTCAAGGAAATCATCGGCATGATGCCTATTACATCAGTGCCAAGGACTCCGGAATTTGTAAAAGGAGTCATCAATCTTCGAGGAAAGGTCATCCCCGTTCTGGATCTGAGAACCAAATTTGAAATGGACTCCATTGCCTATACGGACCGGACCTGCATTATCGTTGTAGAAATCGATTCTGAGCTTGCCACCATCCTGATCGGCATTGTGGTAGATTCCGTATGTGAAGTCCTCAATATCCGGGAGGAGGAGATCGAAGAAACACCCAAATTCGGCACTCGCCTGAAACACGATTATAT
>CAZWMY010000253.1:0-2263 GCA_964635025.1 uncultured Desulfobacula sp. | reverse complement strand
CTTCCCGGATTTCAGGATATGTGGATTTCCATTCACTTCATACCATTCATGGCCGGGCCCTTGCCTTTGCCACCGGCGTCAAGTTGTCTAAACCTGAACTCAAAGCCATTGTGCCCATGGGTGACGGAGATGCCCTGGCCATCGGCGGGAACCATTTCATCCATGCAGCCCGAAGAAATATCGATATCACGGCCATTGTCATGAACAACCGGATTTACGGCATGACCGGCGGCCAGTTTTCCCCCTTGTCCGGCAGCGGGAAAAAAGCCACCACAGCGCCCTTCCTCACCATTGACCGGGAATTCGATATTGTGGATCTGGCCAGAAGCGCAGGCGCCACCTTTGTAGCAAGATCCACGGTATTCCATGCCGTAGAATGCAAGGATCTCTTGAAAAAAGCCATCACCCACAAAGGGTTCTCGGTGGTGGAAATCCTGACCCAGTGCCCCACCTATTACGGACGGAAAAACAAGGAAGGGGACGCCATCCAGATGATGGAAGGATATAAGAACAACACGGTCAAGATCGGCTCCAAAAAACTGGAAGACAATCCAAACCTGATCCAGAGGGGAATCTTTGTGGAAAAGACAGATGTCCCGGAATATTGTGAAGCCTATGACAAGATCATTAAAACCGCAATGAAAGGAAACGCATGATGGAACGTTCACGATTGGTTTTTTCAGGCTCAGGAGGACAGGGCGTGATCACTGCCGCCATCATCCTTGCAGAAGCTGCGGTGATATATGAAAACAAAAACGCCATCCAGTCCCAGAGTTATGGGGCGGCGGCAAGAGGCGGTTCCACCCGGAGCGACGTCATCATCGACGATACGGAAATCTTTTTTCCAAAAGTGGTCCAGCCCAATATCCTCATCAGCCTGACCCAGGAAAGTTATAACAAATTTGCATCCATTATCCGGCCTGGCGGCCTTCTTTTGGTGGATTCAAAATATGTGGCCGTTGAAACAAAGGTCGATGCCGTCCACATCGACCTTCCCATGTATGACGAGGTCATGAAAAAAATCGGCAAACCCATTGTATTCAATATCTGCGTTCTTGGGGCGCTCATCGGGGTTTCAAAACTCATCAAACCGGAATCGATCCTGAAGGTGCTGGAAGCCACCATCCCGGAAGATTTCATGGACATGAACAAAAAAGCCATGGAGCCCGGGTTTGAGATGGGCGAAAAGTATAGAAGCTAAAAACGGTTGAGATCTTTCAAAGCCTGCCGCGGTCAGACTGCGGCAGGCTTTTTGTTTAATTGTCCTTCAGCGTATTTCTTTGGGGCCTTGTTGTGGGAAAAAGCTCTTCCAGGTTAAGGCCTTTTATTTTTTTCAGGCAGTCTTCCAAAGCTTTTGGTTCATCCTCTCCAGCACCCTGATGCTCCGGCTTTGCAACGATATTGACGAGGTTGGGCACAGCCACATATTTGCCGGCAAGGTTGCCCTGGATTTTTTGGTGGACATCAATATAAATCATTCTTCCGTTTCTGATGAGATTGTACCGGGATATTTTTGTCAGGATATCGGTCTGATGAAGATCCATATGATTTTCTTCTCCTTTTCTTTTTTTCAATTATTTACAGGCTTTCATCGGCTTTTGAAAGATTTATTTCCCCAAAAGTTCAAAAAAAGGGTGTATCCCTCTTTATTCTTGTGATACATCTCATCAAAAAACGGGTTGATAAAAAAATCACAGGGAGGCCATTCAAAAAGATCATGACCGCAGCAAAAGACAGACCCCCATCACTTGTTGCCGACTGGAAAACGCTTCACCGGGTATTTATCCGGCCTGAGGATGAGAAGAGCAGAAATACCCTGGTAAAATACATGGAACAGATTCTTTTCGGGCTCCATGATTTTTTAAACACCCATGTGGGCGTTACCGAAGAAATCAGCCTCATAAAACTGGCCGAAGACTACACCGATACCAGGATCAATGCGGAGCCCCAAAAAAAACTGGCCGACGTGATCAAGGACATCATTGACGAGATTGCCCCCAGAGCCGTCAATGTGGCATCCCCCTATTTTATCGGCCACATGACTTCGGCCATTCCCTTTTTCATGGTCCATCTGAAAGCCATTACCGCAGCCTTAAACCAGAACGTGATCAAGCTTGAAACCTCAAAAGTCCTGTCTGTCCTTGAAAAACAGATCCTGGCCAAAATCCACCGCATGATCTTCAATTTTAAGGAATCTTTTTACCTTGAACATGTCCAGAACGCGGATACCACCCTGGGAATTTTCACCTCCGGCGGCACCGAG
>CAZWMY010000252.1:0-2322 GCA_964635025.1 uncultured Desulfobacula sp. | reverse complement strand
AAATAGGCACAACGCCGCCTTCATCAATGACAGTATTCCTGGTAATTTTGTCTGCAGGTCCGGGTCAAACTATATCATTCCCACCGGAATGGCCATAATATTCCCGGTCAGAGGAAGATACTGATCCTTCAGGAAGATTACCCCGCCTGAAGGCCGTTGTGCCACCAGCTTTTCAGCAGCTCCTCCATTATCCATATTTCAAGAATCGGGCCTGCCATTGCCCCGGCTTCAAGGGTTTCAGGTGTTGACCATTTCGTTAAATAGGCACAAAGCCCGGTATCAAGAAAATAAAGTTTCGGGGTTTTGACAAGCCTTTTGGTTGCATTACTATATCTCTTGCCAGCTCCGCCAGGTTCAGAATCTGTCCGGTCAGTGATGCCGAGGCTTTTAAAATCTCAAAAAGGTCATTTCATCTCCGACTTTGGCAAGATCACGAATCTCCCTTTGAAGATATGTCTGAACATATGAGCTGTAAAAAATTTGCCTGTCCTTATGCTCAGAAACAGCAATCGTGGGATATGAGCCTCGCAGTATGGTTTTTAAAAGGTATTTCCGACTCGCCCTGCAAGAGATTCAGAGATGCCTTTCATCAGGTGAAACTGCTGCGGGCCGGTGATCCAGAAAAAACCGGCCATCTGCTCTTTATCTGCCTCCATTTTGATGTATGGCAGGAGCTCAGGTGCGTATTGAATTTCATCAATAAGCACCGGTGGCCGAAACCGCTGCATAAAAAGTGAAGGTTCTTCCTTTGCAAGAGAAAGTACAATAGGATAATCCAAAGTGACAGGAAGATAACCGGGCAGCATCACCTTATAAAGCATGAAGGAATAATAGTCTGACATTTCCTTTTCCACAAAGGCGTCTTTGCTGATCTCAAGCGTTGAAAGACCCATCAGTCCCAATACATGGCCCGGAAGGGAGTGTTGAAAAAAACTCCGGGCGTTTTTAAGATTGCTACACCGAGATTACCCTAAAATTTTTTTTAAATCCTTAAGCAACAAAAAAAGGTGAAACGGATCTGTCGGGCTGGGTTCAACGTCCCAGGATGCATACCATTGCCGCGCGGCTTCATTCTTGGCGTGCACCAGTAGGGCGCGAATGCCTGCAATATCTGCCGCCTGTGCAGTGCGCAGCAAAGCGTCCTTAAGCAAAGCACGTCCAAGGCCCTTGCCCTGATGTATTTTGTCCACTGCCAATCTCGCCAGTATAATTACAGGAACCAGATGTCGAGCCAAGCCTTTCAAAACGCGATGAGGTGCAGCTTCGTGAGCAACGCTTCCCACAGACAAGCTATAATAGCCAACGATAGCTCCAGAATAGCAACAGACATAGGTTTGGGAACTATTTGCCTTTTGATTTATCAGTGCATAATTCTGTAAAAATTGATTGAGTACAGCCTGACCGCAATCAAAGTCATCAGCATTGTCCGTGACAGAAAGCTTTCGTACGGGCTCATAAGATATCTTCATTCAAGCAGCCCTGGAGTCATGAGAAGTTCTTTTAATCTCGGTTTGTCGTGGACAGGGCGATCCAGCGCCTTCTCAAACTCGGCCCACTGATGATCATCAAGGACGAACCGCTTTCGATCGGCAAGAGCCTGGTTGGCTGCGGAGATACCGGCATCAAGCAAAAATTCGCTAACATTCTTATGGCAGGCACGGGCAGCCTCCTGTAAGAGCTGCTTAACAGACCTGCTGGCCCGGACATCAATTCTTTCGCTTTTGGCAATTTTTAATGCAGACATAGTCGCCTCCTTTTTTAGTTTGCATTTATAATATACTGTCCGGCGGTCGTCCTGACAAGCTTTTTTCAGTCAATGACCTCCGGCAGAGCCGGAGGCTTGTATTGTGAACCGCTCAAAGCGGTCATAAAACCATGAACCACCTGAAGGTGGTCAAAATAATTTCAACTGATCGTCTTTCCGATCAGCCTCTTCTTGTTTCTTGATGTATTTCTTTACTGTTTCTTCATCTCGCCCAACCGTCGACACAAAATAACCCCGAGCCCAAAAACTTTGGCCTGTAAAGTTCTGCCGCCGACCTTCATATGTCCTGGCAATATGTATCGCACTTTTTCCTTTGATATAGCCGACAACCTGAGATACTGAATATTTTGGTGGAATTGATATCAACACATGGACATGATCTCCCATCAGGTGACCTTCTATTATACTTGATTCCTTTTGCAACGCCAGTTCCCTCAATATCTCACCAAGATATTTCCTAAGATTACCGTATATCATCTTCTTCCGATATTTCGGAATCCAAATTAGCCCGAATATTTCATAAAATCCAAAAAAAAGACTAGCAAAACCTCCGAAAG
>CAZWMY010000251.1:0-2339 GCA_964635025.1 uncultured Desulfobacula sp. | reverse complement strand
AAATTTTCAAGGATTTGGGAACCGCAGGTTGTTTTTATCCCTTTTGTGCACAAAATATCTTTCAATGCAAGAGGTATCCCGGTCAATGTGGCGCTCCGGCCTGCGGCAATGTCCTGATCCGCTTTTTTAGCCTGGTCAAGGGCGCCCTCTTTATCAACCGTAATAAACGCATTGATCTCTTCTTCAAATTTTTCAATCCGGGTAAGAAACGCCGATGTCAATTCTATTGAAGAGATTTCATGGTGGGCAAGCTTTTCAATAGCGTTTCCGATTGTAAATTCATGACAGTCCATCGATATATCCTAATTCATAGAGGTTCATGCATACAGGTTTCGATTATTTTACGACTCGCGGTACAACATAGAAATCATCATCTCTGTCCGGAGCATTGGCCAAGGTTACCGAAGGCCCTGGCGAAGCTTCAGGCGTATCCTCCCTCAGCACATTATTCATTGCAGCAGCTCCGGAAGACAGCCTTACCTTCTCCACATCCGCATCTTTCAATTTATCAATATACTGAAGGATATGTCCCAACTGCTCCACCATTTTTTCCATCTGCGAATCTTCAATTTCCAGCCGAGCAAGATGGGCTATCTTTTCGACCTCACTCTTTGATATCTTCATCTGTTTCCTTTTTCATGATCATTGCATCGATCTTGGCTTTATCCAATCTGCCCTTAAATTCCTTTGCCGCCTCATAGGTTTCAAAGGGTCCGATCTTGACCCTGTACATGGTAACCCCGTCCTTTTCCCCTTTTATCCGGTAAGAAGAAAATCCTTTTTCTTCCAATGCCGCCATTTTGGCAACCGCTTCCTGGAAACTCTTGTAAGCTGCAATCTGAATGGAATAAGACCAAGACCCTTTTGAATTGATGGCCTCGGGTATATTTTCAATGGTTTTTTGTTTTTTAGATTCTGACTTGGTCTCCCCTGTCTCTGCTGCAACTTCCTTTACAGGCTCTTTAGAAGGCTCTTTGACAGGTTCTTTTTTGGCTTCCTTGGCTGGTTCTTTAACAGGTGGTTTTTTGATTTCCTTTACCGGCTCTTTTTTGGGTTCTTTGACCGCCAATTTAACCGGCTCCTTTGCAGGCTCTTTCCGTGCCTCTTTTGCCATTTCTTTTGCAGGTTCCTTGGCTTGTTCTTTAGGTGGTTCCTTTACCGGCTCTTTTTCAGGAGGATGGCCGGCGGCAGTAGTTTTTGGCGTCAATTTTTCCTGTGCAGAATGGGTATCAAGATCTTCGTAAAATTTTAGGTCTACTTTTTTACCGACCTCGTTTTTCCGGTCAGGGATATTTGCCATCTTCTCAAGTTTTTTTGAAAATTCTTTTGTATCAAAGGTCACAGGGGAAAATCCTCTGCCCACCACAATCCCCAAAAAAAACATCCAGCCTGCAATTAAAGCATAAATCAGGTATTTTTGAATCCCTTTAAAGGACATCATGGTTACATTCTTTCCGGTGCAAAAACCCCAAGAAGCGTCAACCCGTTGCGAATCACCTTTTTGACCCCCAGGACAAGGCTTAACCGGGCCAGGGTCAGCTCCCGGTCATCGGTGATAACCTTGTGCCGGTTATAATACCCGTGGAAGGCGGCAGCAAGATTCATCAGATAATTGAAAATGACATGAGGATGCAATTCCAAAGCGCTTTTCTCCACATTTTCCCTGAAGGTATGCAGAATTTTCAAAAGATTTACTTCTTCTTCTGCATTGAGCAGATTCAGATGCATCCCTTTTTTAAAATCAATATCCTGAATGATATTCTCCTGTTTGGCCTTTAAGAGAATACCGGCGATTCTTGCGTGAACATATTGAACATAATAGACAGGATTTTCTGAATTTTTCTGCTTGGCCAACTCAAGATCAAAATCAAGGCCGGAATCATAGCTGCGACTTAAAAACATGAATCTTGCCGCATCTTTCCCCACTTCATCCACAATTTCTTTTAAGGTGACAAATTCACCTGCCCTTGTGGACATCTGGAAAGGTTGCCCTCCCCTGAGGAGATTGACAAGCTGAACCAGAATCACCTGGAACTGCTCGCTGTTTTTTCCGGAAGCAACCACAATGGCATTGATCCTTTTGATATAGCCGTGATGATCCGCTCCCCAGACATCGATAACCCTTTGAAACCCGCGCTCATACTTTTCAACATGATAGGCAATATCAGATGCAAAATAAGTTGCAAGCCCATTATTTCTGACCACCACCCGGTCTTTTTCATCACCGAAGTTGGTGGTTCTAAACCAGAGGGCATCATCTTTTTCATAAATCATATCTTTTGATTTAAAATCATCAATGGCTTTTTGAACCCTACCGGAATCATAAAGGCTTTGTTCGC
>CAZWMY010000250.1:0-2342 GCA_964635025.1 uncultured Desulfobacula sp. | reverse complement strand
GGTTTTCCACGACTTCGATCTGGGCCTGCATATATTTTTTATTCTTAAGAAATTTGACAATCCTGAACCGTTCAAGACCCTGAATGAGAAGCTGGGCCTTGGATTCTTCCATTTTGGACATTTTCAGGATAATGGCAATGGTCCCTATCCTGTAGAGATCTTCGGTTGTGTGCCGGGAATCGATGTCGGATCGCCTGGATAACAAGAGCCCCAACATCCGGTTTCCTGCCATGGCTTCATCAATGAGCTCAACCGCCTCGCTTTGAATCAACACAAGAGGAAGCACCATCTTGGGAAATAAATTGGTATCAACGATGGGTAGGATGGGGATAATGTCCGGAATATGGTCTGTGGTTATGGGGCCAGAGGGATGTCTTAAGTCATCCATTATGATCGGTTTCCTTTTGGAATCATGCGCTTATGCAAAGTCTAAGGAAATATTATGCCTGTTTTTAATATTTTCCCTGAACAATTTCCCCAGAATCAACTCTAAAAATCCGTTTGAATATTTGGCGGTTACTTTTTCAACATCAATGACGCTCGGCAGGTAAAGAACCCTTTCAAACTGCCCGAACTGGATCTCTGCAAGCCTGTAAGTGGCTGTCCGGTCAGGATGGTTTGTTTTCCTGTGCCCGCATATTTTTATGGCTTTGTTGCTGACTTCGATGACAATATCTTCTTTTCTTACCCCTGCGATTTCAGCCTGTATAATAATTTCATTTCTTGTCTCAAAAATATCCATCTGGGGTTTCCATATCCGTTTTGAAAAACAAAACATGGGGTTGACCGATTGAAACATTTCTTCAAAAGATTTTTCTTCTGCCGAATGTTTCTCTATATTATCTCCGAACCGTATTTCGATATGCTTCATATAAATCTCCTGATGATGCTGGTAAATCTATCATCTGATGATTTTGTCAAGATACCATCCAAACCGGATATTGTAAAGCGGGAAATATCTTTCAAACAGGGTCGCCGGAAGACCCCCGGATACCAATAATCCTTGTATCTCCTGGGTACTCCACGGTTTTATACCGGGGAATATTGGAAAGACGCCTTGCAGCGTTTCCTTTTTTCTTTCTGGGCCTCTTCTCTCTAGAAAATATCGACACAAAGGTCACAATGGCGCTTTCAAGCGGGTTTCCTGGTGGGAGATGGTTGGGATGATACGGGCTTTAAACAGGGAGTCGTCCTCTTTTTTTTCATAACCAAACATTTTCACCCTTTCCGCATTCACCCATTTGAAAATCCTGTTCTCCACAAGACAGATTCCCACGGGAGGGGCTTCCAGAATTTTTTCCAGAACCCGCTGCTGGTCTGAAAGCCTTTCATCCGAATCTTTCCTTTCCAAGACTTTTTGCCTTCCTTCATTTTTCACCTCATGCGGTCATTATTTCTTGTTATGGATTAAAGTTTTATGCAATAATGTCCCTTAAACCAAAGGCTAACATATTGAAAGGTCGAAATACGCTTATAGCCAAATGAAATCATTTGAAGAAATCTCCCTGTTATATGAGATCAGCGAAGCCCTGAACCAGCACATGGACATGAAAAAATCCCTGTTCAGAGTGTTAACCGTTCTGTCGGATTCCCTTAACCTTGTCCGGGGCATTATCTTTCTGATCAACTCTGAAGCCGGAGACATCCGGATTGAAATGGCCCATGGCATTTCCGAAGATACCACCCGCCTGATCCGATATCTTCCGGGAGAAGGCATTGTGGGAAGGGTGATTCAAAGCGGGGAACCCGCTGTCGTTCCCAGGATCAGCGAAGAACCCCTGTTTCTGGACAAAACCCATTCCAGACAAGTTTCCGACGGAATGGACTATTCTTTTATCTGCGTTCCCATCAAAAAAGAAAACCGGGTTGTGGGTGCCATCAGTGCAGACAGGCCCTTTGAAGGCAAGGCCTCCCTTGAAAAAGGGGAAAAGCTGTTATCGGTTGTGGCAGCCATGGTAGCCCACCATGTCATCAATATCGAAACCATCAGAATTGAAAAAGAACAACTGAAAACGGAGAATATCCGACTGAAATCCGAGCTTGAAAACCGCTACAGCTTTGACAATTTCATTGGAAATTCCAACAAGATGAGGGAAGTTCTCCAGATGATTTCCCAGGTGTCGTCATCATCGGCCACGGTTCTGATCCGGGGGGAAAGCGGGACAGGAAAAGAGCTGGTGGCCAATTCCATCCATTATAACAGTGAGCGCAACAAAAAGCCTTTTATCAAAATCAATTGCGCCGCCATCCCTGAAAATCTGATCGAAAGTGAATTGTTCGGTCATGAAAAAGGGTCCTTTACCGGGGCTTCCCATCTGAAAAAAGGCAAATTTGAACTGGCG
>CAZWMY010000249.1:0-2350 GCA_964635025.1 uncultured Desulfobacula sp. | reverse complement strand
GAAAAATTGTACCCTGAGAGGCTTTCCCCTTGATCTTGCGTTCTTCGGCAGGTTCAATGCCGTGGTCCAGGGAATTTCGGATCATGTGGACCATGGGTTCATATAGAGCGTCCACCACGTTCCGGTCGATCTCAGTATCTTCACCTGCCATGGAAAGGCTTACATCCTTTCCAACTTTCTGGGAAAGATCCCGGACCAGCCGGATCATCTTCATGAAGGTGGCTTTAATGGGAATCATCCGCATTGACATGGCAATGTTCTGCATATGGGTGACGATCTGGCCCAGATGGGCTACACTCTGGTTCAATGCCGGGTCATGGGAGGTTTTCTGTCTGAGCATGGCCTGGGCAATGACAAGCTCTCCTGCATAATCTACTAGGTCATCCAGTTTTTGGGTACTGACCTTGACCTGGGATTCTGGTTTGTTCCTGCTTGAATTCTGCTCCATCAAAGCAGAGGAGATCTGGCCGGGTTCAGCTTTTCTTTTTTCAACCAGGATTTCGCCCAGCTTTTTTTCTGGAAAATCTCTCTGGATTTCAAGGGCATCATTCACCGTTTCCCGATCTACGGCATTTTTGCGGATCAGGATTTCACCCAAGGGCTCTTTTTCTCCATTGGTCAGAGATGCCTGGATGCGTTGGAGTTTTTCCAGCATGGGTTTTGTGTCGATATCTTCATCTGATTCCAAAAATCCTGTCTGAAGCCCTTTTTTGATCTTTTCGATAAGGGCCTTCAGGGTATCCACGGATTCCAGGATAGCATCAGTGGCAGCAGAGTTAATGCTAAAATCTCCACTCCTTGCGCCATCCAGAAGATTTTCCGTGGCATGGGAAAGTTTATTGATCTTTGTCAGGGATAAAAAACCGGAAACCCCTTTGATGGTATGAAAGGGTCGAAAAATATCATTGATAATCTCTATGTTGGTCGGGTCCTGCTCCAAGTCCATGAGCTTGATTTCGATGGTATCGAGATTTTCAATGGCCTCGGAAACAAAATCATTGAGAATCTCCATGTCATCGGCAGATATCTTTTTCGGTTCTACCTGTGGGATTGGCTCAGGCGCTATCGGATCTTCCAACGCTTCCCTATTTTTGGCCTTGGCAGTTTCAAATCCGGCATTCAAAAGTTCCAAGACATCAGAATAATCAAAGGCAAATGGCTCATTTCGCTTTAAATGGCTTAAAATTGATTTTAGAAGAATCACACCTTCTTCAATGGGCTTTGTCTCGCAGATATTCTCCAGGGTCATGTGTTCCACATAATCCTTGCAGGCAAGTGCAATTTCATGGAAGGTGAGCGGGTCATAATTTTTTGAAATCTCTATCAGGTTATCAAGGTTGTTGAGCATGGCACCAAGATCCGGGATTTCGCCCGGGCAAAAAGAGGCAATGAGGCTGGAGAACTGCTCAAGGCCCTTTTCAACTGTCTGAGGATCAGAACCTGCAAGGATCAGGTCTGCTTCAAGTGGTGCCGGTAAAGGTTCTTCCGATGTGTCAGCCTTTTCTTCCATGACCGTTAAAGAAGAAGAAAGGGAGGTAATCAGATCCCCGAGAGCTTTCATTTTTGATTCCGAGTCAACAGGATCGCTTAATATAGTGTTGATCATGTTTCTCGCCTTCAGGGTGCTTTCAGATTCACCCTTCAGTTTCAAATTTTTGCATTGGTCATGAAGTTGCTTTAATACCGGCAGTAAGCCCGACAAGGTCTCAGGTTCTTCCGGGTTCGCCATCATAAAATCACAGGCCAGCTTTTCAAATAGACTGTGAATTTCTTGGGAAACCATAATTGTGTCCTCGTTATATTTCATTCATTCGTACCGGTATATCTAACTAAAAGTCCTTAAAGCTTTCATCATCGTCAAAAGGAATAACCTGGTCCGGTCTGACTTCAGCGGTTTTCTGAGCCAGGAGGGAATTTTTTGCTTTTGCAACAGCCTTAGGCTTTGACGATTTAGAAGATAACGCCTTCATGGGGTGATGAACCTTATGAAGGCCGGAGGCATGACCACTCTCATTTTTCTTGCCGGTTGCCACCATGACCAGTTCATCCACATATTCTTTCAACTGTTCGGCCTGGGCACTCATTTCTTCTGCTGCTGATGCGGATTCTTCGGCATTGGCTGCATTCTGCTGAATCACCTTGTCCATTTCCGCAATAGCCAGATTTACCTGGTCAATGCCGTTGGATTGTTCTTTGGATGCTTGGGCGATTTCTGCTACCAGGGTTCCGACCTTACCTGAACTTTCTGCAACCGTTTTAAAGGCCTCATAGGTTGTGGTAACAAGCTGAGCCCCCTCATTGACCTTTTTAACCGTTCCTTCAATCAGGGCTGCTGTGTCTTTGGCTGCGG
>CAZWMY010000248.1:0-2418 GCA_964635025.1 uncultured Desulfobacula sp. | reverse complement strand
TGCTGCTCGTATCAAAAAGGGTGGCGGTATGGCCTTTCAAGGTCAACTGCCAAGCAGCGGATATGCCGCCAGGTCCGGCACCGATGACGGCAATTTTTTTCTGCGTTTTGGGATCGGGTTTTGGCAGTTTGACATTTTCTCCGGCTTTTCCAAGAAGCTTCACATTAATGGGAGACATATATTTCAGGTTCCGGGTGCAGGAGGCCATGCAGGGGCTGGGGCAAAGATAGCCGCAGACCGTTGCCGGAAACGGTGTGTATTGAAGCCCCATTTCAACGGCTTCATCAATATTGTCCTGGCGCACCATGCCCCATCTTTCCTGGACGGGAATACCGGTGGGGCAGGCAGCCTCACAGGGCGCCATATATCTTCCCTGCTCCCAGACCGGGATGTATCGCCTCAACTCCCCCCGGGTAATGATGGGAATGGAGCCCCTTTCAATTTCTTCAAGATCGCCGATAAGACCGCCACGGCCCAGCTCACGGTCCCAGACCTGGTTTCTGAACCAGGCCATGGACGGTTTTTCAGGGCTGTCGGTTTTTTCCCTGGCTGACCTTGCTTCAATGAGCTGCCACTCTGAGCGGATTGAAAGAGAAGGCAACAGCTCTTTTTTATGGGTTTTTGAAAGAAATGTCTCAAGATGGGTGACAAGCCAGTTCCAGTCGTCATCGGCTATGGAAATCAGCTTGGCATCTTTTTTGGAAAACCCGTCAATATTTCCCCTTACAAAGACCTTTCCGCCCACCATGCCCACCAGGGGCCGGTATCCCAGTACCGGGTTTTTCGCATCCAGGTTGTGGCCGCAGATGACGGCAATTCCGCCGGCCATAAATTCCCCGAAATAATCCCCGGCAGACCCCAGGACCCAGAGTTCGGGCGGTTCAAACCTGGGGTTCCGCTTGGTCATGGTCATACCTCTGGCACCGATGGACCCGCAAATAAAGACTTTTCCCTGGGCAGCCCCGTTCATGACGCCATTGGAGGCATTGCCGTGGACAATGATCTCGGCCCCGGCATTGAGCCAGCCCACATCGTCGGAGGCAGGCCCCATGATTTCAATTTTTGTTCCGAAATGGCCAAAGGACCCTGCCCTCTGGCCGGACTGGCCAATGATCCGGATATGGGTTTCATCAGCTCCGGCATCCCAAAGCCTTCCGCCGATGCCGTGCTGACCAAATCCTTCCACTTCAATATTTCTGCGTCCGTTTTTGATATGGTGATGGATCATTTCTTCCAGCACCCGGGACGGAATCCTTTTATTGTCTTTTTGACCGGATAATTTGATAAATGCATGGTTTTTCATGGCTCAATCCTTTATACCACATATTTTATGCTGAGGCGCTCTGCTGCTGCAAAATCATCAATACCAAGGGCATCGGACATCCCGATGGGCAGGGAGGTTGACCGGCCCAGGGGTGCCACGATTTTTTTAAGCTCAGTATCAAAAGAGACAAATAAATCCACAATCCTCTGGGCCACGTCTTCGGGGTCCAGACGCCGGTAAAGCCTTGGGTCCTGGGAGGTGATGCCCTTGGGGCAGATGCCAAGATTGCAGACATTGCACCGGTCTTCTTCGGTTCCCACGCACCCGGCAGCGGCCTGCATGGCATATTTGCCGATCTGGATACCACTGGCCCCCAGCATGATCAGGGCTGCGGCATTGGCGGAAAGATTTCCGTTCTTGCCCACACCGCCCCCGGCAAATACCGGGATTTCATTTTGTTTCCCGATTTTGGTAAGATTCAGATAGCTGTCCCGGATGCAGGAGGCAATGGGGTGGCCCATGTGATCCATGGACACGGTGTAAGCCGCTCCGGTTCCGCCGTCTTCGCCGTCAATGGCAAGGCCCGACGCATAATCGTTGCGGGCCAGGTTATTGAGCACGGCAAGGGAGGTGGAAGAAGCCGATATTTTCGGATACACCGGCACCCGGAACCCCCAGGCCATGGACATGGACAAAATCATTTTGGCCACGGATTCTTCAATGGAATACTGGGTCTGGTGGGTGGGGGGGCTGGGCAGGCTCACGCCCTGTGGAACCCCGCGGATGGCTGCGATGAGCTTATTCACCTTGTGCCACATCAGAAGACCGCCGTCTCCGGGTTTGGCGCCTTGGCCATATTTGATTTCAATGGCACAGGGATCTTCCTTCATATGGGGAATAGCATGGATGATTTCATCCCAGCCAAAATAACCCGAAGCAATCTGGAGGATGACATATTTCAGGAACCTGGAGCGCAAAAGCCTTGGCGGACATCCGCCTTCTCCGGTGCAGATGCGGACCGGCATGCCCATCTCCTCATTAAGATAGGACACCCCCATCTGAAGACCTTCCCACATGGTGGGGGAAAGGCCGCCGGATGACATGCCGCCGATGATCAAAGGATAAATCTAACGGACTGGCGGAATCCAGCCCTT
>CAZWMY010000247.1:0-2510 GCA_964635025.1 uncultured Desulfobacula sp. | reverse complement strand
CCTGAAACACGTAACCTTCATCAAGCGGGTAATCGGGATTGGTTTTGGAGCCAAAAGGGGTTTTTAGATTGAAAAATTCCTTGAAGCTCAACGGGGATAAGACATATTCTTCGATCTCATGGAACATCAGCAGGGGTAAATGAAGCCACAACAGAAACTGATAAAAAGGCATAGAATTCCTGTAATAGATCAAAACGACCAATAATACCGGTGCGAGGAACAAATTGGCACTTTGCCAGAACCGGTTGATTTTTTGTATGTTCATAGGGTCTCCTTTTGTTAATTTCTGTGTCGCAAAGGAAGTAGAATATTGGATAGCAAACTGGTTCCGGACGGAGGAGCTTGTATCGTTTTTGAAAAATCATACAGAAAAAACCCTTCCCAGACCTTTCTTCCCCCCCTTCCCTTCTTGGGGAATGGGGCCGGGGGGGGGAGGTGTAAACCTTGGGTTGGTGGGCAGGTGAAAAAAGCTATTGCTTCTCCGCAAAAACGCTGGGTGAAATGCCTTCCGCTTTTTTAAAAGCGATATAGAAGGTATTCCGTGTTGAGAAACCCGAAAGCAGGCCAATTGCCTCCAGGGTCATCTCCCGGGCCTTTCCTTCCCGTATCAGCATTTTGGCATGCCGGATGCGCCATTCATTGCGGTATTCGTTAAATGGCTGCTGTTTTTCTTCTCTGAAGGAATAAGCCAGGTGATGGGCAGGAATATTGATCAGTTTTGAAAGAAGTGCGAGGTTGCATCCGGGCTGTAAATAGGGTTTTTCCTCACTCATGCAAACCTCCACTTTTAGTCTGATTTTCAAAAGATAATCTGATTCAAAGGTGGGTGTCGTTCTCTGTTTCTCAGGTGGGGTTGACTCCGGGAATTCTTGGTGGGAACCGGGTGCAGCTTCATCCGTTGTGAAAATAGCTGGAATCTTTTTTATCAATTCAGCCGATCTGGGGAAACCTGATGGTTGAATGGCCGCCTGAGCCAGGGAAAATCTGGGCAGTCCATACAGGATGCCGGGAAAGAAGAAAGGCGAGATCAACAGTCCTGTAATGCCAATCGCCGATATCAGGTTCACCAGGGTAATGGCTTTAAGGAAATCCTGGTTCATGATGATAAATGATTCATGAATGAGAAAAATATGTGCCACAACCAGAAGCAACAAAAAACACAATAGGACAGAAATCCATTTCAACATATAGCGCTGGTGTTTGAAAACCAATGGAACCTTTTGTTTTCTTTCAAAACGAAAGACCATTCCGATTGTCCAGAGAAGGTATGCCAGTACAAGCAGCGGCCGGCTAAGGTAAACGGCCTCGGTGGAGAAGAAACGATAAAGCACGGTAGGTTGAATTTGCGCAATATAACCGGTATTCTGTGCAATATGACGGGCAATTTCCAACTTGTATGCGTAGGGGGTGAATAGGTAAGGAAGGGTGGCGATCAGAAAGACCCCCGCGGGGATAAGATGTAGCAGGTCCTTTTTACGGAGAGATGAATTATCGGTTAGTACACTCCGAATGTAAAAGTACAATACCGGCCCGATAAGGTAGGTCGGGAATCCAAAATGCTGGTACACGATGCTGATAAGAACCGCCGATTTTGAAAATGCAATGATCTCATAAATGAAGGCGTACAGACTGATTAAAAAAAAGAAAAGCCCGAGATAGATGGATGAAGGATATCTTCTTGCATTGAAATAGAGTAGGATGGACGATAAAACCAATCCTGTGATCGAAAAGAAGATGGTCATCGAAAGGAGTTAATATATTGCAAATTTAGCAATAAAGCGGAAATGCCAAAATTGGCAAAGGCTGGTCAGGGTGAGCGTTTTTTCCGTTGTACCTGTTACTTCTTTTCGATGGTCATGACCGCGTTGCCCATGGCTGGCATCACGGAGACTATTTTATCGGCTGACAGCGTTTTGGGGTTGATCCAGAAGGTGGTTTTATCACTGGCATTGTCAGTGCTGACCATTTCAACTTTCACACATTCATCGGTCTTGATGGTTTCCTTTCCCGTAACGCTTATGGTCACCTGTTTGGCTTTCATAGTCGTCATATCAGGAACCTCCACAACCAGGCTGAAACCATCTTTCAACGGCCACCGGGCAATGATCTGATCCACGCCGGGTCCGTCCTGTAAAATGGCGCCTGTAAATTCCATCTCCGTCTTCTTTCCCTGCATGTCCACAATGACTTTGCTACCAGCCATGGTCATGCTGATTTTCTGGCCCATCTGTTCCATCTCCCTTGACAGCGGGGTCGCATCCTGCTGAAACAGGATCGCATCCTTCATCTCTCCCATGGCGCCGGTCACTAAATCGGAAACCAGCCAGTTGTTATCTTTGGATTCAATGGTCCGCTTCATCTCCATCACCAACTTCTGACCCTGGACTTCAAACAGCACGTTATATTCCATGGTTGAAGCGTTCCATACGTTCTGCACGGCGGGCAATGTCATTGCCGTTTTCAGGGCTGACTTCGGTTCATACTTCACGGTTGAAATATCCACACGGAGC
>CAZWMY010000246.1:0-2562 GCA_964635025.1 uncultured Desulfobacula sp. | reverse complement strand
GACCGATGCCATGCTCAGAAGCCTGAACCAGCAGGTCTGCGGCGAAACCCGCCAGGCCTTTTTCAATGCCAAAAGCTCATGGGAGCGGATACCGGTGGCCAAAGCTGCCGTGGGCCAGGCCGAAGAATCCCTGCGCATCGTCAAAAACCGCTACGACAGCGGCCTTTTCACCATTACCGATCTTCTGGACGCAGAAGTGGCCGTGCAGCAAAGCCGGATGAACCATTTAAAATCCCTGCATGATTACAAAGCAGCTTCCACAAGGCTTTCCTTGGCCACTGGGGGTGTTGATAAGATATGACGAGCATTAACTTTTTTTGCATAACAAAGTCATTATCAATTTGATCAGAGTGTCTTTTTGTTTCGGGTCTGATTCAGCAACCAGGAGTGTCAGTGCTGCCAGGCCCGTATCATTGATGACCGGTATTCCGTTCTCAGACAACAGGCAACCATTCCGGTGCAAAAAATCCACGAACAAAAATGCGCCGCTTCGTTTATTTCCGTCTGTGAAAGGATGGTTTTTTACCACAAAATAGAGCAAGTGCGCGGCTTTGCTCTCAATCGTGGGATAGGCCGGTTCTCCAAATACAGTTTGATTAAGGTTGCCGAATATGGCTGCAAGATTATCAGCACGGGATGGATGGGCAAACAAATCAGAGGCCTCTCCTTTTTCTTTCAATTGTTTTTTAAGTTGAATAAGGGATGCCATGGCTTCTTCCGGTGTTGCCAATCTGCCGCCGGATTGCCCTTCCGGTTCTTCAAGCAAGCCCTCGTCATACTGCTGCAACCAGAGAAAGGTCTGGGTATAGAGGCTGAGAATATCCACCAGCCCCCGCCCCATATCCGTTGCCATGGAGGGAGAGAGTGCCGCTTTTTGAATCAGGGCGATGGCCTGCTGAAGTTCAGCGGCGTTCTGTTCAAAACGGTGTTGATTTATGCTGTATCCTTTGACAAGATACTCTTTCAGGCGCTGGGTAGCCCACATCCGGAACCGGGTTCCTTTTTTTGAATTTACCCTGTACCCCACTGAAATGACGGCATCCAGATTGTAGAACTTAATCTTCCGGCTAACCTGACGGTCGCCCTCCCGGCGAACTACCGAGGATTCCTCGGTGGTTGCCGATTTTTCCAGTTCACCGGATTGATAAATATTTCTTAAATGCAGACCAATTGTATCAGAATCCTTGCCAAAGAGTTCCGCCATCTGAGCCTGTGATAACCAGAGGGTGTCTTTTTCAAGGCGGACCTGAATTTGAGTTTGTCCGTCTTCGGATTGATAGATTTCAATTTGTTGGGTTTCAGTCAAGGCTTTTTCCCCTGTTCAAAATTTTCCGGGTATTAAACACATTTTGTTTGTACCTTTGCCAGCACTGCATTAAACAAAGCTGTCTGCTTTTGGGTTGCCTGATCAATCTGACTTTCCAGCTTGTCGCAGAGGGCCATCAGTTCGTCTATTTTGGCGACAATACGTTTTTGCTTGGCCAGTGGTGGGAGCATTATTGGTGTAGCAATAATTTTTTCTCTTGAGATGTTTGGTTGTGCTGCACCTGCGCCTTTTTTATGGCCGATATATTTCAGATGGCCCTCTTTCACCAATTTGGCAGCAGCCATTTCCACTGCACGAACGCTTCTGCCAAGCTCTTCAGCAATTTGAGCAAGGGTCATATCCGGATGCTCGTCTAAGAATTCAAGAATTTTTACCGAAGTTTTCGGCGCTTTTTCCTCAAGGAGTGACAGATAGTCTTCGGAGAATTGAAATGCGAACCATAGATCATTGCGAGCAAAGCGGATGGAGGGTTCCGGCGCCCCTGATGTACGGCAGACTTCAAATACCTGTTGAATGCCCCGGCCCCGGGTTTCTTTCCATTCTATTTTCTGATTCTCCGTGCCCCTCATGCTTTTGGCGCCAATGACCCATTCAGGTATTTGTGGATAATGCTTGAAATAAAGGTTTGATAAGGGATGCCTTCTTCAATGGCTTTGATCTGGATTTGGTGATAATCTTTCTGACTCAGCCGAAGATTGATCCGTTTATCTTTTTTCAGAGTATTCCGGGCCGCCATGACAGCTTTTTCTTTTTCCGGTGTCATGTTTTTCACCGGCACCCACTCATCGTTTTCAATGGATTCCATCAATTCTTTTTCTTCATCATCAATCGGAGCCAATGTTTTCTTATTTAATTTTTTCATCCTTCTCCCTTCAGGCCATAGCGCTTTGTGTATCTCCGGCTTGGAAAAGCCGTCTTTAGAAATATTTCATTTTCTTTTTCTACAAAAGGTACGATAACAGCATAGTTTTCAATTTCCAGAACATAAATTTTCTGGCCCGGCCTGTTTGAATTTTCTTCAATTCCAAGGATATGGCCTGATTCAATTAAAAACGTTATCTGCTCAAATGAAATTCCGCGATGGGCCTTTAAAATTTCATTTTTTTCGCGGTTCCAATTAATATATTTCATATTGGTAAAATATTTCAATGTCTGCCTTTTGTCAATACAAGGTCAGCAACCCGCAGGGCAATCGCATGTAAAAATCATTTGGCCAAGATTTTTAGCAGATAGCT
>CAZWMY010000245.1:0-2614 GCA_964635025.1 uncultured Desulfobacula sp. | reverse complement strand
AATATTCGCTCAAGCCAGAGCTTCCTATGGCAAAGTTACTTGCGATTACCCTGATAGCAAACCAAAAATAGCTTGTCAATCTACAAAAAAATCAATTATATGAGTAATTACATCATCCAATTATTCAGAATTCCATTCAACTATTTTGGAGAGTAAGCTGAGGGGTCCCGATGAGTTTTTTCATCCTTCTGTTCCGGGCTCGGAAAATATTTTCAGAATGGGATGAATATATTTATATTCTGTAATGCGGGAGAATGGCTTTTAATATTGTTTCTGGCTCATATAGCTTAAACAGAATTCAAAAAGCATGGGGGGAGGTTATAAATATTAAAGGCAGGGAGTAAATCAAAAGCCCTGCCTTTAATGCCGATTCAAATTTTCATTTTAATTCTTCCGTCTTGATACTCCGGCTACGCCAAGAAGCCCAAGGCCGAAAAGAAACATGGTTGCCGGTTCAGGAACAGGAGCTTGATTATATTCCACGACATACCCGCTGGCCATAGTGGAGGCAGATGCATCATTCCATGCTTTACCATTGAAATCGATTAATCCATGATCAAAAATGATACGATCTTCATTTCCATTAAAATCATTAGGTTCTCCGGGGGCTGCCCAATTATTGTAAACGAAGCTTTCACCATTTGCCCAGGCCCAACCATCGCTTGGCTCTAAAGAATTAGTTGGTTGATACCCACCCGTCCAGAGATAATGAAGGTTGTTGTTTTGATTTAAAGCATCACCAAGACTTGCTTCGTTTGTAAGAAAAAGGTTTTCTGCAGCGCTGGTGATTGTAACCAGGTATCCTCCCATACCAGTTGCTTGTGTATTGGCGGCATCCCAATTAATTCCATTAGTAGAAACTCCGACTCTTTCGTACCAGTGCCCATTTCCTCCGCTTGCGACGGTCCACTGAACAACGGTGGCACCTGCCAAGTTGGCTATGCACAAAAGAACGATAAGTAATAAAACTTCAAGATACACTTTTTTCATCTTCCCTCCTTTTGATTCTCCTCAATAATTAAAATCTTCAACCAAGATATCTTCCCAAAAGATTATCGGTCTTTCCATCCCTGCTTCACAACAGGCTTGGCTTTATCTTTTCCTGTTGGAACATGCAAGAATCAATCCATCTGTCAGGAACAAAACAAAAAATCCTATTATATCAGGCTCATCAAAAAAATGAGAATCAGGCTCCTATAACAATGTTTTCACAATATGAGAAATTTTTTATATAGGATATAGTAAAAATTTACCATCGTTCGCGCGCTAATTATTTAATTGTCCTGAAATTCAAATTCAAGTATATGGGAAAAAGCAAAATCAAAAAATTCAAATCCCAATTCAATTAAATTGGAGAGTAAGCTGAGGGGTCCCGATGAGTTTTTTCATCCTTCTGTTCCGGGCTCGAAAGAAATTTTGAAGATGGGATGAATATATTATATTCTGTAATGCGT
This sequence comes from uncultured Desulfobacula sp., assembly GCA_964635025.1. Lineage (GTDB taxonomy): Bacteria > Desulfobacterota > Desulfobacteria > Desulfobacterales > Desulfobacteraceae > Desulfobacula. The sequence continues at coordinate 1,160 of CAZWMY010000245.1, read as the reverse complement.
GAAGAATGGCTTTAATGTTATGTCTGGGCCATATAGCTTAATTTAAATGCAGAGAAAAAAAGAGTCCCTGATAAAAAAAGGCAGGAACTAAATCAATAGCCCTGCCTTTCAAATTAATTCAAATACTTTTACTATTTTTTTCTGCTTATACCAGCAATCCCGAGAAGACCGAAACCAAGAAGGAGCATGGTGGCTGGTTCTGGAACCGGACTATTGTATTTATAATCTAACTTGGCAGTATACCAAGCTGATCCGCCGTTACCATTATCATTGAACTCAATAATTGTCTGATAAGAATTTCCAGCCCCTGGTAGCTGAATAAAATAAAGGGCTTCACGAGCAACAACTGCGGTCAGATTTACATCGGTTGTGTCAGGAGCGCCAGGTGAAAAGACCAAACTGGATGAAGAGTTTCCGTTCCAGGGCGGATTCCAAGAATAGAAGTTCTGAAATACACCATCCAAATATATGTTGATGTCTGTATGTCCATCTCCTCCATTGTGCCAACCCGGTCGCGCATAGTCATAGTGTTGCCATTTCATGGTGTTGTCTTCGATTATTAAATCAGATCGGCCATCTATCAACGCATTAATTTCAATAGTCATAGTTGATGCAAATGTCGTAGCAGGGATTAAAAAAAATCCACATAAAAAAACCATGATGTTAAGCATTAAAAAAATTCTCTTTTTCATTAAGGGCTCCTTTAAAATAATTTTATTATTAACCACATAATCCGATTGATGATTTTAAAAGCAACAACTATGCCATAATATCAAAAAGCTTATAAGTTATTGATTGATAAGCTTTTTCATATATAGTTATAATTTATCCATCAAAGATTTGCGAAGAATTTAGCCTAAAATTATTACATTTTTTACATAATTTTGTGATAAATGATAAATATTTACCATTATCCCCATACTTATAATTGAAAGGTCCTGCTTCTGGAATTGAAATTCAACTATACGGGAAGATGCAAAACCCAAAAGATCAAAGCCCCACGAAAACTATATTGGAGATAGAATCTTCTGTAGGTTTTTTAAAACAGGGGAACAAAAACCCTTTTTATCGTGTGGTAGAATCAACCGGTACTATCCCCCGCACGTATGACTGGTACAGAAATCAACCTGTATAGACAACTGTTTGGCAACCTGCCGCCC
>CAZWMY010000244.1:0-2672 GCA_964635025.1 uncultured Desulfobacula sp. | reverse complement strand
GGGAACCCGTAATTGATATGTTTCACCCGGCAGAATCGCATATCTCAATTCCGGGTTAATGTCCTGCAACAGGGTTACATCACATCCGATTTCATCGGCAATGTCACTGAGCCGGACCGGGTTTGTAATTTCACAGGCTCTGAAAGGAATGGGAGATAAGGGTTGATCCAAGCTGATCTTATACTTCTCAAGATTATTGACAATATGTAGGGTTGCCAGAAATCTCGGGACATATCTTGCGGTTTCACGGGGGAGTTTTTGATAGAGATCCCAGAAATTGTCCAGATAATTGATTTTTTGCGTTCGAATAGTGCCGATGACTCTTCCTTCACCGCAATTGTAGGCAGCAAGGGCAGTGGTCCAGTCACCGAACAGGCCGTGAAGCTCTTTTAAATAATTGATGGCGGCAAGGGTTGATTTTTCAGGGTCCATGCGTTCATCAATATAATGATTGCGATTCAACCCGAACCTATACCCTGTAGAAGGAATAAACTGCCATAGCCCAAGGGCCCTGGCACTAGAAAGTGCCCGTAATTTATAACCACTTTCGATGAGGGGGAGCCAGGAGATCTCTTCAGGCAGGCCTGCTTTTTTTAATTCTGCTATAATATAGGGTCGGTATCTGTAAGACCGCTCAAGGGCCTGGATAAAAAAGCCTCTTTCAGGTCCGGTCAGGCTGTTGATCTCATCTTGAACATAGTTGTTCATGGTACGGGGAATTTCTTTATACGGCCCTTTCGCAACGGTTTGGCGAGAGGCATAAATTTCAAGAATCCGTTTGGATATCAGATACCGGACATCTTCTTTTTGCTGATAGAAATCCGGATAGGTTTCCGGATCAATCTCCATGATGGCTGCATAGGCATCATCAAGGTCGCTCAAGGCATCATCAATTTTACCTTTTTCCCACATTTCCTGGGCAGCATTGCAGAGCTCCAGTGCTTCGTCTATTTTTTCCTGGGCAAAAAGATCTGAGGTCTCGTTGTCTTTGTCTGAAGGATCTTCAGAATCCGCAGTGTCTTTTTTTCCTGAGGGTTTCGGGTCGGAACCAAGTGAAGAGGCGTCCCCGTTTTTATCTTCCGGCGCAGCCAATGATTTGCCGGTTGCTTTTTTTGAACCCAATTCTAAAGGGTCAAGACTGCTGCGAGTGGCAGAAAAATTACGGGAAGCTGAATTGGATTTTATAACCTGATCAGAGGTCGTGGCGTGAAATGATTGCTGGCAACCTGCAAAGATCCAAAAAAATATTAAGATGATGGCAAGTTTTGATTTTGGCATTTCTCTCCTTGATCCTTATGGGTTATTGGTTTGAGGGTTTAATTAATAAATTAGAGCAGCCTTGTCAAGGATATATGTTACAGGCTGATAAATAGTCTTGGAAATATTCTTAAATAGTCCTTGAATGTAAACTAGGATATTGTTATTAATGGGACGGCAAAATCATGTTATTAAATAAAATACAATCAGGATAAAGGAGGTGAAAATGACGGAATTAATTGATGTCAGGGCAAGGGAGATACTGGATTCACGAGGGAACCCAACCGTTGAAGTAGATGTGGTTCTTGCCTGTGGTGCAAGGGGAAGGGCTGCGGTTCCTTCCGGTGCTTCCACAGGAACCAGGGAAGCTTTGGAACTCAGGGATAAATCGGAAAACAGGTTCCTGGGCAAAGGGGTATTAAATGCCGTTGCCAATGTCAATGAAGTGATTGCACCGGAAATTATCGGCTACGATGCCATGGACCAGGCAGGTCTTGACCGGACTATGATTGATATTGACGGTACGGAAAATAAATCCAGGCTCGGTGCCAATGCCATTCTGGGGGTCTCCATGGCTGCTGCCAGGGCGGCGGCGGAAGCTTGCGAAATCCCTTTGTACAGACATATCGGCGGGATCAATGCCAGGGTATTGCCGGTGCCCATGATGAACGTCATCAACGGCGGCGCCCATGCTGCCAATAACCTGGATATCCAGGAATTCATGATTCTTCCCTTTGGTGCGGAATCCGTTGCCGAAGCCATCCGCATGGGGGCTGAAACATTTCATCATCTTGCCCGGATTCTCAAAGGCGAAGGACTCAGCACTGCCGTAGGGGATGAAGGCGGCTTTGCACCCAATTTGCGATCCAATGAAGAAGCCCTGGAATATATTTTGAATGCCATTGAAGCGGCCGGATACAGGCCGGGCAAGGACATCGGCATTGCACTGGATGCTGCGGCTTCAGAGTTCTACAAAGATGGAAAATATATCTTCCAGTCCGAAGGCAAAAGCCTTTCCGCTTCCGAACTGATTGATTATTATGAAAGCCTCATTGATAAATATCCTTTATATTCCATTGAAGACGGTCTTGCAGAAGGGGACTGGGATTCCTGGGGACTCATGACCGAAAGACTCGGCAATGCCATCCAGATAGTGGGGGACGATATTTTTGTAACCAACCCCGACATTTTCAGAAGAGGGATTGAAAAAGGTATCGGCAATTCCATCTTGTGCGTCTGTTTGAATACATGCGCCATCAAGCCTTCCAGCAAAGCAAAGATCTGCTCTTCCGTTACGAAGCTCATCTCAATATCAATCTGTGTAAACTCCGGCTGACGGTCAGCGCGCAGGTCTTCGTCGCGGAAGCATTTGGCTATTTGGTAATAGCGGTCAAACCCGCCAATCATCAGGAGTT
>CAZWMY010000243.1:0-2694 GCA_964635025.1 uncultured Desulfobacula sp. | reverse complement strand
AATTTTATTGGAAAAAATCGATGAAATCGGATAGCGAATCGTTCCTTTGGTTTCTGACTCAGCTCCGTCAAAAAACCCCGGGAAAACAAATTGTAATCATTCTGGACAATGCAAGCATTCACAAGTCAAAGAAAGTAAAAAGATTTTTAAAGCGGCACGCCAACATTCGTCTTTTATATTTGCCGACATATTCTCCGGAATACAATCCGGTTGAACTTTTTTGGAAGTGGCTTAAGCCTAAGGTTTATGGTTTTTCAGCTTTTGGTGGAATATCGGAATTGATTTCCAGATTTAGAAAATTAGTCTGGCATTATAACCGCGGCAAGCTGAACAATCCGATAAAATTTAATTTGAGGGCTTATCAAGAAATATTATAAATAATTATGTCTGGATGCTTATCTGTCAGGAGTCCAAATCTACAAATTACCGAGTGCTTCATCCACCAGTCCGGGCTTTTATATTTGCCATGATACAAGATCTGGTATGGATATATTTCTTTGTTTCAGATTCAAAATTCCATTATATGGGAGGGGCCAAAATCAAATTTTCTACTTTTAAATTACAGCATATGGAGAGTAAGCTGAGAGCTCCCGATAAATTTTTTCATCCTTTTTTCAGACCCCTGTAAGAAATTTCAAGAATGGTCTTGCTATATTATAAACTCAACTTTCTGAGTTAATTTTCCTTATGGTTAGAAATTATAACCAACTGAAATTATTAAAAATATTGACAAAATTCTCTATCTTTGATATGTATTATTTATCCAAAAACAATCAAACCAAAGATAGGAATCTTGTCAAATGCATACTACTTCAATAGGGTCTCAAAATCAAACCATAAACCAGCAATTCTCGGTGACAGAAATTTAAAGGCGTTTGGAGTTAGATTCACCTGATATAGATAGTGGTGTGGATTTCAAAAATAGATAAAAAATCGAAAATGAGAAGGCTTTTTGTTCCGGATCAGTTGCTTTGCGAAAGGAAGCGGGGCATTTTGACAGGGTTTTATTCCATTTGTCAAAACAGCGAAAACTGAAGACAACTGTGCCTTCAGGCAGATACATAACATTCCGATAGAATGATGAGATCAGGGCGGGCCGATTATTTTTTCAAGCATGACTTCCCAGCTTTCGAATACCATGAATCTGAATGTGCACCGGATCTGGTTGAAAAATTCCTTCCGGGAGCTGAAATCCTGTCTGCATCTTTGATAAAGCAGATCCGTCAGCTCCAGAATCTGATGAGTATAAAAGGCAAGCAGGTTCAGCATGAAAAAGATGAACGACAAATTGTTTGTGCCGTGACCATAATTGTGCTCGATGTGATATCCTTGATTCTTCAGGGTGTTGAACGTCTCGTTTTCAATTTTCCATCGGGCCCGGCCGCCTTTGACAAGGTCTTTGATATTGCTTTTATCGATATGGATGTCTGTGACCCAACTGTTTTGATAGGTAATTTTGTTTTTATCCAATATCCTGAACCGGAAAAAATTTACGTCCCCAGCTTTGCCATTCAAAGGAACCTGGTTTATCCATTCATAGGTATGTGTCTTGCCCTTTGGATTTTTGACCTCAAACCTTTGAACATCCCCAAGAGAGTTCAGCTCATCAACCCATTCGAACAGAATCTTGTGATCGGTGGGCTTGGCTACAAGAATATAAGACATCCCGGCCTTTTTGACTTCATCAATAAACGGCTGCTTTGAATACAGTCCATCCCCGGTGATGATAATTTTCAACTTGGGGTGGTCCTCTCTGATTCTGGATATGATCCTTTTACCGGCATTGATTTCGCAATCCTGTTTGGCGTATCCGTCTTTGTTTTGGATCGGTTCAGGTGCAAGCGGCAATACTTGCTTGATATCCGGATGGACAATAACGGCCTGAAGAATCTGATGATGATAACGAATATCTCCCACCGGCTTTTCTTTTTTCAGGCAGCCGGGACAACTGATATTTTTTGAAGAAAAGTATTCAGAACCGTCCAGAGGAACCAGATAACTGCCATTGAGAAATTGAAACGATTCAAGGTGGCCACCTCTTTGCAATTGATTCAAATAGTCTGGAAAGATGGCCTTAAGCCCGTCTGTGGGTGCCTGGTCAAGCACATCCCGGAGCTGGGTGTCTTTGGGAATCGAATCCATATGGAACATGGTTTTCAGATTGTTCAGATTAAAGGCTGTCTGCAACCTCGTCTGAAATGAGAGCAAAGAAGGGTCTTGCAAATACATCATGGCAAAACCGCTCATAAAAAAATCATGCAGGCTGTATTTCACTTTACCGGAAGCCCGGTGGTCTTCGATTTGAAGAAACCGTTCCGACAGCATTTTTCTTAAGCCTGAAAAGCTCAGATGTTTTTTTATGTGCAACGCTCTTTGCCTCTATTTACAATAACCTCTGAGGAGGATATCATATTTTTTAAGCAAAGTCTAGTTTTGTTTTACTTTAAATTCAATTAGTTACAAATTTTTTTTAATAGCCCTCTACGAAAAATATAAATTTTCTCCTGCCGAATCCCTACTCCTTCATGAAGAATAATTTTCACCGAGAATTGCTGTGGAAATGATGATGGATTTGATTTTTTTATTTAATAATTTCTTTGCATCCTCAAAGGCAAGTGATATAGATTGCTCCTGATTCGTTTTAATAAAATGCGATTGATATCGCTGTTAATTATGCCGACGCTTCATGCAGGA
>CAZWMY010000242.1:0-2722 GCA_964635025.1 uncultured Desulfobacula sp. | reverse complement strand
GGACACGCTTTGACGGGCTCACCGGTGTTTTTGCCCCGGATGAGGGAAACCTGCTATGGAAGGGTGACCCCCTGCCTGACCTGAGACATCATGCCGCCTATATGCAGCAAAAAGACCTGCTTCTTCCTTGGTTTTCACTTCTCTCCAATGCCCTTTTGCCGGCAAAAACCTCAGGCCGGGACATGAAAAGGGCAAAAGAAGAGGCATCCCGTCTTTTTCAACGTCTGGGGCTGAAAGGATATGAATCCCATTATGCAGGCCAGGTGTCCGGCGGCATGCGCCAGAGATGCGCCCTGGTCCGGACCCTGATGTTCGACCGGGAATTGATATTGCTGGATGAACCCTTATCGGCTCTCGACACCATCACGAGGCAAAGCCTTCAATCCCTTCTTCTGCTTCTCCAGACCGAATTTAAAAAAACCATCCTCATGATCACCCACGATATTGAAGAAGCCCTGTTCCTGGCAGATGAGATATCTCTTTTGAGCGCCCGGCCCATGGCCATATCCCAACGCTATGTCCTTCATATGCCCAAACCCAGAAAATTTAATGACCCTGAACTCATGGCCGTCAAAGCCGATATGCTGGAAAAGCTGGAAGGAGATCTCAGTCATGAACCGGGTTAATCTTCCGGCTGCCATACTGGTGGTCCTGATCCTGGGAATCTGGGAAACTGCAGTCCGGTTCCTAGCCGTACCCGCGTTTATCCTGCCGCCGCCTTCAAGCATCGTCACCGTTGCCCTGGTCCAGGCGCCCCGGATTTTTCCCCATGCCGTTGTCACATTTGCGGAAATCTTATTAGGGATTGGTTTGGCCGTGATCACGGCGGTTCCCCTGGCCATTATCATGTTTGCAAAACCCGCTCTGGAAAAAGCCTTTTCCCCCTTCCTTGTCGCATCCCAGGCCATCCCGGTCTTTGCCCTGGCCCCGCTTCTCGTGGTATGGCTCGGGTACGGCATGGCCTCCAAGGTGTTCATGGCCTGGATCATTATCTTTTTTCCCATCTGCGTAAGTCTTTTGGAAGGATTTAAAAGCTGTGACCCTGAATTCAGAATATTGTTCCGTTTGATGGGTGCCCCTTTTTATAAAACCCTGATGCTCCTTTACTGGCCCTGGGCCCTGCCCCGTTTTTTTGCCGGGTTGAAGGTGGGGGTAGGCGTGGCGGGTATCGGGGCAGTGATCGGGGAATGGGTGGGAGCCCAAAAAGGTCTTGGATTTTTCATGATCCAATCCAATGCACGGCTCCAGGTGGACCTCGTATTTGCTGCCATCCTCTGGCTTACGGCCATGGGATTGGCGCTTTGGTGGCTGACCGGAGTATTGGAAAAAATCATCATTAAGTGGAAATAGGAGTAATAACAAGAAAGGATTTAACAAATGAAAAAAAATGTGATGGGTATGATTCTCAGCCTTTTATTGGGGTCAAGCCTTGCCTTTGCCGCAGAAGACAAATTGACCCTCATGCTGGACTGGTTTCCCAATGTGGATCATTTGCCCATTTATGTGGCAAGAGAAAAAGGGTTTTTTGCTGAAAATAATATCAAGGTGGACATCATCAGCCCGTCTGAAAACTCGGATGCCCTGAAGCTTGCCGCCTCCGACCATAAGGACCAGGCCCTGGCCTACCCGCCCAAGAACATTATAGCGGCAGCACAGGGGATTCACGTCAAGGTCATCGCCCCCCTGGTGGTTCATCCCCTGACTACCCTGCTTTTTCTTGAAGGCAAGGGCATCAAAAACCCCCAGGATCTGTCCGGCAAAAAAATCGGCTATACCGTGCCGGGTCTCATGGATGTGCTGCTGGAAGCCTTTGCAACCATCAACGGCATCAAGGATTACACCCCGGTGAATGTGGGGTTCACCATTCTTCCCGCCCTTGTTTCAGGCCAGGTGGATGCAGTCATGGGGCCGTTTAAGACCTATGAAACCGTGACCATGGCAAAGGAAGGGTATAAAGCCCAATTTTTTGAACTGGAGAAATACGGGATCCCGGATTATGAAGAATTGATTTTTGTCTGTGGCCCCAATGCCTTGAAGAAAAAACCCAAGGCCGTCAAAGGCTTTGTCAAAGCCATGGAAAAGGCCCAAAATTTTACAGCTGCCCATCCGGATGAGGCCCTGGCGCTCTATCTGAAAGCTGTGCCCGAAGCTGATAAAAAAATCGAAACCCAGGCCTTTGAACTGACCCGGCCGTATTTTGCCGCCAAAACCGGTCATGATCCCGCCAAATGGCAGGCCTTTGCCGATTTTGGCCTGAAACACGGTCTTATTAAAAACAAGGTGGATGTAAAAACCCTCATCCATACATGGAAATAAGGAGAACCCCATCATGAGTATTCATCCGTCAGACATATTCAAAGACATTGAAAAAATCAGAAAAAACGCCCCCCTGATCCATAACATCACGAATTTTGTGGTCATGAATACCACAGCCAACGCCCTTCTGGCCATTGGCGCATCGCCGGTCATGGCCCATGCCCTGCCTGAAGTGGAAGACATGGCAGGAATTGCAAGCTCTTTGGTCATCAATATCGGCACCCTGAGCGATGCCTGGATCGAATCCATGTTCAAGGCCGTTAAAAAAGCTGCTACACGAAAAATCCCCATTGTCCTTGACCCTGTGGGTGTGGGCGCCACCCCGTACCGGACCCGGACGGCCCGGGAACTGATCCGGGCAGCCGCCCCCTCCATTATCCGGGGAAATGGCTCGGAAATCATGGCG
>CAZWMY010000241.1:0-2729 GCA_964635025.1 uncultured Desulfobacula sp. | reverse complement strand
GAATACGGAGGCTGTGGTCGACAAAAACCGTAGCAATACCGGTACCGGCCAGAAGATTGTTCATGTCGTTGTTGCTCCTTGACAAATCCACCACCTTGGCCTGAAGTTCGGCATTGACTGTGGACAATTCCTCATTGACCGACTGTAATTCTTCTTTGGAGGTTTCCAGCTCCTCATTGGTGGATTGCAATTCTTCGTTAACGGACTGCATCTCTTCGTTGGAAGATTTGAGTTCTTCGTTGGATGTCTCCAGCTCTTCGTATGTGGTTTTAAGGTATTCCTCCTTGGCCTGAAGCTCCTGTCTCAGCGAACCGATGAGCGCTTGGGTATCTTCATCCGGTGCAGATTCTTTTCCAGGTTCGGCTGATCTATCCTCATCCATGGATGTTTTGTCAGGCCGCAGGGTTTCGGCCTGCTCCAGAATGACCAGATACAGCCGAGCATTAATGCTGTTGGTCAAGGGAGGGGATACGGTTCGGATGGTCAGATGGACCGTAATAAAATCACCATTGGTCCTGACCCGCAAATGGGGACAGGTTACAATCTCCCTGCCGCCCACGGCCGTGTGAAGTGCGGCAACCAGTTCCCGCCGCAATCCTTCACGGGCCATCTTGAAAATATTGTTGATTCCGGCTTCTCCTGGTGAGGGTTCCAGGTATTTTCCGGTTCTGCCATGGAGGTAAAGGATATCGCCTTGGCTGTTTACAAGTGCTGCAGCCGGAACAACCTGCTGCAGCAGTGCCTGTTCGGTTAATTCCCGAAGAGGCGGTTTTAATGGATTTGTCGTTTTTGTCATGGGCTGCGTGAGTATGGCCTCCTTTGCCGTCATGGGCAGTAAAAACTTGCCTGAAAATCCGCGCTGAACCCCAAATGAACCCTTACGTTGATAAATCTTTTGCTTGCGGTCTTTGACGATAAACTGATCGCTAAACTCTCCCAAGGTTTCGGAAGTTCCTAAGAATAAAAATCCGGATGGATTCAAGGCATAGTGGAAAAGCGCAATAAGCTTTTTCTGAAGGTCCCCTCCCAGATAAATCATCAAATTCCGGCAACTGATCAAATCAATTTTTGAAAAAGGCGGGTCTTTGATCACATCCTGTTCTGAAAAAATCAAAAAATCCCGGATATTCTTATGTATGCGGTAAACATTACCAGGTTCAAGTGAAAAAAATCTTGTCAGGCGTTCAGGCGTTATATCTTCGGCAATACTGTCAGGATAAAGTCCGGATCGGGCAACCGATATGGCATGGCTGTCAATATCTGTGGCAAAAACTTGAATTTTGAATCCACATTTAAGCATTTCCTGTCTTTCGGCCAGCAAAATGGCTATGGAATAAGCTTCTTCTCCAGTGGCACATCCGGTCACCCATACGCGGATAATGCTGTCAGCCGGTCTTTCGGCAAAAAGTTCAGGGAGGATCGTCTCCTCAATGACCTTAAAGGCTTCAGGGTCCCTGAAAAAACTGGTAACCCCGATCAGAAGATCCCGGAAAAGAGATTTCAGTTCCGCGGGTGTCTGTTGCACATATTTGACATAGCCCTCCATGGTATCGATCTGGTGGATCACCATACGGCGCTCAATGCGTCGATGGATGGTGCTGGGCTTATATCCGGAAAAATCATGACCAGTCTGAGCCCGTATCAGGATAAATATTTTTTTCAGTGAATTTTCAATTTTTATAGATGCTTCATTCACAGCGACGGAAGGCAATTTAAAGGAATAGGATACATAGTCAATAATCTTGGCCGGCATTTCCGTCGGAGGCAATTCATAGTCTACAAGGCCTGTGGCAATAGCACTCCTGGGCATGCCGTCATAATCGGTGGTGTATGGATTCTGGGCCATGACCATACCACCTTCTCCTTTAATGGCCCGGATACCGGAAGTACCATCCGTGCCTGTACCCGAGAGGATGATGCCGATGGCCCTGTCGCGTTGATCCTGGGCCAGAGACCGGAAGAAAAAATCAATGGGCATGCGCAGTCCTCGCGGAGCGGAAGGCTCCAGGAGATGGAGAGTGCCTCCCAGAAATGCCATATCGCGGCCTGGCGGAATGATGTATGTACAGTTGGGACAGACTTCCATCCCATCTTCAACTTCGAAAACCTGCATTCGGGTGTAACGGCGGATCAGATCGGCCAGCAGGCTTTTATGATCCGGCGCCAGGTGCTGCACCAGGATAAAGGCCATGCCCGGCTCCATATCCGCAGGCATTCCGGAAAAAAAGGCTTCAAAGGCAGCCAGGCCTCCTGCTGATGCACCAATGCCCACAATGGGAAATCCTTTATCATAAAAGGTGCCGGAACGGGAATCGGGATCGTTTCCAATTCCGGGTTGAGGGGCATTGACAGCTATTTTACTTTTGCGCCCAGAATTTTTTATGGATTTTCTTTTCCCGTCCATATGGCGTCTCCTATGGTTAATCTTTTAAATTATTACATTAAATTATTAATCTATGAAAGGACAATGATATGAGAAATTAAAAAAAAGGGGTTATCCTAGGACAGATAACCCCTTAATTTTTATCTGGTACCTGGGACGAGAATTGAACTCGTACAGTGATAATCACCGAGGGATTTTAAGTCCCTTGCGTCTACCAGTTCCGCCACCCAGGCATAATCCATGGTTTTCTATAATATTTTTTTGAAATAAGCAAGCCTAAAACCTTAAGCCTTCAGGGTAATCGCAAGTAACTTTGCCATAGGAAGCTCTGGCTTGAGCGAATATT
>CAZWMY010000240.1:0-2745 GCA_964635025.1 uncultured Desulfobacula sp. | reverse complement strand
ACTTTCGGAGGTTTTGCTAGTCTTTTTTTTGGATTTTATGAAATATTCGGGCTAAGAATTGCGCTATCATACTTACAATGTCTTCAACTCCGATATGTATCGAAGACGGAATTGCTGGAGTTACCGAACGCTTCTTCCACCAGTCCGGACCTTTTAAAAAAAATCAAGACACCAGATATAGAATTTTATATTTCATTGTTAATTGATAATTCTAATTTTAATCGTCAAAATCCATATGAACTGGTTCACCGCAAAATGGGCATAAATCCATTTGATTCTCTTTTGTGGTCCCCTCGAAAAAAACCATTCACCACCACATCCAGATTCGTAATGATTTTCATCTTCAATAATATATTTCCATTCGCATTTTTCCATATTTCCGTCCTGTATGTTTTAGAAGTTAAAATCCAAATTTACAGAAAAAAAATCAACCAAAAGCGAACAAAGTTTTTCAACTAATAGAACTGATATGTATTTGATATTACTTGATCAATTATCTTTAATGGGGATTGGATGTAAAGAATATTTCAATCCCATTTGAGATTCAAGTCAATTGGAATGAAAATCATATTAGTATAAGTTTCGGTATAAAGCAAATCTGTTTTAAGAGTTGAAATCCAAATTTACTGGAGAAAGCTTCGTCAAAAAATTCAGTCTCAGAGCAGATGCAATATATCAATATACGAATTTTAAAAAAAGCAAAAAGTCTCAGAACAGTTTTGAGTCCGGAGACTTTCATTTAACAGATAAAACGATTGACTATATCACGGTTACATTCGCTGCTGAAGGACCTTTCTGCCCTTGTTCAATATCAAATGAAACACGGTCTCCTTCTTTCAGGGATTTAAAACCTGATGCATTGATAGCTGAATGATGTACGAAGACATCTTTTCCTCCGTCTTCTTGTTCGATAAATCCAAAACCTTTTGAATCATTAAACCATTTTGCGGTACCAGTAGGCATATTGGTAATCTCCTGTAATTAAAATAAATATAAGCCCCAACCATAGGGGCAATTCCAATTTTGTTATAAAGGAAGGATACCTTTTTCAAAATAATTGTCAAATGGGATTTATTATTCAACTATTTCCAGGATGGCCCTTCTTTTTTCTTTTGCAGAAGCACACGACAAAATAGTTCTCATAGCCTGGGCTGTTTTGCCTTTTTTACCAATGACTTTCCCAAGATCTTCTTTTGCAACCTTTAATTCAAGGATGAGAGCTTGCTGCGTTGTAATTTCATTAACAATAACCTGATCCGGATTATCAACCAGCGCTTGAGCAATACACTGAATCAACTCTTTCATGACCCGCTCTCCCTTTTATCTGCACGATTTAGAAGAAAATACAATATGAGCTTCAAAATAACTCCCCCCAAAACTGCCGTGTTGCTTGTTCAGGCTTCGAACCCTTGGTTCAAAAGGTTGGGCTTCCAATTTCACCTTTATGCTTTTCCATACAAGGGGGAACATAGCACGCCAGCAATAGAGTGGACTCCCTTTTTTAATTTGTTAGGACAAAGACCGCCATACAATCACGCACATTTCAGGGGGGGCAAGCTATCGTATTAGAAATATTACTGTTTATTCAATTACTTTGTCAAAGGAAAATTCTTTTTCCTTCAAAGGGGTCTTTTTATAATGAGTTTATGTCACCTCATTTATAAAAATATCCTACATTTCTTTACGCCAAAAACTGAGCCCTTGTTTTTTTGTATATATTAAGAAAACAAGATTATGAGAGTTTGCTCGATAATGACCTTACCATGGCCTGAACCGTTCTGTGCAAGAGATTTGAATGTCTGAATTTTTAAAAAGTATGGGAGAGCTACTCCATCGGTTTATCGGCTTCCAATCGTACCTTTTTTCCCAACCATGCCTTCTGTCTTGTGCCATTCTTTGGTTATTATTTGGATACATAGGTCCAAAATCGATAATTCGCCTATCCAAAGATGATCTTCGATCTTTTAAAGATCTTTTTGCAACTTCTTTTTTTGATAACATGTTACCGTCCTCCTTTGAATATTAGAGACAGACCCTATTGTTTTTAGTAGTTTTGTCTGTATCTGCTTTGGACTGATTGACATTGGCTGTATGACTGCAGCGCAGAACATTTTCGCCTCTACTTAAATAAAGCAAAAATATCTTCTGCCACTGAACCATTTTAATGTCCCCCCTTTATACCCTGAAAAATATTTTCACAAATACCATCATGCAAATATTAATTGGAGAAGGGAATTGAATTAGGATTTTGTAAATTTCAGCAGAAACACACTACGGAAGTATCAAAATTTCTTGAGTACAAAACAGAAATATTTTTCTATTATTCGATGCTATGCATAATAACACGTGTTTTCTTTTGATGCAATTTTTATTGAGAGATTATTTCTTTCATCAGTCCGGGCTTTTAAAAAAATATCAAGACACCAGATATCGTATTTTAAATTTCATTGTTGATCAGCCGTGAATTACACTATATGGGAAAAGGACAGAATCAAATTTTAAAATCTTCCATTGTTGTATATTGGAGACTTGCTGTAACAACCACAAGCCTCTGATATGTCAGCACACTGCTATTTTTCTGGTTAAATATCAATCATTTTCCCACCATGATCATAAAAGACATGGACTCTCTTGCCACCTTTATAAAGGCTTTCAACCCCATAAAAGTTTTCCGGTGTTCCAGTCTGCTGACAGGGCAATCGCATGTAAAAATCATTTGGCCAAGATTTTTAGCAGATAGCTATG
>CAZWMY010000239.1:0-2888 GCA_964635025.1 uncultured Desulfobacula sp. | reverse complement strand
TGACCAGGTTGGGTTTTTTCTGGGGAATTTGAGGGATGGCGTCTTCAGGACGGTCAAAGGTGACGGGAGTAAAGCCGATGGCCGTGAGTTTGTTCTGATAGAGTTTCAGCATCATTTTTGAATCATCCACCACAAAGATCTGAGCGATTTTGGTCTCAGGCTCTTTTTTCTCCGTCACCGCTTTTTCAATGGTTTCGGCAAACTCTTTTCGGCCAATAATTCCCATCTGTTTTAAAAAGGCTTTTCGGGTTGAAGAGTCAGCCTTTGTGGACACATGGGTTTTGGCAATTTCAAGAAAGGATTCTTCTTCCACAAGAAAATTAAAAATATTGCCGGCTTCTGAATCAATTAATGCGGCAACCGCATTTTTTGAATCCTCCGACCCTTCTCTTACAACATTTCTCAACCCTGCAACCAACGCCTTGGAAAGATTCCGGTCAATGGCCCTGGCTGCACTCATGCGGACCGATTCAACAGGGTCCTGCAACCCCTGAACAAGGCTGATGGCGGTTTTTGGAGAAGGAATGCGTTCCATGGCTTCATAGGCAGCCTGGCGGATATTGGCATCAGCCGGTTGGGTGTTGATGATATCAAGAATGGGAGTTATGGCGGCAGGGTCGCCAATATAGCCAAGAGTTGTGACAAGATGCACCAGATAATCGGCATCTGCATTCTGAAAGGCCTTGGTCAGAATGGGGGTTGCCTTGTTTCCGAGTTTCATGAGTTGATCAATGGCGGTGTCCCTGACATTGGTGACGCTGGAACTTAAAAGAGCGGTCAGCTTATCAAGGGCGTAGAGATCCTGCATTTCAGACAGCGCTTCAACTGCCAGTTTGTTGGTCTCTTCATCCTTGCCGATAAATCCGATCAGTTGATCGACAGCATCATTGCTGCCGTGTTCTGCAATGGCAAAAATAGAAGCTTGTCTGATACTCTTGTCCGGCTGGGCTGCCATTTGTGAAAAAATCGGTAAAAAATCAGGGAGTCTCAATCTCCCAAGAGCGGTAATGGCTGAGACAAGAATATCAATGTCCTTGCTTTCAAGAATATTTTTTTTAAGGGCAGGGGCTGCATCTTTTATCAAGAGGTCTCCGGCTGCTTTTATAAATAAGAGCCGCCCCTTTTTTTCATTCTCGGTTATATATTTGATAACCAGATCCGTATTCCCATAGGCCTTGTCCAGAATGAGGTCGTAAAGGGCTTCCTGGATTTTCGGGTTGGATATTTCAATCTTGGTCAAATATTCAAGCAAAGGAAAAACAACTTTTTCAGGGCCTTTGGCAAGTTCTACCAATGCTTTGCGTTGTACTTCTGCATCCACATCCGCATCCGAAGCAAATTGAAGCAGGGCTTTGGCTTTAATAATATCTTCTTCCTTTAAGCAGAAAATGAGTTCATCCAGGAATTCTTTTTCTTTTATTCCGCCCATAGTGCACCCTTTTTTAATTTTTAAATTGATAAAAGACTGAGTTCAGGTATTTTTTTGAGATAAAAAGATCCGTGTCATTTGCAAGAGATTCCGTTGATCCGATCAAAAGGTATCCGTCAGGCTCAAGAACTTTTGATATGCTTTGGTATATTTTTCTGCGGTCTTCCGTTGTAAAATAGATCATGACGTTTCTGCAAAGAATGATATCAAATTTTCCCATCCCGACAAATGGCTTCATCAGATTCATTTTTTGAAACTGGGCCATAACCCTGACTTCATCTCTTATTTTAAACCGATCTTCTTTTTTGTCGAAATACCGACTCAAGCGTCTTTGGTCCAGGCCGCGGGCCACTTCAAATTTATTGTATAAACCATAACTGGCATAAGCAATGGCAGCGTCTGATATATCCGTTCCAAAGAGTTTGATATTATATTTATCCATCGTAACCCCCATTTCAAGAAGGGTCATGGCAATGCTATAAATCTCCTGGCCTGTGGAATTGGCAGCGCTCCAGAGTCTGATGGTGGGTTTGAAGGAAGAACGCGGTTGGGTCCGCTTATCAATCAGATCCGGGAAAATTTTATGCTGCAACAATTCAAATGGCGATTTGTCTCTGAAAAAATAAGTTTCATTGGTGGAAATTGCATCAATAATATCGTTTTCAATCTGTTTTTTCAAATCCATTTTTGCTTTATGCAAAAGGTCGGCATAGGATATTGCATTATACTTGGAAAGCAAGGGATTCAGCCTGGTTTCAAGGAGATATTCCTTGCCGGTGTCAAGGGCTATTCCGGAAATATCAAGAATATACTTTGAAAAATTTTTAAATTCGTCCGGGCTTACTTTAGCTTTTATCATAGATGGTGTTGATAATACGGTTGACATGTTTATTAGATTACTGATTTTACGATTTCTTCAGCAATCTTTTCCAATGGGGCCACAACATCGGCAATGCCCGATTCGATAGGTTCTTTGGGCATCCCATATACCGTGCAGGTTTCTTCATTCTGGGCAATCACAAAACTCCCATTGTTTTTCATCTGTAAAAGTCCTTTTGATCCGTCAGAGCCCATTCCTGTCATAATAACACCGGTTGATCGTCCCACATAATACTGTGCAATGGAGCGGAACAGATAATCAACAGAAGGTTTACAGCTGTTTTCCGGAGGATCGTCGGTGATTTTGATTTTTCTTGAAATGCCGTCTGCACCGGCCACTATTTTCATCTGTTTCCCACCCGGAGCAATATAGATTTTCCCGGATTCAATGGTGTCCCCGTTTTCAGCTTCCTTGACATGAAGGGAAGATTTATTGTTCAGGCTGTTGGCAAGGGAAGCGGTAAATAAAGGCGGCATATGCTGAACAATCAATACAGGCACTTTCAGATTGCCCGGAAGCATGGGGATCATCCGGGTCAGGGCATTGGGGCCGCCGGTTGAAATACCGATCCCCACGATT
>CAZWMY010000238.1:0-2908 GCA_964635025.1 uncultured Desulfobacula sp. | reverse complement strand
CCTCATCAAAGGTCTGTGCCCGGACCGTGGTGCACATGTCCAGGAGTTCTTCAAGGGATTCCAGGACATCGGGTTCATCGTCAACAATCAGTACTTTTTTATTTTTCAAAGTGATTTCGGACATATTTTATTCCTCCCATTCATCAGGCCTTCTGAACAGCCCCAGGTTTTTTCGTCATTTTCCGGCGTTCGCCGTCTCTTACCTCGCGGCGCAGAAGCTTGCCGACCTTGGATTTGGGCAGCATGTCCCGGAATTCTACATATCCGGGCACTTTATAAGGCGCAAGCCGCTCCCGGCACCAGCGGATGAGTTCCACTCCGCCCACGCCCTTGGCATCTTCTTTTAAGACCACAATGGCCTTGATGCGCTCGCCGACTTTTTCATCCGGGATGCCCACCACACAAGCATTGATGACCGTTGGGTGATCCTGGAGAACCGCTTCGATTTCCGATGCCGAGACCCTGAATCCTTTATGCTTGATCACATCCGCCGACCGTTCCATATAGACGAGTTCGCCGTTGGGTCTGAAGGACACAAAATCCCCCATCCGGCAATAGGTCTTGCCGTTTATTTCCACAAAGGTTTTCTTTGTTTCTTCGGGCTTTTTATAATATTCTTTCATTGCATAGACAGATGTGACCAGAAGCTCTCCGTTTTCATCCGGCCCTACCATTTCCAGGGTCTCCGGGTTCACCACAATGCATTCACGGCTCTTCAGGGGATATCCGATGGAACCGGAAGCCGGGTCGGTCCCGATCCGGCTGTAGGCCACGTGGCCGACTTCGGTTGATCCATAAACCTGGTAAATGGGAAGATTATATTTTTCCCTGAACCGGGTCATGATTTTTCCGGGCAGGACGTCCCCGCCGCAAAAGCAGTATTTGAGAGAAGACAGGTCATACTGGTCGATGCGATCGTTTTCCAGCATCATGCGGTAAAGGGCCGGAACTCCTAAAAACCACCTCACCTTATACCGTTGAATGGATTCCAGGATGGCATCCACATGGGGCTGCGGCATGATCACCGTCATATTGCCCTTATTGAGCCCGATGGCCATGAACAGCCCCAAAGCCATGATGTGAAAAAGAGGGTTAACCGCAATATACACGTCCCCGCCTTCTTTCAAATGATCCCCGGCCATGTCGTGGGTCACATCATTGATATAGGAGGTGCACCCGATATGATTGCCGGGCACGCCCTTGGGAAACCCGGTGGTGCCGCCGGTATAGAGGATATAGGACAGATCCCTGACCGGGTCCAAAACAGGTCTGTCTGTCAGGGGCGAATCTTTCAGCAGGTTTTTAAAGGCCATAACTTTTTCGGTATAGTCCACCTTGCCTCTTGGCACTTTGTCGAACAAAAAGCCCATGGCCTGTTTCCAGACCGGGAGAAGCTCCACCAAATGGGTGACAATGGCATGTTTCAGATCAGTCTTGGCAAAGGCCTCTTTTACATATCCGAAATTGGTGTCCATGCAGATGATGGTTTTTGCCCCGGAATCCTTGATCATATAGGAGATCTCATGGGAGGTATAGATGGGAGACACCGGCACCAGGATGGCCCCGGCTTTCTGGATGCCGAGATATGCAATGACCCACTGGATACAGTTGGGGATATACAGCAGCACCTTGTCGCCCTTGTTCACGCCGATCCGCCGAAGACCGCCCGCAAACCTTTCACTCAGATTTCGAAGCTTTTTATAGGTAAAATGTTCGCCAAGATAAGCCACGGCGGTTTTGTCCGGGTATTTTTCGCTCATCAGATCGAACCTGGAAAAGGTGAGCTCCTTTTCCAGGGGGATGATATTGTTGACCATGGGTCCTCCTTTTTATGACACGCCGAAATAGGCGGATTTGACATCCGGGTTATCCATGAGTTCTTCCCTGGTTCCTTCCATGACGGCAGACCCGTTTTCAAGGATATAGGCATAATCCACAATGGGAAAAACAGGCCGGGCATACTGCTCCGATACAATGACCGATATTTTGGTCTCCCTTTGGATGGACCGCGTGGCTTTCATGAGGGCTGACTGCATCAGGGGAGAAAGCCCCATGAGGGGTTCGTCCAGGAGAAGGACCTTGGGCTGGGCCATGAGAGCCCGGCCAATGGCTACCATCTGCTGTTCTCCGCCGCTTAAGAATCCGCTGAGGCGGTGCCGAAGCTTTTCCAGTGCCGGGAAGATGGTCATGACATATTCCAGGGTGCTCCGGGCCTGGGCTCTTGTGGCCAGATACCCGCCGATACGAAGGTTTTCCAGGACCGAACTTTCTTTAAAGAGCCGCCTCCGTTCCGGGCAGAGCACGATCCCGGCTCTTGCCCGCTTGCTGGGTTCCATGCCGTTGATATTCTGATCCTTGAACAGGATATCCCCATTCAGGGTGATCCTTTCCCCGCCTGCCATTTCCTCTTTTTTGCGGATATCCAGCATGATGCCGGACAAGGCATACATAAGAGTGGATTTACCAGCGCTGTTGGCGCCAAAAACGCCCACAATCTGATTGTCCTCGCATTTGATGCTGATATTGTTCAGCGCCAGCATATTTTCATAAAAAACCATTAAATTCTTAGCTTCAAGCATAGGTCATGACCTCCTCGACTTTTTCAGATCCAAAATATGCCTCCTTTACCTTTGCATCGGCCATGACTTCATCCGAGGTTCCTTCGATGAGCTTTTCTCCGAAATTCATGACCATGACCCGGTTGGCCACCTGGAAGAGTTCGCGCAGGCGGTGTTCGATCATGACAATGGTGATGCCCTCTTCATGGAGCTTTTCAATGAGGGGGACCATGGAGGCGATCTCACTCATGGAAAGCCCGGAAAAAACCTCATCACAGATAATGATTTCCGGTTTCAAGGACAGGCAACGGGCCAGCTCCAGGCGTTTCAGATACCCCGTAGGCAGGCTG
>CAZWMY010000237.1:0-2972 GCA_964635025.1 uncultured Desulfobacula sp. | reverse complement strand
TATAACCGGACATTTTATGTGCTACAAATCCGGACAATTTATTTGCTCCTAACAATTAAAAAATAAAGAATTGCAAAACCGGTCATAATCTGGTTTATATGGTGGGTTGATTATAGAAATAAAAGGGTTAGGGTTTGAAAAATATCGATATCAAAGGCCTTGTCATTATCTGCGGTAATTACGGCAGCGGAAAGACTGAAACTGCGGTGAATCTTGCCATCAAACGCAGGATGGACGGCATCGACGTCAAGATTGCCGATCTGGATCTTGTGAACCCCTATTTTCGAACCAGGGAAGCACGGGGTCTCCTGGAAAGCCTGGGCGTCAAGGTCATTTTGCCGGACCGGCAGTATATGCATGCCGATCTTCCCATTCTTGCCCCGGCTGTTGCCGGGATGATTCAGCAGCCTTCGGAACTGACCATCCTGGATGCGGGCGGGGATGATGTGGGCGTCACGGTGCTGGCTGCTCTTGAAGATCATCTGAAAAAAAAGAAAGTCCACATGCTCCAGGTCATCAATCCGTTCCGGCCGTTTACGGAAGATGTCAAGGGATGCATAAGGATAAAAGAAGAAATCGAAGCCTCTTCAAAAATGAAGATCACAGGACTTATCGGCAATGCCAATCTCATTGACGAAACCTTGGCCGACCATATTTACAAAGGATATGACTGCTTCAAAGAGGTCTCATCTGCAACAGGCCTGAACATTGAATTTATCACGGCCTGTTCCAATATTTTACCCCAACTTGACCCGGATTATTTTTCCTGTCCTGTGCTGGAAATAAAGAGGAAAATGAATCCGCCCTGGAAACGTTTAAGCAGTAAAGGAGTATTATTTAATGACATATAAACATATTGTTGATTCTGAACGATGCAAGGGATGCGGGCTGTGTGTCAGTGTCTGCCCCAAAAATGTTCTTGAAATCACAGGCACTGTGAATGCAAAAGGACATTTTCCCGTATATCAGGCAAGACCCGATGATTGCATCCACTGCACCATGTGCTGCATCATGTGCCCGGATGTGGCCATCAGCATCGTTGAAGCAGAAAAACAACCTGCATAACAACATCAATAAGGAACCATTATAATGGCAAAAGTGTTAATGAAAGGAAATGAAGCAATCGGTGAAGCTGCCATCCGTGCCGGCTGTAAAAATTATTTTGCATATCCCATCACTCCCCAGTCTGAAGTGGCTGAATATCTGGTAAAAAGAATGCCGGAAGTGGGCGGTGTCTTTCTTCAGGGTGAAAGCGAAGTGGCGGTGGGGTACATGATTTTCGGTGCTGCCGGCTGCGGGGAAAGGGTCATGACCACATCATCAAGCCCGGGCATCAGTCTTATGAGTGAAGCCCTGTCTTATATTGCTGCGGCCCAGCTTCCGGCTGTTTTCGTCAATATCATGCGCGGCGGCCCCGGTCTTGGCGGTATTCTGCCCTCCCAAGGCGATTATTTCCAGGCCACCAAGGGCGGCGGCCACGGAGATTACCATCTTCTGGTCTTTGCACCGGACGGAGTCCAGGAAGCCGTTGAAATGACCATGAATGCCTTTACCCTGGCGGAAAAATACCGGGGGCCGGTGATGATCCTGGGCGACGGCATGATCGGCCAGATGATGGAGCCGGTGGAATTCAGGGATGATCTTAAATCCGAACCCACCAATAAAGATTCCTGGGCCACCAACGGCATGGACAAAAGAAAGTCAAAGAAAAGAAACCTGGTCCGGTCCCTGTTTTTAGACCCGACGGAACTTAATGCCAACAACCTTGCCCTCAAAGCCAAATATACACAGATGAAAAAAGAGGAAGTGCTCTATGAAGGCTACAATACGGACTCAAATTATAAAGTCCTGATTGTCAGCTACGGCACCATGAGCCGGGTGTGCAAGACCTCCATCGACATGATGAAGGAAGAAGGGATTGAAGTCGGGCTGTTACGGCCCAGGACCCTTTTCCCCTTTCCTGAAGAAGCGGTTTTCAAGGCTGCCACCAAAGAAAGCTGCAAAGCCGTCATCAGCATTGAGATGAGCATGGGCCAGATGGTGGAAGACGTGGAACGGTGTGTCAGGGGACAAAGAAAAGTTGATTTCTATGGCGAATGCGGCGGAGATATTCCGACACCTGAAAAAATAATCGAAGTTGTCAAAGAATTGCTCTAACCGCAGATTTTAGGAGATATAAGAATGGGAAAAACATTTTCAAAGCCGGAAGCGATGAGCAACAATATGACGCATTACTGTCCCGGCTGCACCCACGGCATTGTTCATCGTCTTGTAGCCGAAGCCATTGATGAGCTGGGAGTCCGCGGCAGAACCTTAGGGGTTGCGCCTGTGGGGTGTGCGGTTTTGTGCTATAATTATTTTGATTTTGATTTTCAGGAAGCCGCCCATGGGCGGGCACCTGCCATGGCCACGGGGATCAAGAGGGTACGGCCGGATCTCATCGTTTTTACCTACCAGGGGGACGGCGACCTTGCCAGCATCGGCATGGGGGAAATCATCCATGCCGCCAACCGGGGTGAAAAATTCACCACCATATTTATCAATAATGCCATCTACGGCATGACCGGCGGCCAGATGGCACCGACGACCATGCCGGGCCAGCGGGCCACAACCGCACCCACGGGCCGGAATACGGCAGAGACCGGTATGCCCATCCGCATGGCCAACCTGTTAAAGGAACTGGTCACGCCCGGTTATATCACCCGGCAGGCGGTCCTGAACCCGAAACAGATCAACAAGGCCAAAAAAGCCATTAAAAAAGCCTTTGAATACCAGGTGGCTAACAAATGTTTCAGTTTTGTGGAAGTCATCAGCACCTGCCCCACCAACTGGGGCCTGACACCGCTGGATGCCTTGAAATGGGCTGAAGATACGCTTTTGCCCTATTATGAACTGGGAGACTACAAAATTCCTGAATAGGATTGGAGATACCAATGCAAACAGAAATAAAATTTGCAGGATTCGGCGGCCAG
>CAZWMY010000236.1:0-2999 GCA_964635025.1 uncultured Desulfobacula sp. | reverse complement strand
ATTTCCTCAGGCAAAATTTCTGGTAACAGGGGTTTTGGGTCCTGAGTCCAATGCACACGGCCCTAATGAATTTTTGTACATCCCCTATGTCAAAAAACTGACCCAGGCATTATCTTTTATCATCACAAAACCTTAAACAGGAGCCGGCCATGAAAATCTGCCCGAATTGTGCGGAAAAATTAACCTCCTTAAAAGAACAATGCCCCAAATGCGGGATCATTCCTGAAACATCAAAATCCCCTGTATTCATCGGGGCTCTTATCGCTGTGGCTCTGATTGTTATTGTTGTGATGGGTTTGATTTTTTCAAAGTCTTAATAAAGTCCGAAGGGATGGCATAGGTAATTCCGGTGGGATCAGACAGGGCGTGTTCTTTTTTTCCCCTGATAAATACCATATTGATCACCCCGACCACTTCGCCTGAACTTCGGAGAATGACCGGGCTTCCGCTGTTCCCGGGAAATGCCGTGCCGTCAATTTGAAAAATATTATAGGGCACATTGAGATGACGGATCAGGTCGCCGTCAATGATTCTTGCACTGGGGCTGGGTTTGACCAAGGGAGCAATCCCTGAAATCATCCCGCTATGGGTTGTGGGACTCAAGCCGAGGACAAACCCGATGGGATACCCTGTAAAAATAACCCTGTACCCTTCTTTCACAGATGATGAATCTCCCAGCTTCAGTGACGGCAGCGGGGCTGATTCATGCTCAAGCACGGCCAGATCATGTACTTCGTCTGTTGCTGCAATCTCCGCTTTTATCCCGGTGTCCGGAAAATCAGAATGAAATATCCGAAGATAAGGGGTTTTCTTTTTTTCAAGAATAGGCAGGATGACGTGATAATTGGTCACAATTTTTTTTCCGCCGTCAATGGCAAATCCCGTTCCAAGATAGGCAGCCTTGGGAAGATCATTAAAATAATAGGTACCGACGGCAACAATGGAGGGCTTTATTTTCTTAATCAGACTGGAAAGCCGTTCGTCTTCGGCTGTTTCCGTTTCATCAGCTCTCAAGGATGAACACGACAAAAAAATAAAGAGAAACGCAAAAAAGATAATTTCTGCGCATCTCTTCATGATTTATTTTTTGGAATTTTTTAAAGATGCTTTGATAAACTCTCTGAACAAGGGGTGAGGGTTGCTGGGTTTGGATTTGAATTCCGGGTGGAACTGGCAGCCCAGATACCAGGGATGGTCCTTGAGCTCCACGATTTCCACGAGCTCATGATCCGGAGAAGTTCCGCTGATGACAAGCCCTGCGGCCACAAGTTTATCCTTATATATATTGTTGAATTCAAACCGGTGACGGTGACGCTCTGAAATTTCTTCCTGTTTATAGGCCGCCATGGCAAGGGTATCCGGAATCAGCTTGCACGGATAGGCTCCAAGACGCATGGTCCCGCCCTTATCAGAAGTTTCATCGCGTTTCTCAATTCTTTTTGTGTGTTCGTCATACCACTCTTTCATGAGATAGATCACAGGATAGGGGGTATACGGATCAAATTCCTCACCATTTGCATCTTCAAGTTTTAACAGATTTCTTGCGATTTCAATGACGGCCATGTGCATGCCAAGACAGATCCCAAAATAAGGGACCTTATGTTCTCTTGCATATTTTGCAGCCAGAATTTTCCCTTCAATGCCCCTTGAGCCGAACCCGCCCGGAACCAGAATGCCGTCGGCATTGGAAAGGACTTCGGCAATATTTTCTTCGGTCAGGGTAGTGGAATCCACGTACTGGAGATTGACCTTGGCGTCATTGGCAGCTCCGCCATGGGTCAAGGCTTCGTTCAGACTTTTGTAACTCTCGGTCAGATCAACATATTTTCCCACAATGGCAATATTGACTGAAAATCGTGGATTTTTAATCCTGTCCACCATTTCCTGCCAGGCGTCAAGTCTTGGCGCCCTTGCCCAGATATTCAATTTTTTGAGGATCTTGTCTCCAAGACCTTCCTTATTGTAAACCAGAGGGACCTCATAAATGCAATCCACATCCTTGGCCGTAAACACAGCATCTGCATCCACGTTACAAAAAAGAGCGATTTTTGATTTGATCTCCTGTGAGAGATAGCTCTCGGTCCGGCAAAGAAGGATATCCGGCTGAATACCAATGCTGCGCAATTCTTTGACGCTGTGCTGGGTGGGTTTTGTTTTTACTTCGTGGGCTGTCTTTATATAAGGGACAAGGGTCAGATGGATATAAATCACATTGGATGCACCGGCATCGGCTTTAAACTGACGGATGGCTTCCAGAAACGGCAGGGATTCAATATCACCGATGGTTCCCCCGATTTCGACAATCACCACATCGGCCAGGTCGGATACGAGACAGATACTCTGCTTGATCTCATCGGTGATATGGGGAATAACCTGGACGGTTCCGCCCAGGTATTCGCCCTTGCGTTCTTTGGTGATGACCTGGTAATAAATTTTGCCTGTTGTGAAGTTATTGTTCTTGCCGAGTTTGGCATTGGTGAACCGTTCATAATGGCCCAGATCAAGATCTGTTTCTGCTCCGTCATCGGTGACAAATACCTCGCCGTGCTGAAACGGATTCATTGTTCCCGGGTCAACATTGATATAGGGATCCAGTTTCTGAATGGTCACCGACAACCCCCGGCTTTCCAGCAGCATACCGATGGCTGCGGAAGCCAAGCCCTTGCCTAAAGATGACAGAACTCCCCCGGTAACAAAAATATACTTTGTATTCTGAGCCATTATCCCTCGCTAATTTCTCTTTTATTCATGATGTTTTAATGCATCAGACAAAAAGGTCTTTGGGGAAACAAGCACTGTCCCCAAGCTTTTCTTCAATTCTGATGAGTTGGTTGTATTTGGCAATCCGGTCGCTTCTGGACATGGATCCGGTTTTAATCTGACCGGCATTGATACCTACGGCAAGATCGGCAATAAAAGAATCCTCTGTTTCCCCGGACCGATGGGACACAATGGTGGTATACCCGGATTCCTTTGCCATCTCGAGCGAGATCGGAAGA
>CAZWMY010000235.1:0-3065 GCA_964635025.1 uncultured Desulfobacula sp. | reverse complement strand
TGAAGTCACCGTTTTCCACCGGGATGCCCGAGGCAATGGTCCGCATGGGGTTTGTGATTTCCTGTTCGACCCAGTCTTTGCCTTTGTCGCAGGTGCAGCCCTCGATGGACAGGATTCTTGCTTTTTCATCGTCTTCCATCATGATTTCAGCATCGCAGCCATTGGGGCAGACAATGCAGACAAGCTTTTTTTTCAGCATTGGACGCTCACCTCCAGTTTTTCAACATTTTCGATCTGTTTGGCCTTGACCTTGATCCGGATCATTTCAGCCGGATGAAGCCGGACAAGCTTTTTCTTTGCAATTTTCCTGTCTCCGTCCATAACCTGGACAGCAGCGTTTCTCATGGGCCGGGTCACCCGAAGAGAAATGGTCACATCAGCTTTCCCGCTGATTTTCTGGGGCAGGACATACCGGACATACTGTTTTGCAAGCACAGGGATGAAAGCCGCTGATTCGGTCTGGCCCTTAAGATAGACAACGGCGGACTGGCCCACAAGGTCGGCTTCTTCGGACACATGATCCACCAGGTCATGGACATGAAGCACATTGCCGCAGGAAAAAATTCCAGGGATATTGGTCATGAATTGGTCATCCACACTTGCCCCGTTGGTGGCAGGTTCCAGCCGGACACCGGCATTGAGAGACAGCTCATTTTCAGGGATCAGGCCTACGGATAAAAGCAGGGTGTCGCAGGAAACAAACCGTTTGGTTTCAGGGATCATCTGAAATTTTTCATCCACCTGGGCCACGGTGACGCCGGTGAGCCGGTCTTTTCCGTGAAGTTCAAACACGGAAGTGCTTAAATAAAGGGGGATATTGTAATCATTCAGGCATTGCTGGACATTGCGGGCAAGACCGCTGGGGGTTGGCAGGAGTTCGAACACGGCTTCCACCTTGGCGCCTTCCAAAGTCATGCGCCGGGCCATGATGAGCCCGATGTCGCCGGACCCCAGGATGACAATGTGTTTACCGATCATGATGTTCTGGAGATTAACAAAATTCTGGGCCGCACCTGCCGTGTACACGCCGGATGGCCGGGTGCCGGGAAGGGAGATGGCGCCTGCGGTTCTCTCCCGGCATCCCATGGCCAAAATGACAGCGCCAGCCTGAATCTTTAAGAATCCTTTTTTTGAACTGACCGTAAGGGTTCTGTCTTTTCCCAGGGAAAGGACAATGGTTTCTGGCATGGCCTCAATGCCGAGCCGGTTGAATTCATCAATGAATCTCTGGGCATATTCAGGCCCGGTCAGGGCTTCTTTAAAGGTATGAAGACCAAAACCATCGTGAATGCACTGGTTCAAAATTCCACCCAGGATTCTGTCCCTTTCGACCAGAAGGATGTCTTTCAATCCTTTTTTTCTTGCCGAGATTGCTGCAGCAAGCCCAGCCGGTCCGCCGCCGATAATGACCAGATCTTTTTTGATGGTTTGCATCTTATGGGGTATCCTCACGCATTTTCCCGAAAAACAGGGGAGATGTGCGGCTTTTTAATAGATAATCTTCCGGGTTGTATCCAAATTCCTTTTCCAGTATCCGGACGATCCTTGGCAGGCAGAACCCACCCTGGCACCGGCCCATCATGGCCCGTGACCGGTATTTGATGCTGTTGATGGTCCTGACCCCAAGAGGGTTTTCAATGGCATCCAGCACTTCTTTTTTGGTAATCTGTTCGCACCGGCAGACCACTTCCCCGTAATTCGGGTTTTGGGCCACAAGGTCTGCTTTTTCTTCATTGGAGAGTTCATAAAAATGACCGGTCATGCCGGATCTTGTGCTGATAAAATCGGTTTTGGGGGTCAGGGAAAGGAGATTTTCCACCATGCCCCGGACCATGAGGGCAATGGCAGGCGAGGAAGTGAGCCCTGGGCTTTCAATCCCCACAAGATTGATAAAGCCTTTGACATCGTCCCGGCTTTCAATGACAAAATCCTTGAATCCGCCGATTTCAGGCGGGGTCTGTTTGGGTCTAAGCCCTGAAAAGCTCCGGATAAAATCCGTGGTTTTCAGTTCCGGCAAAAGTTCATGGCCTTCTTTTCTGAGCTGGGCCATGATATCGGCTGTGCAGGCATAATCTTCCGGGTCCTCTTGGTATTCATTGCTGGGGCCGATGAGGATGTTTCCTGAAACCGTATTGGTCAGATGGATGCCAAGCCCGGCCTTTCCGACATGAGGAGCCGGATAGACAAGAAGGTTCAGCGTTCCTTTCAGCCGTTTATCCAGGATCAGGTATTCCCCGCGGCAGGGGTAAATTTTATACTCATTGATGCCCAGCATGCGGCAGATTTCTGCAGAATAAAGCCCGGCTGAATTGATTAATATTTTTGATGTGATTTTTTTCTTGCCCGCCAAAATTTCAAACCCATGCCCAATCTTTTTGATGGACGTCACCTCATGACCAAGATAAAAATGACACCCGTTGGCATGGGCGTTTTCAGCCAGGGCAATGGTGAGAGAATAGGGGCAGATGATGCCGGTGGAAGGAGAATGAAGCGCCTTGATGCCGCCCACCCGGGGTTGGATTTTTTCCATGGCATCCGGGTCGAGAATTTCAAGATTGGGGACTCCATTGGCCTCGCCCTGATCTTTGAGCATATAAAGGCTTTTTACTTCTTCCTCATCCTGGGCCACCGTGAGTTTACCGATATAATCGATTTTTACTTTCAGGTCCCGGCAAAGATCGCTCATCATGGAATTGCCCTGGACATTGAGTTTTGCCCGCAAGGTGCCGGGTTTATAATGAATGCCTGAATGGATAACCCCGCTGTTCCTGGAGCTGGTGCCCATGGACACATCCAGCTCTTTTTCAATGACGGCTATGCGGGCGGATGTTTTGGATAATTCTCTTGCTATGGCATTTCCGACAACACCGGCACCGATGATGATGACATCGTACTGATTTTTCATTACATACGGCCTTTTAATCTTCAATACCGGCCAGACGTTTTGCCAGCTGTTTTTTGGCATTCAGATTGGTTTCCCATAAGATGGTCACCCTGTGGGCTTCGGGCGAACCCCCGCCGTGGATATCGGAACTGGTGTCGGCCGATTCCATGGCCATTTTTTT
>CAZWMY010000234.1:0-3080 GCA_964635025.1 uncultured Desulfobacula sp. | reverse complement strand
GTGATACTAAAAAAATCCAGTCGTGAAGAAGAGTCCAAGAAACAAATAAAACAGGCGAAACAAAAAACCATGAAAAAGGGAATACTCAGTTTGAATACTGCCTACTATATATGAGTCAGATCAATAGGTCAAAGGCTTTTAAAATTTCATCACAGGCCTTGTGGGTACCGCCTTTTTTGGATTGGAGATAGTTTTGCACCTTGGCTTTTTGATCCTCTTTGCTTATCGGGTGTTCAAGGGTTTTAACCATAGTTTTGGCTATGGTTTTCCAGGTTTTATTTTTAATGAGAAATCCTTTTTCTATCATATCTTCGGATGCCCAGGCAAAATCCTCGTAATAGGGGCCGGTAATGGTGACCGCGCCCTGAATTGCCGGTTCAATGACATTTTGTCCGCCTAGGGGTTTCAGGCTGCCGCCAACAAAAACAACCGAGGCAAATTCATAGGCAGTCTTGAGTTCCCCAAAGACATCCCACAAGATGATTCCCGCTGTCGTCAAAGGAGAGGACAGATGAGATCGTAAATCAAATTTCAGATTCAGGGAGGAAAGCATTTTTTCCCAATAGGGGATTCGGCTCATGTGACGGGGAAACAGGGCCACGACCTGATAGGGAAAGGCTTTTAAAATTTTCTGCAATATGAGAAGGGTCTGTTTTTCCTCCTGTCTGCGGATGGAGGCAAGAACCGTTAGGGGAAGTGGAGCAGGAAAAATTTCATGTATTTTATCCCGGCCGGGATCAAAAGGAGAGGAATCCGTTTCAATGGATTCAAATTTGATATTGGGCATGGTTTTGCTTTTTGAGCCGTTAAAAATCTTTTTAAATCTTTTTCTGTCTGCTTCGGAAATGGCCAGGATCAGATCCGGTGAAAGATGTTTCCATAAGATTTTTGTTTTCTGATACCGGTTAAAACTTTTTTTGGACATCCTGGCATTGATCATCAGGATTTTTATGTTTCTTTTTTTTAGGCAATACAAAAGACCGGGCCAGATTTCCGTTTCAAGCAGAACCATGACTTTCGGATTGACAACGTCCAGGATCTGCCGGATCGTATCCGGCAAATCAAAGGGGAACCAGTCAATTTTAAGAGCCATCTCCTGTGAAATCCTGTCCGGAATCAGTTCGGATTTCAGAATATCCATACCCTGGGTGGTGGTGGTGGTGATCAGTACCTTAAGGGGGGATTTCGGTTTTAAATGCTTCAGCAGGGCAACGGCAAGATAGGCTTCTCCGGCAGAAGCCGCCTGGACCCAGAGGTCTGATGAAGACAGATGGGACGATGAAATTCTTTTTTCAAACCCTTCCCTGAGGCGCCGGTTTCTTTTCAGAAACGGGAGGGCAAGCTTCCAGATCAGGTTGTAAAATTTGAAAAAATTGGTTATAAAGGCGGTCTTTATCATGGGGACGTATGCTCTCATGTTTTTTAAATATTGACAATACCTCATGGTTTAATAAATAAAGGTCTATGAAAACAAAAAACCCCAAACTCTCTTCAGACCGGCAGAAAAAAATAATTTCCCTTGTTTTACTCTACTGGAAAAAGCTTTTTCTGGCCTCGCTGTGCATGATTGCAGTGGCCGGAGCCAACGGGGCCATGGCCTTTTTGGTGAAGCCTGTGATGGATGATATTTTTATCAGCAAAAACAGGGAAATGCTCTTGATCATACCGGTGGCTGCCGTTCTTGTGTTTTTTCTCAAGGGACTGGGGTCCTATGGGTCTGAATATCTCATGAATCATATCGGGGAGACCCTGATCCGGTTTTTCAGAGACAGCCTGTATGAAAAAATCACAGACCTTCCCATTTCTTTTATTCACAAGGAAAAAACTGGGGTGCTCATGTCCCGGATCACCAATGACGTGAATATTGTGAAAGGCATGGTATCCACAGCCGTCATCAACGTGTTCAGGGATTTTTTCACGGTTATCGCCTTTTTATTTGTGATTTTTTACCGGGACTGGAAGCTTGCTTTGGGCGCTTTTATCGTTCTGCCCCTGGCCTTTTATCCCATTATTCTTTTTGGCCGCAGGGTCAGAAAATTTTCAACCGGATCCCAGGAAACCATGGCAGAATTGAATTCATTTTTGCATGAAACCTTTACCGGCAGTAAAATCATCAAAATATTCAATCTTGAGGCCCTGGAGAAATTGCGGTTTAAAGAAAAGACCAGGCAGCTATTCAGGCTTGAAATGAAAAAGATAACCGCCAATGCCCTGTCTTCACCCATCATGGAATTTTTAGGGGGGCTTGGGATTGCATTTATCATCTGGTTCGGCGGCATGCGCGTCATAAACGGGACATCCACTCCGGGAACATTTTTTTCATTTCTCACCGCCGTCATGATGCTGTATGATCCGGTTAAAAAACTGTCCCGTTTGAACAATACCATCCAGGAAGGGGCGGCAGCGGCTGCCCGGATTTTTGATGTACTGGAAGAAGAGTCTTCCCTCCTGGAAAAAGAAAAGCCTGAAATGCTTTCCGGCAAAGCCCTGGATGTGGAGTTTGACCATGTGAGCTTTGCCTACACGCCGGGAGAAACACCGGCTCTGAACGATATCCATCTTAAGGTGGCTCCGGGCGAGGTTCTTGCCCTTGTGGGCATGAGCGGCGGTGGAAAAACAAGCCTGGTAAATCTTGTGCCAAGGCTTTATGATGTGACAAAAGGAGCAGTAAGGATTGCGGGCAAGGACGTGAAAGACCTGTCCGTCAAATCTTTACGGGATCATATTTCCATTGTGACCCAGGAGCCCATCCTGTTTAACGAATCGGTCCGGAACAATATCCGTTACGGAAAGATGGAGGCAACGGATATGGAGATTGAAGAGGCAGCCAGGGCAGCGTTTGCCTATGATTTCATACTGGGCTTTCCAAAGGGGTTTGATACCGTTATCGGTGAGCTTGGATCAAGGCTTTCCGGCGGTGAAAAGCAAAGGATCTGTATTGCAAGAGCCCTGCTCAAGGATGCACCCATCCTGATCCTGGATGAAGCCACTTCAGCCCTGGATTCCCAGGCAGAAAGGGTGGTTCATCCAGGATCAGGATGGGTGCATCCTTGAGCAGGGCTCAAGGATGCACCCATCCT
>CAZWMY010000233.1:0-3237 GCA_964635025.1 uncultured Desulfobacula sp. | reverse complement strand
GTCATCTTGAAGAGTTTCAGAACGATAAGAATATGGCGGTTAATTTTTTGTCCGAGGTGCGGTATTTAAGGGATATTCAATCCCAGATAAAGGATATCTCAAAAATGTATCTTGATCTTTTATCTGAAATAATCGAACAGGGTCAGATCGAAGGTGCCATGCGCCAGGATCTTTTTGTCGGTCTTGTAAAGCGGTTTATCCTCGGCGCCGTGGAGGGTGTCATCAGTACATGGGTGTCTGCGGACGGCCGATATGATCTGGTTTCCATGGCGGACCCCCTGGTCGATCTATACCTAACAGGGGTGAAAGGACAGTAAACGCCATATATTATCTGAATCATATAATTTTGCTGAATACAGCTTTTTGCTTGACGTGTTCTTACATGTTTATTAAATCTTTTGAGTTCATATTCATAAGGTTAAGAAATATTTTGGAGGTAAAGAAGGATGACTTCAATAATCGGTCCTGCAAGTTATAAATTTTTCGGGATATTTCACGCAGCTTTTCTGTCATTTGTTTTGCCTATCATCGGGATAGGGATATTTACGTATATCATGGCCAGAAGGATTGCGCCGCTCGTCAGGGCAAATCCGGACAACCGATTTGACCATATCGGAAAACGGATTGAAAACCTTATCGTGATCTGGCTGGGCCAGATCCGGCAGCCCCGGTATATGCTTGCCGGGGTGCTTCATATTTTCATTTTTGCAGGGTTTCTGATCCTGTCCGTTCGATCGGTTTCCCTTGTCATTATCGGTTTTTCAGACGGGTTTGTTTTCCCGGGATTGGGCGGCGGCCTGGGCCTTGTTTACAATTTTATCAAGGATTATGCCGCCACCTTTGTCCTGATTTCTTGTATCATTGCGGCTGTCCGGCGAGGAATATTTAAACCCAAACGGTATGCCGTTCCTGAAAAATACGGGAAAGACCATACCGCAGAAGCGGTTTTTGTCCTGGGTGTGATTTCAACCCTCATGATCTCCGAGAGCCTTTTTGAAGCCACACAAGCGGCTTTTGAGTTCCAGAAAACCGGCGAAACTCATTTTTTGGCCCCCCTGACCCTGGTCTGGATATTCAAGATCATGCTTTCATCCTTATCCTTGGATATTCTTCAGGGGCTTCATATTTTTGTATATTATGTCCATGACCTGGCCTTTTTCTTTTTCTTATGCTTTCTCCCCATGGGCAAGCATTTTCATGTTATTACATCCATTTTTAATGTGTTTTTCATGCGGGTCAAGAAAGGAAATATCAAACCCGTTAAATACGGTATTGATGAAGACAAGCTGGATGATATTGAATCCTTCGGCGTTAAAAAGCTGGAAGATTTCACCTGGAAGCACATGCTGGATTTTTATTCCTGCGCAGACTGCGGCCGGTGTTCGGACCAGTGTCCGGCCAATGCCGTGGGTCGCCCCTTATCGCCCAGGTTTATTACCATCAAGGCAAGGGATCTGATGTTTAAAAATTATCCGCTGTCAGGGGAAATCTATAACAGCAAGCTGCTGGTTCAGGATATTTATACGGAGGATGAAATCTGGTCCTGCACCACCTGTGGCGCCTGCGAAGAAGAGTGTCCCCTTGGAATTGAGTATATCGATAAGATGGTGGATTTAAGACGCGGCATGGTGGATGAGGGTTTGGTGCCCCAGTCTCTTCAGAAACCCATGAAAGCCCTTGAAAAAAGAGGGAACCCCTATGGGAAAATGGAGAAAAAACGTTCGGAATGGGCTGAAGACAAAGAGTTCATGGCCCTATGCGAGGTCAAGGATCTGGATGGCGAAACCGCCGATACCCTGTATTTTGTAGACAGTATCACTTCCTATGATGATAATATCCAGACCATTGCCAGAAAGACGTCTTTGATTCTGAAAAAAGCAGGCGTGGATTTCGGAATCCTGGGTAAGCTTGAAAAAGACAGCGGGAACGAGGTGTTGCGGTTTGGAGAGGAAATGCTCTACCAGGATCTCAAATCCCAGAATACAGAAGCCATTCTGGAAACAGGCGTAAAACAGATCGTCACTTCAGACCCCCATGCCTTTAATGCGTTGAAAAATGATTATAAGAATCTTCCCCCGGTCAAACATATCAGTCAGGTCGTGGCCGAGAAAATCAGGACAGGGGAGCTGGATCTGAAACCCTGCCTTAACCCTGAAAAGGTTTATGTGTATCATGATCCCTGTTATCTTGGCCGTCATAACGGTATTTATGAAGACCCAAGACAAGCGCTGGATGCCATCCAGGGGTTGAACCGGGTGGAACTGGAAAAGAGCCGCGACCGGTCTTTTTGCTGCGGCGGCGGCGGGCTCATGCTTTTCTATGAGCCGGAAGAAGAAACAAGAATGGGTGTTTTACGGGTGAACATGGCTGCTGAAGCCGGTGCAAATGTGATTGTTACGGCTTGTCCTTTCTGTCTGGTCAATATCCAGGATGCCATCAAGGTAGCTGGAAAAGAAGGGCAGATGGAAGCTCTGGATTTTACGGAACTGATTGAGCAGCATCTTATTTAGAAAACAAATGGGTTACAGGTCTGTGCTAAAGGCCGGTAACGAAAAATTGATTTAAAGGAGGCAATAATGGAGATTTTGGTATGTGTCAAGAGAGTGCCGGATACTGCTGAGAATGAATTTGAACTCAATAGTGCCGGAAATGATCTTGATCGCGGTGATCTGGTTTATTCAGTGAATGAATGGGACAATTACGCTGTTGAAGAAGCGATTCAGATCGTAGATAAAGTCGGTGGAAATGTCACGGTTATCACTGTGGGCGACGGTGAGTCCGAAGAAGTCCTGAGACGCGAAATGGCCATGGGTGCCAACAACGGCATCCTGCTTTCCGATGATGCGTTTGAAGGATCTGACGGAAAAGGGATTGCAACCATCCTTAAGGCTGAAATTGAAAAAGGGAAATATGATCTCATCTTCACCGGTGCCCAGGCAGATGAAGGCGCAGGCCAGGTGGGCGGCATGCTGGCTGCCATGCTGGATAAGCCCTATGCAACACTGGTTAAAAAAATAAAAGTGGGTGAAGGCCAAAAAAAAGTAAAGTTTGGTTTAGTAAAAAATCTACTGGAAAGAGTAACGGGATCAACTCGATTTGATCAGTCGACAACTCCTGAAGCCCGAGAACGTAAAAAACACCATCTTGAAGTTAATGACTATCTACAGAAGCGCGTTGCAAAGAAGGATGATGCATGGAAAAGAGCGCGAGTCAAAGACGAAGGATCTATAACCTTTT
>CAZWMY010000232.1:0-3339 GCA_964635025.1 uncultured Desulfobacula sp. | reverse complement strand
CCCGGAGATATCGATGAGGGTTCCCAAAGGGCAGACCCAGGAGCAAAACACCCGTCCGAATACAAGGGTCAGACCGATGGTGATAAAGGCAGGAAAAAGCAAGGCCATAAAGGTTCTTGTGGCCAGGGTAACGGTGGCCAGGACCAGGGGGTCCAGCCTGAAAAAAAGATTGACGGCATAGGGGATGGTGTCGCTGCCGGAATAATCGGTCTGACGGAATAAAAAAAGAAAGATGAAAAGACAGATCATTTGGGACAAGCGGCGCAGGTGTTTCAGATTTGATTTTATCTGCATGGCTGTCAGGTTCCAAGGAAACGGATTTGGCATTGACTCAGATCCATCTGCCCGAGTCCCCGCTTATGGGCTTGGGCCGTTGCTTCGATATCCTTGGGTAAAAGCCTGAAAAGAGTTGTGGCATATGCATCTGCAGCAACCGGGTCCGCTGATGCAATAAGGGTGTCAAGAATTTTCACATCAGCCAAATCCCCACCCTGGGGCCCGTTTTTCACAATGACCCGGGAGGCATCGATAAAGGTCAGTCTGGGTCTTATGATGGTATTCAGATCAGCCAGTTTTTGCCCCAGATCATAGTGAAGTCTTCCCCGTGAGCCGCCGACAACCCCCATGATATTTTTCAGACCGAGACTCAGTCCGGATAACCCGTGATGCTTGGCCACCGGCACATTGATGTAGCAGTCCGCCTCTAGGGCATCCTTGTGAAAAGGCCATTCCTTCAGGACCTGTCCGTTTTTAAGGGTGACGGGAACAAAATTTCTGTCCTCCACGTGGTCCAGCCGAAAGCGTTTGTCCTGGATCTTTTCCAGGGCCTGGGCCATGCCGCTGTTCTGATAGCACCGCCGCGCCTCATTACAGGTGCGGTCAAAGACCAATACCTTTGATGCACCGGCATCTAAGCAGAGCTTTGCAAGCTCGGCCACGACAAGCGGATGGGTATTGGCACCTTGTTCAATAGACCTGTCCCAGCCGATATTGGGCTTGATCACCACTTTATCCCCGGTTTTGACAAAATTTTGAATCCCGCCCAGGGCTTCCATCATTTTTCGGACCATGACAGGCAGATCCGTTCCCTTTGCGGCCAGGATCTCCGGTTTAGCTTCAAATGCAGCCTCTGCCAGAGACATGAGGTCAAAAACAGGGGGTGCAAGAATCAGCCCGGCCGACCAAAGGCCAACTTGTTTTAAAAATTCGCGTCGGTCCATGTTCCCTCCTTAAAAAAACCTAAATCTTGAATATCTGAATCGCCCGTTTCAGATCTTTTGCAAGCCCTGCCAGTTCATCGGCCTGGGCCTGTATCGCTTCAATCCTGTGGGCAGAAGATTTAACGGATTCATTGGTCCGGCTCACATATTCTGAAACATCACTGATTCCGGTGTTCATGACATTGACATCTTTGCGGATGAGTTCGGATTCATGGGATGTGGCCTCAATATTTCCGGCCACCTGGTGGATGGCCTCAATGTTTTCCTTTGCCTTGATATTCAGGTCTTTTGCATTTTCTGCCGTGGCGCTGAGGCTGGATGAGATATCATTGGTCACCGCGGTCTGCTCTTCCACGGAAGAAGCAATGGCCACCATGATCTGATCGATCTCTTCAATAACCTTAACAATAGTCTGGATCACTTCGATTGATTTTTTTGCATGGGTTTGCATGCCCAGTATTTTTGAACGGATTATACCGGCAGACCGTTCCGACTGGTTTGCCAGTTCTTTGACTTCATGGGCCACCACAAAAAATCCCTTTCCGGCATCCCCGGCCCCGGCCGCTTCTATGGCGGCATTAAGCGACAAAAGATGGGTCTGTGACGCAAGGTTCTGAATAATGCCGATGATCTCGCCGATCTCTTTTGCAGAGGCCCCGAGTTGATTCATGATCACGGAGGCTTCTTTTGCCTGTTTGGCTGCATTTTCCGTTACTCCGGCGCCTATGCTTGAATTCCGGGCGGTTTCATTAAAAGATGCATACATTTCTTCAATGGCGCAGGCTGCAGCCGTGGTTGACTCTGATACGGAATCAATCTTGACCCCGACATCATTTGTATTATCTGAAACCTTTTCCGTGAATTCAACAATACCCGCAAGCTGGGCATTGATTTTACCGGTTGCAGACAGAATATTGGTCATACGGCCGGCAATATTCCGGGTTTCGCTTGTGGCATTGTCGGAATTACTTTCCATTTCCTTTGACGAATCTTTCAAATCATAGGCAATACTCTGCAGGTGGGAAGATGACTCTGCAATGGTTGTAGAGGTCTTCACCATTTTACCGATAAGTTTGCCAAGATCTTTACCCCCCTTTCTCATGGATTCTGCCATGGCACCGATTTCATCATTGCTTTTGTATTCAAGTGTGGCTGAAAAATCGCCCTCACCAATTTTTCTTGCAAAATCCGCCACTTTCTTCACCGGGCTGAGCAGCCTCCGGGCTGAAAAAACAGAAACAAAGAGAAAGCACAAGGAAAAAAACAGGATGACCTCAAAGAAAAATATCAGACCTTCATTCAGTTTTTTTATGAAAAGTGCCTCCTTTTCAAGGGCAATCTCCATGATGTCATCATTATAAATACCCGTGCCAACGATCCATCCCCATTTCGGGATCAGTTTGAAATACGTCAGCTTCTCTCCCACAACACCTTTTTGATCAGGTTTTTCCCATTGGTAGGTCATAAAGCCAAAGGTGTCCTTTTTTGCTTTTTCAATCATTTCCCTGATGATATATTTACCATCCACAGACTTCAGATCCATGTTGCTGGTGCCGATCAGATCCGGTCTCTCCGGATGAACCACAAACTGCCCCTGTTCATCAAAAACAAAAAAATAATTTTTGTTCCCCTCCCCAAACCGCATGGCGTTCACCGCCTTGGCTGCATAATGACCGGGACTTTTTTCAATCACGGATGCGGCATTATCCGTCAGTTCAACAAGCTTTTGCTTTCTTTCTTCAAAAAGAATTTTTTCTAGTTCTCCCCGGTTGGTATTTTTCACCTCCTGAAAAAATGCAAAGGAAGTAAGAAACACGATCAAAAGCGTGGATAAAATCGCTGAAAAAACCAGGATGCTGATTTTTGTTACAATGCCCAGTTGTGTTCGCAATGATGTCTCCTTTTTGGTTTCTTTTCATATAAACAAGGAGGCTTGTGGAATGTCAATTGATTTTTAATTCGGCCCTGACAGTATCAAGCCCGATTCTTTCGACCATCCGGCCCATGCGTTCCCGTTTGGAATTCGCCTTGTAATACTCAATGACACGCTCAATCATCTTCACTGCATCCTTGTCGGAAAGATTCTCCGTCAGAACATCGGCAAGCCTTGGTTTTGCAG
>CAZWMY010000231.1:0-3348 GCA_964635025.1 uncultured Desulfobacula sp. | reverse complement strand
AGGGGCTTGAAGACCCTGAAAATTGAAAATTCTATTTATTTTGGACAGTAGTGATCCAAGATAAATCTGCAGACCTTGGATAAATTTTTACAAAAAAATAAATTGACAATAAGTGAATGATCGTTTATTTTATATCCATGAGAACAAAAGATGATATAAAACAGGAAGCCCTGTTTGAAGCAACGGTCAGGCTGGTCAATGAAATCGGGTTTGCAGCCGCCTCTGTGTCCAAGATAGCCAAAGAGGCCGGGATTTCACCGGCAACCATTTATATTTATTATAAAAACAAAGAAGACCTTTTGGTTTCCACCTATGTTGAAATCAAGAAAAATATCGGCAGGGCCATGCTTGAGAATTTTGATGATTCACTGCCCATCCGGGATATTTTTAAACAGGTATGGTTTCGGATGTTTGATTATATTTCAAAGCACAAGGACTATTTCCAGTATACCGAGCAATTTGCCAATTCACCGTATCAGGCCTTGGTGGATAAAAAGGAAATTGAAAAATTTTTTGAGCCTGTAATTCATATCCTGCACCGGGGCATTGAACAAAAAATTATCAAAAATGTGGATTTTCATATCCTGACGGCATTTATTTTCTACCCCATTCTGTCGCTTTCAAATGCAAGGGTCTGCCTTGATTTTGAATTGACGGATCAGAACATTGAGGCCGCTTTTGCCATGGCCTGGGATGCCATCAGATTTTAAAAAAATTTAGCATATAAGTAAATGAATATTCATTATGAAAACCAGACGCGAATTTTTAAAACAAAGCTCCATCCTCATGGGCGGACTTGCCATGCCGATGATTGTTCCTTCATGCGTTGCTGAGGGCGCCATCCGGGCGACTGTTCCCTTGAAACCCGGGCGTGTCCAAAAGCCGCTGGTTCTCTGGTACAGTCAGACCAGTTATACCAAACGAAACGGCAGGCTCCTTAAAAAAACATTTGAACGCCTGGGACTCGATTCAACCGGTGCAGATATCAGGGATTTCGACCGAAGCCGGATGGATGAGTTTGATTTAATCGTCCTGGGTTCCCCGGTGTTTTATTATGATTGCCCCCAATATGTCAAAGACTGGATTAAAATCTTGCCGGATTTAAAGGGTGTTCCCGTGGCAGCCTATGTCACTTTTGGCGGACCGGAAGGCAATCAGCACAATGCTGCCTGTTCCATACTGGAAGGGCTGGCGGCAAAACAGGGGGTGCCCATCGGTATTCAGGCGTTTATGAACATGAGCTCTTTTCCTTTGGCCTGGTCAAAAGATAAAGTCCACGAGAAAACATGGATGAGCCGTCATCTGCCCAATGAAGAGACTTACAGGGCAGTGCGGGAGTTTGCGGGATTTCTTGTCCGGCAGGCGGAACAGGGACAGTCTTTGGAATTCTCAAAAAAGATGACCTTGAGAGAATTTTCAACCCGGCTTGCCCCTGTTTTCTGGACCAAATTGTTTGTGAAGCATCATTCCATAGACGAAAAAAAGTGCATCAGATGCGGGATCTGTGTTGAAAAATGCCCGGCAGGTGCCATTGATTTATCTAAATACAAGGTAGACACCGATGCCTGCGTCCTCTGCTTTGGCTGCATCAACAATTGTCCTGTTGGTGCGGTCCATATGACATATAATGGGGAAAAAGTCATTGGATATCACGATTTCATGAAATTAAAACAATTGAAAATAACCGAGCCTATTGACGGGCTTGAAGATAATGGAACAGTATCATCATAAAGAGGAGTAATATAAATGGCGCAGCAAATTTGGGAAAGTGGCAGCATTAATGATCAGGGTGGTAAAGTCGTCATCATCACCGGGTCGAACAGCGGGCTCGGCCTTGAGGAGGCAAAAGTCCTCTCCGGGAAAAACGCCGTCGTGGTCATGGCGGCAAGGAATATGGAAAAAAGTGAAAAAGCAGTAAAAAAGATAAAAAAAGAACTTCCACATGCAGACTTAAGACCCATGCATCTGGATCTTTCAGATCTTGCATCTGTGGCTGCTTTTGCAGAAAATTTCAAAGCCTCATTTTCCCGTCTGGATCTTCTCATCAACAATGCCGGGATCATGGCCCCGCCTTTTGGAAAAACAAAAAACGGGTTCGAGCTCCAGATGGGCACCAACCATCTGGGCCATTTTGCCCTGACCGGCCGTCTCATGGAGATGATCCGGGCGACCAAAGAAAGCCGGATCGTCAATGTCAGCAGTGTTGCCCACAAAATGGGGAATATCAATTTTGATGATCTTCACTGGGAAAAGCGTTCCTATAAAAAATGGGATGCCTATGGAGACAGCAAACTGGCCAATCTTTATTTCACCTTTGGCTTGAAAAAACGGCTGGAAAAGATAAATTCATCGTCAATTGCGGTTGCCGCCCATCCAGGCTGGACCCATACCGATCTTCAGCGTCATTCCTTTTCTTTCTCAACAATGAATCATTTTTTTGCCCAGACCATTCCCATGGGAGTTTTGCCCACACTTTATGCCGCCACACAAAATGATGTCCAAAGCGGTGATTTTATCGGTGCTTCCGGGTTTATGGAATTGAGGGGATATCCGGGGAAAGTGATCCCGGCCAAAAGAGCAAAAGACCCGGGGCCTGCGGAAACCCTGTGGAACCTATCAGAAATTTTAACGGGTGTGAAGTTTGGATTTTAATCAAAAAAATACGAGGAGATAAAAACATGTCAAAAAAAATTGTTGTTGTTCAGGGCAGTCCCCGGAAAAATGGAAATACAAGGGCTATGACGGCCATTGCCATGGCGGCTGCAAAAGAAAGTGGGGCAAGCATCACTGAGATTGATGCCGTTGATCTGAAATTCAAGGAACCCGGATGTCTGGGGTGTCAAAAATGCCAGGAGTCGGACAGTTTTAAATGTGTCCTGAATGATGAAGTGGCTCAGAAGGTTGCATCCCTTAGTGAATATGACACCATTATCCTTTCTGCACCCATCTATTGGTGGAGCTATCCGGCCCAGCTCAAGATTTTTATCGACCGGATGTATTCTTTATCCAAGCTCACAGACCCGGAAAACTACAGATCTGCCTTGGCAGGGAAAACATTGGGGATTCTGGCCACAGGCGGAGGAGGGCTGGAGGATAATCTTAACCTTCTTGAAGCCCAATGGAAAAACCCGGCCGATATGCTGGGAAGCAAATTTGTTTCATGTCTTTTTCCCGATGTTTCATCCGAACCCGGCTCGCTTTTAAAAGACCCGTCAGCAGTCAAGAAGGCCAAAGAGTTCGGAAAGGCTTTGGCAACGGCGTAAGAAATCATAAAATTCTGAGCACAGATTCTGTCTGTCAGTGACAAATAGAAATGTCCGGTTTTTGTAGCACATGATTTGTCCGGTT
>CAZWMY010000230.1:0-3353 GCA_964635025.1 uncultured Desulfobacula sp. | reverse complement strand
AGGGAAATATCCTTTATGCAGTTTTCCGCACATTGGACTTTGCACCCGCTCACCCCCATTTTCATTTTGCTGGGCAGAACCATGCCGTGATAGATTTCATCCAGTTTCATTCCCATTTTCAGGCTGTCCTGCTGTCCTAACCGGCAGAAGGTCGTTCCGGGGCAGACTTTGATGCTTCTGACACATAGCCCGACGGCATGTCCCGCACTCATGCCAAGATCATTCCAGATATCATCCACCTGGTCTTCCCGGATACCAATAAGAGCAATCCTCGCAGCACTGGTGATTTTCATGGATAAAACACCATATTTCTCAGCCGTATCTGCCAGTTTCCGGAGGCGATCCGGGGTTACAATCCCGCAAGGGATATGGGGGGCTATTGCATAGGTTTCGATATCTTTTCCTTTTTGACGAATAACTCCTTTTTCACCGTCTTTCAGCATAAAAACTCCTATTCTTTTTATTTTACGGAAAAATGCGCTTTGCATTTTTTGTATTTCTTATTATTCACCTGCACATATGTCAAGACCATGAACGCATTTGCAAATAAATGGCAAACTATAGTATGAGGGAATGATCAATTTTTAAAAGGAAAAGAGAAATGACGCATTCGGATCAAACGGAAAAATACCGGCACCAGGCTGATATGCTGGCCAACAAGGTAAAAAAAAGATTTCAGCACTTCAGAAAACGATATCAAAAACAGAATCTTGATGTTTTTCGGTTATATGACTGGGACATCCCGGAAATCAGGGCGGTCGTGGACTGGTACGGTGGACACCTGGTTGTGGGTGAATACAGCCGGCTGCAATCCGCCCCGGAGTGGCTCCCCCTCATGGGAGAGGCGGTTGCCAAAGCGCTCAATGTCCCATTGGAAAATCTCCACCTTAAAATCAGAAAAGCCGGTATCCGGGAAGGCCGTCGCTATGAACGCATCAATCATACCAACAAAAAGATTGTCCTGTCAGAAAGAGACCTTAAATTTTATATCAACCTGGATGATTATGTAGATACCGGGCTGTTTTCAGATCACAGAAACACAAGAATGATGGTGAGGGAGCGGGCAGCCGGAAAACATTTTTTAAACCTTTACTGTTATACCGGCGCTTTTACCTGTTATGCAGCCAAAGGCGGGGCAAGCCTGACCGTATCCGTGGACCGGTCGGAAACAGCCATTAAATGGGTAAAAGAAAATCTTGAACTCAACGGTCTGTCCGACCCGAAACATATCCTGATCCAGGAAGATACCCTTGATTTTCTGTCAGCCCCGAAACCCCGATTCCGGGATTTCGATATGGCAGTGGTTGACCCGCCCTCCTATTCCACTACAAAAATCAAAAATGTCCATTTTGACATAGCAGCCGATCACCCCAAAATGCTCAACGGCGTGTTCGCGCTCATGAAAAAAGGGGGCACGGTTTTCTTTTCCACCAATCACCAGAGCTTTGACATGAAATCCGAAGCCTTCAGTGTCACCGATATCAAAGAAATCACCTCCCGGACCATACCTGAAGATTATCAGGCCAAGCGAAAACTGATTCACCGGTGCTGGGAAATCACCGTATGATATTCGACCCGTTTGAAAACAGGCTGTGCCGGGATATCCGGAACCATCTCGGCCATGCCTTTGTCCTGGCCATACAGGCAAAAGATGCCCGGGTGTTTAAAAAATCGGCCGGTCAATATCCGCCGGATAAACAGCCATCCGCTATCAACAACTATATCCGACACAGGGAAGCATGCCTTGGTATCATTTACAATGAGATCGATTCAGGCCGTATAAGACCGGAGAATGGGATTTCCCTGTCCATTTTTCTGTGGAACCTTGAACTGTTCTTTGAATTTCACGAATGGTTGGAAATAAAATGGAAGTCTGCTTTGGGGCAGAATAAAAAAGCCTTCCAGGCCCTGATTCTTTTGGCCGTAACCTATGAACAGCTTTTATACAAAAGAAAACAGCCGGCAAAAAAAGCTGCGGCAAAAGCCCTCCTATTGATCAACGAATACCGGGATGCCCTTCCAAAAGGGTTTGATGCAGATT
The DNA here is from genome assembly GCA_964635025.1 of uncultured Desulfobacula sp. GTDB lineage: Bacteria > Desulfobacterota > Desulfobacteria > Desulfobacterales > Desulfobacteraceae > Desulfobacula. The sequence goes on along the minus strand of CAZWMY010000230.1, from coordinate 1,312 downwards.
TGCTGGTCCAGAAACTATCCGGCCCTGACCCGGTTCCGCCGAAATTTTCTCTTCCGGTTTAAAAAAACATGGCTTTTCTCTGTATTTCTATTTAAACTCCCGGAGCTTAAGATATGAGTTCAATTTTATGGAAGCAGAAATGATTAAAGTATTGATGGTGAGTATCGGCGGTACAACAGGATGTCTCTGCCGGTATTGGGTCAGCGGATTATCGCAGCGCTTGTTCGACAATCCTTTTTTCCCATATGGCACACTGACGGTCAATGTCGTGGGCTGCCTTTTGATCGGGCTTCTGGGCGGGATATCAGAAACACGGCAGGTATTCAGCCCTGAAGTCAGGGTCTTGATTTTTGTGGGATTTTTGGGCGGATTCACCACCTTTTCAACATTCGGATATGAGATCTTCATGGCTGTCCGGGACGGACAATTCATACCGGCCCTGGCCAATCTTTTCTTTCATCTGATCCTCGGCTTCGGGTCTGTCTGGCTTGGATTCTCCCTGTCAAAATTAATATAGGAGGGTTTTATGGTTCTGCCTGAAAAAGGACATCTGCTCAGAATCTTTATCGGCGAAAGCGATAAAAAAGACGGTATGCCCCTTTATGAATGGATTGTTAAAAAAGCAAGAGAGCATGGGCTGGCCGGGTCTACCGCCATCCGTGGCATCCTGGGTTTCGGAGCCCATTCAAAGATCCATACAGCCAAAATCCTGAGGCTGTCGGAGGATTTACCCATGATTATAGAAATTGTGGACACGCCTGAAAAAATTGATGCATTCATGACAGTCATTGATCATTCCATTCAGGAAGGGCTGGCCACCATTGAAGAGATAAAAATCCATTTTTACCGCACTCACCGCTCCTTCCGTTGAGGCTTAACCACCTGATGAACAATTAAAATTAAATAATGATTAGGATACATTCTATGCCGGATTCAACCAAGACCCCCCATCTTTTCAACGCCCAGGTTTATTATGAGGACACAGATCATTCAGGAGTCGTATACCACGCCAATTATCTGAAATTTTTTGAACGGGCCAGGGAAGATATCATCGGAATAAAAGCCTTGGCTGACATGTGGCATGAGCAAGCCATCGGGTTTGCCGTTTATAAAATCACCATGGGATTTCATGACGGTGCTGTTTTCGGTGATCTTCTCACCATCAAAACCACCTGGAAAAAGGACGGGGCCTACCGGGTTGTTTTTTTTCATGAAGCCTGGCGGCCCGATGGGACAAAACCTGCCGTCACCTGTACACTGGAGCTGGTTTGTCTCGGGCCCAATAAAAAAGTGATGCCCATTCCGGATCTTG
>CAZWMY010000229.1:0-3374 GCA_964635025.1 uncultured Desulfobacula sp. | reverse complement strand
ACCCATCGCGTACACATCGGACAGCGCATTGGTCGCGGCGATGCGCCCGAAGTCGTAGGGATCGTCCACGAAGGGACTTGAAAAATCGGTTATGGCGAAAAAATGGCCTGAGACCAAACTCGTTCATATCGATGTGATGGATGATTCCAAAATGATGCTGAAACTCTAACAGAACAAACTCACGGCCATCACCTTTACTCCCGGCACCTTTGACCGTCCTGAAGACGCCATCCCTCAAATTCTCCAGAAAAAACCCAACCTGGTCATTACAGACCTGAACATGCCCAATATCAGCGGTCTTGAACTGACACGCGAAATACGAAAAAAATTTTCAAGACAGGACCTCCCCATTCTTATGATCACCACCCAGAGCGATTTTGTTGAAGAAAAAGATGGAGATATAAAAGTCAATGATACGGTTCTGACAAAATCAGGGATTAATAAAATCCTCCATAAACCCTTTACCGACGATGAGTTCCAAAAGGCCATCAAGAGCTTTATCAAATTCTGACGGCTTTACCCGGAATATACCATCTTATAGGAAATGGGAGGGTAGTTGATGACCGAAGGTTTGGGCAGGATCTGTTCTTCAGATACCGTCAGCCAGTTGGTATCGGGTTTTAATTCCCTGAGCCTGCCCCCTTCCGATGGCAGGGCATGAAGGGTATGATCGTATTTGACATTAAAAATACAGATATAGTGTTTTCTTTGCCGGGCAATGACATAGTTTTTTGAAAAACTGCTCAATGTAATCCCGGAAATATCCAATAGTTTTTTAACATCCTTTTCTTCCAGTTTGGCAAGAACAGATTTGGATACCCCTCTTTCATCAATTCTTAAAAGGGCTCTTGACTCGCTGGAAGACACATATATGGTTGAAATTCCGGGAAAACCGCTGAAATAGCGGGCAGCAACAATGGCTGCGGTTCTTCTTCCACCGGCCAGAACCGGAATCCCGTAATATTCAAAAAATTTCTTCTGAAAATCCTCGGCATATTCATCCCCTTTCTCATATAAGTCCTTTGAGATATACCTTAAATCTCTTGCCAGATCTTCTGCAGCCTCGGTAATGGGCCAGTCAATTCTGACATGAAAATGGGTCAAGGCATATCTGGCCATGGTATTGTGCCTTTTCTGGATCAGCAGGGCATAATCAATGGGTAAAAGGGATTTTAATAACGAAAAAAAATCACGGGTCTCAAAAAATTTCATGTCCCGGTTGAAATTTTCCACGTCCGGGAAAGACTTATGTCTTAATAAATTATTCTTTGTTGTCTTATTGGCATCAAAATAGCGGATGTATTTTTTATGTTTTTTTTCAATAAAATCTTCGGAAAAAATGATTAAAAAAGAATTCTGAGCATCAGACTCAACCGTGGGAATTCTTGCCCTGGGTTTGAGTTCCCTCAATTCCACAAAAGGATAAGGCGTCCGTATTTTTAAAAAATTGCTATAGGATTCGACAAGTGAATATTCCAGGGCAAACTGATCCAGCTCATCTCGAAGGACCTCATAATAAGATCTGCGTAACTTTTCCTCACGGCTCAGGCAATCCCTGTGTTTGCAGGATATCATTTTTATCCCCTTTTCACGCTTAATTCAAAGCGGCAACCCCGGGCAGTATCTTTCCTTCCATCATATGAAGGAATGCCCCGCCTCCGGTTGAGATATAGCTGACCTTATCCTCGATATGACATTTTTTTGCCGCAAGACCGGTATCCCCTCCGCCGATCACTGAAAACGCCTTTGAAGCGGCAATGGCATCGGCAACAGCCTTTGTTCCGGACATGAACCTGTCCATTTCAAAAACCCCCATGGGTCCGTTCCATACAATGGTTCCGGCATCTTTAAGGGCTGTTGCATATTGCAAAGCGGTTTTTGGCCCGATGTCCAGGGCCGTCCAGTTATCCGGTATCTCACGAATCGAAACTTCCTTTGATTCTGAATCCTTATCAAATTTTTCCGCACAGATAAGATCGCCTGGCAAAAGAAGATCCACTCCTTTTTCTGCTGCCTTTTTTACAATATCCCGGGCAGTATCCAAAAGATCTTCTTCAATCATTGATCCTTTGGTATCAATCCCCTGGCTTTTTAAAAAGGTATTGGCCATGGCACCGCCGATGATGAGCTTATCAACGAATTTGAGCATATTTAAAAGCGCTTCAAGCTTGGAAGATACTTTTGAACCGCCGATCACGGCTACAAGGGGCCTTTTGGGGTTTTCAACAGAATCATAATAGGATTTTACTTCCTTTTCCAAGAGAAAGCCTGCACCGGATTCTCCTGCAAATTTCGGGATTCCGGTGACCGATGCCTGATCCCGGTGTGAAACGGCAAAAGCTTCGTTGATATAAACATCGCAGAGCCCGGCAAGGGTCTTTGAAAAACCTTCATCATTTTTTTCTTCTTCCGGATGAAATCTTAAATTTTCAAGGAGGAGAACCTCCCCTTCCTTCATCCCGTTGACCTGTGCCGTGACCCTATCCCCAATGCAGTCTTCAGCAAAAAGGATCTTTTTTTTCAGCAGTTCAGACAATCTTTTGGCAACCGGGGCAAGACTGTATTTCATATCCCGTTTTCCTTTGGGTCTTCCGAGATGTGAGGCCAGAATGATTTTTGCCTTTTTTCCCATCAGGTATTTAATCAGCTGGAGCGTTTCCAGTATCCTGTTGTCATCGGTGATATTGAATTGATCATCCAGGGGCACATTATAATCCACCCTTACAAAAACTCTTTTTGATGCTACATGGATATCTTTAGCGGATTTCATCGGTTCCTCCAATTTTTTTTTTTGATTTTCTGTGAACCTGTTTTTTACGGGACCAACGCTCAAAAAAGCTGATAACCCCTGCGCTGACGCCTCTGTCAATCAGCTCTTCTTCCACCTTGGCACCGTCTTTGGTGCCCAGGGCTTTTTGGAGGCATTTTGTCTTGACCGTGCAATAGTAAAAGCAGTCATCCGGGGTTTGGCGCAAGCCCTGATCCGTCATGGGAAATACTTTCTCAAGATTGCCGAAACACTCCTTTACTTCATCTTCGCTGTTCATTTCTGCTCTTCAAATTCTTTGTTAAATTGTGATATCAGGCCCTGGGCTGCAAAACTGAAAAAGCCGTCGCTGCTGATGATCATATGTTCGTGTAAAATGATTCCAACATATTTCAAAGCGAAAAACAATTTCTTTGTGATGTCCATATCACTTTTTGACGGTGTTGCATCCCCTGAGGGATGATTGTGCGCAACAATCAGTGCGGCTGCATTGTGCTCAAGTGCACTGATGATCACTTCTCTGGGGTATACGGAACTCATGGTCAATGTCCCGGTAAAAAGGATCTTTGATATGAGGACCCGGTTCTTGGCATCCAGAAAAATCCCG
>CAZWMY010000228.1:0-3379 GCA_964635025.1 uncultured Desulfobacula sp. | reverse complement strand
TTGTCAGGGCCGACCTGAAAATGCATTATTCTTCCCGGTTTGAACGTGTGTATTCTTCTTTTCTTTTTCTTGCCTTTTAAAATATTTTTTAACCATTTTTCTTCATATTCTTCCCTTCTTGTTGAAAGATTTTTTTCAGGCACAACCATATCCGCCAACTGATGATTTCAGGTGGAGATATGCTGTGAATGGAAAAGCCAAAAAAGAAAAAATGTCGTAATTGCAGGCGGTTGTTTTTGCCGGACCACCGAAACACAAACAAACAGGAATATTGTGATAGGTCTCCTTGCCGAAAAGCAAGCAAGGCTGCCAGCCAAAAAGGATGGCTGAGCAAACCTGAAAATTCAGATTATTTTTTGGGTCCTGACAATATAGAACGGGTTCAAAAATGGAGGCAAAACAACCCGGGATACTGGAAACGCAAAACAAACAACACTGCGTTACAAGATCTCTTAACGTCGCAAGTGCCTGAAAATAAAAAAGATAATAATCGATTTGATGTTCGGCCCCAAAGCCATGCGTTACAAGATCTCTTAACGACACAACCGGCTGTTATTATAGGATTAATATCCAATATAATCGGATCTGCGTTACAAGATGACATAGCCAGAACCCTCCTTCGTATGGAACAATCAGGGCAGGAAATTTTACGTGTGACCTAAAGGTTATTTTTTCAAACCCTGAACGCAGGAGGACACCATGATTGTAAAAGTACCCATTATGAAAAACAGAATCCGGCAAATACCCAAAAGCTTCAGCTGGGTCGATCACCGACTGGTCAGGCACGGATATATTGAAGCATGCACCCATGAACAATCTGCTTTGTACTTGTTTCTGGTGTGCGTCGCCGATGTCCAAGGCCTGAGCTATTATTCGGATAAAGCCATCATGAAAAAACTGGACATGGATATACCGGATCTGGAAAAGGCCCGATCCGGTTTGATCAAAAACAATTTGATTGCCTGGCAAGAGCCTATATATCAGGTTCTCAGCCTTGAGCCCGGGATCAACACGCAGCGTTCCGGGCAACTGATGAGTCTGGCAGATATTTTGTCAAATGCCGTGGGGGGTGGTCAATGATTGACTATGAAACTTACGTGCAGATCAGAAATTTTGTAACCAAGGATCATTTAAAATACAGTCAGATCGCCAATAAAATGGGGTTGGATCAACGGACAGTGGCGATATGGGCAAATGAGGACAGATACCGGGCAAGGAAAACAACCTCGCGGACAAGCAAACTGGACCCTTTTAAAGATCATATCATTCAAATGCTGGAAAGACACCCCTATACCGCAAGACAGATTTACCAGCGCATCACTGAAGATGGCTTTGGCGGAGGCATCACCATTGTGGAGGATTATGTCAGAAAAATTCGTCCTCCAAAAATAAATGCCTATCTGAAACTGGCATTTGCACCGGGTGAATGCGCTCAGGTGGACTGGGGATCATATGGCATGGTTCGGGTGGGATCTACCACCCGCAGGCTGAGCTTTTTTGTAATGGTGTTATGCCACAGCCGGATGATGTATCTTGAATTTACGGTATCCCAGACCATGGAGCATTTTCTGGGATGCCACCAGAGGGCCTTTCATTTTTTCGGTGCGGTTCCGCAAAAAATCATGGTGGACAATCTTAAATCAGCCGTGCTGAAAAGGGCTGTTGGGTGTGCGCCGGTATTTAATCCGGGGTATCTTGATTTTGCAAACCACTATGGGTTCTCAATCGTGGCCTGCAACGTGGGCAAAGGCAACGAAAAAGGCCGGGTGGAAAACGCCGTGGGCTATGTTAAGAAAAATCTGTTGAGCGGCCTGGATATACCGGACTTCAGCGTTATGGAACCCCTGGCAAAACAGTGGCTTGACACGGTAGCCAATGTCAGAACCCATGGAGAAACCGGCAAACGTCCGAAGGATATGTTCAGCCAGGAAAATCCGCATCTTGGCCGGTTGCCGATGTCGTCCTATGATATCGGTCAAACCAGCCAGGTGCGTGCGTCTACCCAGTACCGGATAAGCCTTGACAGCAACCAATACACAGTCCCTGCACAATTAGCCGGTGTCAGGCTTACCCTTAAAAAATACCCGGACCACCTGTGTTTGTATCATGACCACAACCTGGTTGCCCGGCATGTCAGAAGCTATGATCGAAAACAGGACATTCAAAATCCTGATCATTCAAAAGCATTGCTGGAGCAAAGAAGAAAGGCCGCTGATCAGGTAATTTATATGCGATTTTTAACCCTGTCCGACAAAGCCAATGAATATTATCAGCAATTGGGACAACGGCGGCTAAACCCGTTTCATCATATCCGGAAAATTGTTGCGCTGAGTGAAATATACCCGAAAGAACAGGTTGCCCTTGCCATCGAAGATGCCATTAAATTTACAGCTTTTTCAAGTGAATATATCACCAATATTCTGGAACAGCGCTCTCGCCTGACCAAAGAACCGGGAGCACTTCATGTCATCCGAAGCAATGATTTGCTGAATTTGACCATAGATCCACCGGATTTATCCGTTTATGACAAAGGAGATAGAAATGCATGACTTGGAAATCCTTCTGGCATATTTGAAACTGCCATATATCAGGGAAAATTACGAGTCTGTTGCAGTGACAGCAGCCCGTAATCAATGGACACATATTCATTTTTTATCAGAACTGATCAAACAGGAAGCCGCTCAGCGAAAAGACAAAGCCGTCCAGCGCCGAATTTATATGGCCATGTTCCCGGTTATCAAAACAATGAATCAGTTTAACTGGTCCTGGCCTAAAAAAATCAACCGGGTTCAAATTGAAAATCTGTTTCGTTTGAAGTTCATTGAAGAAAAAAGCAATGTCATTCTTATTGGGTCCGTTGGAGTGGGCAAAACTCATATCGCCACAGCGCTGGGATATCAGGCCTGTCTTAAAACCCATAATGTTCTGTTCACATCTGCCATTGATGCGGTCAACAATCTTGTGGCAGCTCAACGTGCCAGCCTTTTAAAACAGGAATTGAAAAAATATCTCAAACCGAGCCTGCTTGTATTGGATGAGCTGGGGTATCTGCCCATTGATAAAACAGGAGCTGATCTGCTTTTCCAGATTATCAGCCAAAGATATGAACAAGGCTCCATTATTATAACAACAAACCGTGTGTTCCGGGATTGGCCGTCAATCTTCAACAATGACAGCACACTTACATCGGCGTTGCTTGACAGATTGCTGCACCACACCGAAGCGGTTGTCATTGAAGGAAACAGTTACCGGATGCGGGAAGAAAAAAAGAATGATTTATGAAATCCACCGGCTGATCGAAAATCATGCTCAGCTGGCGATTTTTATCATACATTTTCAAACCGGGCATTTTATGACATTTTCACGCCGCCGCTGACAT
>CAZWMY010000227.1:0-3436 GCA_964635025.1 uncultured Desulfobacula sp. | reverse complement strand
ATACCGGCGACTTCAGGATCAGCCATGATGCGGATAAGGAGAAAAATACCGATATTTCGGCCTTTGCGAGGTTTGGTGAAGCCGGTGTCCTGGCCTTGCTGTCGGATTCCACCAATGTGGAGGTGGAAGGGTACACCATGAGTGAACAGGAAGTGGCAAAAAATCTTGAGAAATTTATTATGGCCGCTCCAGGGCGGGTGGTGGTTGCCCTTTTTGCATCCAATGTGTTCAGGATTCAGCAGATTATTGATATTGCCGTCCGCGATCATCGAAAAGTCGTTTTCAACGGCCGGAGCATGGACCAGATCATTGCCGTGGCCACGGAACTCGGGCACATCCATTCTCCGCCCAATACCATAGTGGATGTAAAACAGATCGGCAAATTCCGGGACGATGAACTGGTCATCATCACCACGGGCAGCCAGGGCGAGCCCATGTCCGCTCTCGTTCGCATGGCCTCGGGCATTCATAAGCACATCAATATCAAAAAGGGGGATTGCGTTATCCTGTCTTCCAAATATATCCCGGGCAATGAAAAAGCCATTTCCAGTATCATTAACAAACTCTACCGCCGGGGAGCGGATGTGGTGTATTCAAAGATTGCCCAGATTCACACGTCCGGCCATGCCCACCAGGAAGAATTAAAGCTTATGCTGAACCTGACCAAGCCCCGGTATTTTATCCCGGTTCATGGAGAATACCGGCACCTTGTGGTTCATGCAAGGCTTGCCGAAAGCTTGGGCATGCCGCGGGAAAATGCCCTGGTGGTGGAAGACGGCAAAGTCATTGCCTTTGACGAAACCGGCGGCAGAATAGAGGGCAGTGTTCATACCGGAAGAATCCTGGTGGACGGAAAAGGCATCGGGGATGTGGGCCGCAGCGTGTTAAAAGAACGCCGGGAATTGTCCGAAGGCGGTCTTGTTGTGGTCACCATGATCATTGATGAGGAAACCGGGGTGGTGCTGTACGGCCCTGAGCTGATTTCAAAAGGCTTTGTCTTTGATTCGGCCACCGGATACCTGGTGGATGACGCCCAGTGCGTGATTCTGGAAATAGTTGAAGAAATAGAGGCCGGCCGTGAAGACCGGATTGACCTCCTTCGGAAAAAACTGCAGAAGGCCCTGAAACAATATTTTGCCTTTGCCATTAACCGAAAGCCTCTGATTGTTCCCGTGATTATCGAAGTATGAAAAAAGAACTGACCGGCATCCTTTTTTTATTCTTTGTCATATTAACCGGGGTCAGTCTTTTAACGTATAATGCCACAGACCCCTGTGTGGGCAACGGTTTTCTGACGATTCCAAAAACCATTCATAATTCATTCGGGCTTTTAGGGGCCCATATTGCCGGGTTTTTCATTTATCTTTTCGGGCTGGGAGCCTTCTGGGTTCCGGTTATTTTAAGCCTGACCGGGCTCTGGCTCCTGAAAGGAAGATCAGGCAAAATTATCGGGCTGACCATTCTGGGCGGCTTTCTTCTGATGATCTGCACGGGCGGGTTGCTGTTTCTGGTCCGAACCGAATATTTGGCCCTTGGCACCCGCATTTCATCCGGCGGTGTGGTGGGTATATCCATTGCTGCTTTTCTCCTGAAATATGCCAATATTGCCGGGTGTGTGACCATCCTGATATTTTTTATCCTGGTCGGGTTCATCCTGACCACGGGTATTTCCCTTATCACGCTGATTGCCTTTTTCAACCAGAAAACAGGCCAAATCATAAAAGAGATCCAGGATGGACTTCAGGAGATCATTGATTTTGTAAAACAAAAATATAGTCTCTGGGCAAAGGAAAGACTGGATCGAAACCATCAGATCGATATCACGCCGGTGAGGGAAAAAGAAGACCCTTTTATCAAACTTCCACAAAGAACACCCCAAAGACAAGAACCGGTTGAACCTGAATCGTATTTTGAACCGGAAATTATTACGGTTGAACCGGATGATTCGGAGTTCAAGCCTGAACCTGTATTTAAGGACATCCGGGAAAAAATTCAATTTAAACTGCCTTTGATTTCGTTTCTGGATGAAAAGAAAAAGGTAAAGAAAAATATCGACACCGAGCTTTTAAAGGAAAAAGCAAAGATCCTTGAAAGTAAACTCAATGATTTTAATGTGTTCGGAGAAGTGGTGGAAATCTTGCCCGGCCCTGTCATCACCACCTTTGAATATAAACCTGCCGCCGGGATCAAGATCAGCAAGATTGCCGGGCTTTCCGATGATCTGGCCCTTGCCTTAAGCGCCATCAGCATCCGGATCGTGGCCCCCATCCCGGGCCGGGATGTGGTGGGAATCGAAATCCCCAATGATGAAAGGGAAATCGTCAATCTGAGGGAAATGATCGGGTCCAGGGAATTTGCCCAGTCTTCTTCCTTTTTGACGCTGGGTCTTGGAAAAGATCTCTTGGGCAAACCCGTGGTCACCAAAATGGATTCCATGCCCCATCTCCTCATTGCAGGCGCCACCGGAACAGGAAAAAGCGTGGGGCTGAATTCCATGATCATCAGCCTTTTGTATAAAGCCACTCCGGATGATATCAAAATGATCATGATTGATCCCAAACGCATCGAGCTTTCCGTATATAATGACATTCCCCATCTCATTTCCCCGGTGGTGACGGATATGAAAAAGGCAACCAATGCGCTTTTCTGGGCCGTGAGGGAAATGGAGCGGCGATATGAGGTTCTGGAACAGACAGGTTTCAGAAACATTGTCCAGTATAACGCCATGGTGGCTTCCCAGCCTGTTAAAATTGCCGGTGATGATCCGGACATTCCTCTCAGGCTTGAAAAACTGCCCTATATTGTCGTGATTGTGGATGAGCTGGCCGATCTCATGATGGTGGCGTCCAAGGATGTGGAATTTGCTTTGACACGGCTGGCCCAGATGGCGAGAGCCGCCGGAATCCATTTGATTGTGGCCATCCAGCGGCCTTCCGTGGATGTCTTGACCGGCAGCATCAAGGCCAATTTTCCCACCCGGATATCTTTCCAGGTGTCTTGCAAGGTGGATGCGAGAACTATTTTTGACGGCGGCGGGCCTGAAAGCCTTCTGGGCAACGGGGATATGCTGTTCTGCCCTCCGGGAACCGGGAAGCTGGTTCGGATTCAGGGGGCTTATATTTCCGAGAACGAAATCTCAAAGATCACAAAATTCCTGAAAGACCAAAGAGAGCCGGACTATTTGGATGACGTCACCTTTGGCGGCAGTGAGGATGAAATAGAAAAAGAATTTGAAGAATCAGATTATGATGATAAATACGATGAAGCCGTGGCCCTTGTGACCCAGACCCGCCAGGCCTCCATCTCTTATGTGCAGCGGCGGCTTCGCATCGGGTATAACCGGGCGGCACGGCTGATTGAAATCATGGAGCATGAAGGCATTGTGGGTCCCCAGATCGGCTCCAAGCCAAGGGAAATTCTTGTAAAAAGCTATGAT
>CAZWMY010000226.1:0-3446 GCA_964635025.1 uncultured Desulfobacula sp. | reverse complement strand
GCAATTGACGTTTTTGCTTTTCATTTTCCAGTTCTTTTATTCTTTGTAATAGTTTTTCAGACATTTTTTTTCCAATTCAAAATTTACTTATCAAAAGCAATTGTTTTTTTGGTTCAAGCGTTCTAAAATTTGATATTATTAAAAATTATAATCCCTTTGATTGTAAAAGATTAACTATGTTCTTTTCAATCATCATAGATGTCCATATCAGGGTAATGTTCTTTTGCACAATCCCGGCAAATACTATGGCTGAACTCTGCTTCTGAATTTTCCTGAATATAAGCTTCTATTCGCTTCCAATAACCTTTTTCGTCTCGTATTTTTTTACAATGCATACAGATAGGGAGTAACCCTTTTAAAATTTTAACATTATCAAGAGCCGCTTGAAGTTTTTGAATAAGGTCTTCTCGTTCAATCTCCTCAAGTTTTTGCCTGGTTATATCTTGAATTATACCAGTTATTTTTATTGGATTTCCAATATTATCTCTTTCAATCAAAGCCTCCTCATGAAGTATACGCTCTGATTTGTCAGGCATTATGATACGGTATTCGACCTTGTATGGGCAGTCGATAGATTTTAAGGATAATTCTGTTTGCTTGATAATCATCGAGCGATCGTCGGGGTGAACGATCTCAAGAAATTTTGCAAAACTTGGGGCCACTGACTGGGGCTCTAACCCTAAAATCTTAAATGTTTCATCAGACCACCATAGCTCATCCGTGGCTGGATCTTGGTCCCAAATACCAAGATGAGCTATTCTCTGTGCTCTAACGACCCAATCAGCTGTATATTCTTGTTTCATAATTAATTCATTGATTAAGATAATTACAGGGCAATAGCATAATGAAGATAAACATCATCAGTGAGTGGAACCCAAAAGGTATCATAATTGACTTCACCGGCCGGGATCTTTACATTAATTGCTCTTTGGGATTTGAGAGCTTCATCTGCCCTGCAAAAGCTGCATTTAATCCCTTTTAGCGGAACGGTGCTATTTTTTTTATAGTAGTCTTTATCTTCATCTGAGATGGAAGCCTGCTTTCCAAAGGTATCCCAGCAATAAGATCCGACTTCAACACCTAACTCAGTTGCCACTTTATTGGCCATTATTATTTTTCTGTCTTTTCGAATAAGCATGGCAGGATATGGCAGGCTATCCATCAATGCTTTATTTAGAAGCTTATTGGCAAGTAATTCTTGAGCTTTGGCAACAAATTCTACTTTATCAAATTCTTTTTGAGTCATCAGATCCTCCTTCAATTTAATTATTGGCTTTTACCGCAAAATTCATTCGTCTTTTTTGTCCAACACATCTCTTAACATGGGAGCAAGGTCCTTAATAGTCATCGGTTTCATCAGAACCCCCTTGATTCCTATAGATTCAACCCGTTCTTCAGTCAGGGTTTCACTGAAACCGGTACAGATCAGAATAGGGATATCAGGTCGAATCTTGATCAATTCAGCAGCAAGTTTATCACCCGGCATATTCGGCATACTCATATCAGTGATCACCAGATCAAATTTTTTCGGATTCGACCTGAATGCTTCAAGGGCTTCAACACTGCTGATACGTGTGCTCACATGATACCCAAGACGCTCCAAGATTTGTTTTTCCATTTTTATAATCGGATCTTCATCATCCACCAAAAGGATTCTTTCTGTCCCACTTGGCGTTAGTGAACTCGTTGATTTTTCTTGTTTTTTAGAAACACTTTTAATGACCGGCATAAAGATTTGGAACTCGGTCCCCTTGCCAAGCTCACTCTGAACCTTGATTTCTCCATTCATGCTTTTAACAATGCCATGCACCACCGACAATCCCATTCCGGTTCCCTTACCCTTTCCTTTGGTTGTAAAAAAGGGGTCAAAAATTTTATCAATTATTTCTTTATTTATACCTTTGCCGGTATCTTCAATTTTCAAGCAAGCATAAAATCCTGGGGCCATATCAGTGTTTATCAAATCATGTTGCCCCAATTTGACTTCTTTAAGGTTTACTTTTAGTTCCCCTCCTGTTTCTTCCATGGCATGATAGGCATTGGTGGCAAGATTCATGACAATCTGATGGATTTGTGTTGGGTCCGCTTTGACAGCGCCACAGTTTGGATCAAGTTTCTGATGAATGGAAATGGTTGCAGGGATACTGGCTCTGATCAGTTTTAAGGCCTCTTTGATAATAGGTTGGATTATCAGCAGTTTTAGCTCGTTTTTTTCTTGGCGTGAAAACGTAAGGATCTGTTGAACAAGATCGCTGGCTCGGATGGCGCTGGTATAAATTTGACTCATGCCTTCACGCAGTGGGCCTTCTTCAGAGTAATCTTCAAGGAGCATTTCAGAAATACCAATAATAGGAAAAAGGATGTTGTTAAAATCATGGGCAATGCCGCCCGCAAGGATTCCGATAGCTTCCATTTTCTGTGTCTGATTAAGCTGGGATTGGAGTTTCTCCCTATCCTCTTCGGCCTGTTTACGTTCGGTGATATCCTGGACCAGGGCGACGAAGTAGTCCGGTGTTCCGTCGTTTTTGCGCACACAACGTACAGAAATATTGGCGTGCAAAATCGCTCGATCCTTTCGGATGAATCGCTTTTCCATGGAATAGCCCTCTGTTTTTCCAGCAAGTATGTCTTCGAAGTTCTCAACATCAGAGCCAAGATCGTCCGGATAGGTGATTTCGGTCCAAGTGAGGGCGACCATTTCTTCTCGCGAATACCCCAAAATATCACATAGCCTCTGGTTAACCTCGATCCATCTCTTGTCGAGTGAGGTGATCGCAATGCCGATCAGGGGAAGGTCGAAGTAGCTGCGGAAGCGCGTTTCGCTATCCCTCAGATCCCCCTCGACCCGCTTACGTTCGGTAATATCCTGAAACACTGAAAGGGTTGCCGGTTTCTTATCTTGGATAATGCGAGAGGTGTTTGCCGAAACGTATATCTCCCGACCGTCTTTACGGACAAGGCACATCTCAAAGGATTCAAGCATCTTTCCCTTCTCCAGAACATGGCATCGCCTCTGGTAAGCTTTTTTTACAAAGTCCTTGTGAATCCATTCATTGGGGCTGCTACCAATTATTTCGTCTATGTTTCTAACCCCGAACAGCTTCATAGCAGAAGGATTAACAAACATTATCCTCTCTTCTTGCGTCACAAGCAAAGCTAAGGGCAAAAAATTGATCAAAGAACGATAACGATCTTCGCTCTCCCGCAGAGCATCCTCAGCTTGCTTTTGATCGGTGATGTCTGACATTGTCCCGACTACCCGAAGGGGGTTCCCATTATTATCTCGAAATTCTACACGGCCTCTGCCAAGAACCCATTTCCAATTACCGTCAGAGGTTTTCAATCGATGTTCCATGCGCCATTGCTTATTAGATCCCTTCAGATGTTTTTCTAAACTTTCCAAGACCGATTGTTTATCATCCGGATGTATCTTTGATTCCCAGAAA
>CAZWMY010000225.1:0-3459 GCA_964635025.1 uncultured Desulfobacula sp. | reverse complement strand
CTCGGTCATGGCCATCCTGACCCATTTTGGTCAGCAGGATTCGGGGCCTTCGGCCTTCCTTGTCGGCAAAATCCTGGCAGCGTTTTCGAAGAGCATCGATAACGGCGGTGTTATTCCCATACTCTGAAGCATAAACACCGGAAATACACTGGGTGGTGGCGACAAATCGGCCAAATACTTTTTCCATAGCATCAGATACCTCTCCGACGGTGGCTCTGGCCCGAATCGCCGCAATACCGGCTTCCAGAAGGTTGCCGTCACCTTCCGCGCAGCGGGTGATGTGATCCAGGGCTTTTTGAACCGCTGCCGCATTTCGTTTGGCTTTGAGTTCCTTGAGGCGCTCCACCTGTTCGACGCGAACCGCATCCGTGACTTCGCGGACATCTTGAAGGGGTTTTTCCTCGATTTTATATTTGTTCACGCCGACGATCACATCCAGGCCTTGATCGATCCGGGCTTGCTTTCTGGCAGCCGATTCCTCAATGCGAAGCTTGGGCATTCCGGTTTCAATGGCCTTGGCCATTCCACCCAGCGATTGAATTTCAGAAATGATCTTGCGGGCTTCGCAGATAATGCCGTCTGTCAGGGCTTCCACGTAATAGGATCCTCCCAGCGGGTCAACAACATGGCAGACCTGGGATTCTT
Source organism: uncultured Desulfobacula sp. (assembly GCA_964635025.1). GTDB lineage: Bacteria > Desulfobacterota > Desulfobacteria > Desulfobacterales > Desulfobacteraceae > Desulfobacula. Next base: position 2,814 of record CAZWMY010000225.1, on the reverse strand, counting down.
CCTGGACAATGATCTGAGTATTTCGGGCAATTCGGGCGGAAAAATTGGTGGGAAGCCCCACGGCCTCGTCAAAGGAATTGGTGTGCAGGGACTGCGTTCCGCCAAGAGCCGCGGACATGCACTCCAGGGTGGTACGGATAATGTTGTTGTAAGGATCCTGCTGCGTCAGGCTCCATCCCGAGGTCTGGCAATGGGTCCTCAGCATGAGGGACTGGACATTTTTGGGGTTGAACGGCTTGATCAGCTCATGCCACAGAAACCTGGCGGCCCTCAGCATGGCGATATCCATGAAAAAATTCATGCCGATCCCGAAGAAAAAGGACAGTCTCGGGGCAAAGGTATCAATATCCATTCCAGTTGCAAGCGCTGCCTTGACATATTCCAGCCCGTCCGCCAGGGTAAAGGCGGTTTGAAGCACCGAGTTGGCGCCCGCTTCCATCATGTGATATCCGCTGATGCTGACGGTATTATACTTGGGCATATGTTTGGAGCAGTACCCGATAATATCCGATACAATCCGCATGGAAGGCGTCGGCGGATAGATGTAGGTATTACGGGTTAAATATTCTTTTAAAATGTCGTTCTGGATGGTGCCGGTCAATTTTTCCTGGGCAACGCCCTGCTCTTCGGCAGCCACGATATAACCGGCCAGGATCGGCAGAACCGCGCCGTTCATGGTCATGGATACGGACATCTCATCCAGGGGGATCTGATCAAAGAGAATCTTCATGTCTTCGACGGAATCCACGGCAACCCCGGCTTTTCCGATATCGCCGACAACCCGGGGATGATCCGAGTCGTATCCCCGGTGGGTGGCCAGATCAAATGCAACGGAAAGCCCTTTTTGCCCCCCAGCCAGGTTTTTTCGGTAAAATTCATTGGATTCCCTGGCTGTTGAAAATCCGGCATACTGGCGAACGGTCCAGGGCCTTCCCGCATACATAGTGGCCATGGGACCCCGGACAAACGGGGCTATACCCGGAAGGGTATTGACGTGTTCCATTCCTTCAAGGTCTTCGGCCGTGTAAAGCGGTTTGACCCGAATCCCCTCCGGGGTCATCCAGTCCAGGGTATCCGGCGATTTCCCCTTCAGCAGTTTTGTGGCAAGGTCAGTCCATTTTTGTTTTTGCGGATGATCCGGCATGGTGCGCTCCTTATTACGAGTTCATCAAATTTCGTTTGCAGTTGTTTAATTGAGAAACGGTGACGGTTAAGAAACCGTGAAGCGCCCAGGTTCCGCGCTTCCTGACTTCCTATTTTCGTGAGTTCTTAATGGTCTCTTTGACACAGCTCGACCAGAATGCCGCTGGTGGCCTTGGGGTGAAGAAAGGCAATCTTTGCCCCGCCTGCGCCGATTCTGGGTTTTTCATCAATCAGCTTGATGCCCTTGGCTTTTAATTCTTCCAGTGCCTCTTCAATATTTTCAACACGGAAGGCGACATGCTGAATTCCCTCTCCCCGTTTTTCAAGATATTTGGCAATGGGGCCGTCCGGTGATGTGGATTCCAGAAGTTCAACCTCGCTTTCTCCCACCGGAAAAAACGCTGTGGTTACTTTCTGTTCCTGAACCGTTTCTGAACCGGCAAATGAAAGACCCAATACTTCAGTCCAGAAATTTTTTCGCTCATCGATGCTGCTGACGGCAATTCCGAGGTGGTCAATTTTAAGAATTTTCATGAGTTACTCCCTGGCAGTCCAAAGGTTCCTGGTTTTGGTTATGCATGACATCCAATTCCCTAACTAATCATAAAAAACAGGCAAATCGTTGCGAATCAAGAAAAACAGAAAAATACGGGCAATTTCTCATCAAGGAACGGTGATTGCCCGCCATACCATTTCAAACAACACATTGGCCTGGGCAATCATACTTTCTTTCTGGCCGCGCGAAACCCACATAAAAAAGGTTCGCTGTACAAAGCCCATCATAAAGTCCAGCAATACGCCGGCGCGGACATGGGGGTTTAAAATCCCTTCTTTCTGCCCCTGGCTCAGGACTTCAAGAAACAGATTCATCATTTTCTTTTGTTGAAAGGTTTTATCCGCCATCCATGTTTTCATGGGAAGGGTCATAAACAATATTTTGGCCAGGCCTTGATTGTTTTCATAATAATCAAGCTGAAGCCAGAAAACCTTTCTGAGTTTTTCCTTTAAATCCTCAATTCCCTGAAGGTGATCAATAATCCGTTCCGTAAGCTTTCCCAGCCAAACATCCACAACAGCAAACACAAGCCCTTCCTTGCTGCCGTAATAGCCGTAAATGGTGCTGAAACTCACCCCCGCTTTTTTTGCGACCGTGCGGATATTGGCCTGATGAAAATCCGATTCGGAAAATATCTCCAGAACCGCTGTTTCAAGCCGTTTCTGGATTTCAGGCTTAAAAACCTTGTTACCGTCTAAAGCGTTCTTGTCTCCGTTTGCCAAAATCATCCCATTCAACAAATTGAAATAATGATAAATTAATGATTTGCATTGCGATTGGAATCCTTTAATCACAATGATAAAAAATAACGTTCTGTTAAATAATTTTTTATAACTTGTTGATATATAGATAATACCAGCAATAATTCAAATAAAAATATATTAAAAACGAAACATCGTTACTATTTTGATATATGAATGGATTTGTTCTGTCAAGAAGAAAAAACAGGTCAACGCCTGAAGGATTAGATTAACCGTCCAATGCCCCAGATTTTAACCTGTCTTCCTTTGGTTTTTCCGCTGTCCTTCTTTCAGCCTGCTTTCTCAGGATTTGAAAAGTTCCATCACCCGTTTGAAGCCGGGCAAAGACTTGATAATGGTGTCATCCGATACGCA
>CAZWMY010000224.1:0-3466 GCA_964635025.1 uncultured Desulfobacula sp. | reverse complement strand
CTGACGCTTTCCGGCGGTGAACAGCAGCGGGTGGCCGTGGCAAGAGCGCTTGTGGAAGAACCGTCCATTATTCTGGCCGATGAGCCCACAGGAAGTCTGGATGCAAAATCCGCCCAGGCCGTTCTTGATTTTATCATGGAATACCATAAAAAAGGAGCAACCGTATTGATTGCCACTCATAATTTGCATCTATTGGAAAGCACGGTGAGGGGGAAAAATATTGAAATCACCGATGGCATGATAAAAAGAACGGCAACCATGCTTTAGAACCAAGAGAAATCAGCCATGTCCCATTTCATAAAAAAAGCCCTATCCGATATCCGCCTGAACCGGTTTTTGAATCTGGTTACGATTTTCACGATTTCTCTTTCAATCCTTGTGGTCAGTGTTTTCTTGCTTTTTTTCGAAAATGCCGGAAGGGTTATGGAAGCATGGAATCAGGGCGGGCGGGCCATGATTTATCTTAAGGATAATTTTACAAAAGATATGCTGCCGGAGTTAAAAGAAAAGATAATTAATTTAGGCAATATCAATGAAATGATATTCATATCAAAGGATGAGGCCCTTGACCGGCTGAAAAAAGAAATATCCCAGAGCAGTAATTTTCTAAAGACTTTGCAGGCGAATCCGCTTCCGGATGCCGTTGAGATCAAGATGAAATCTTATAACACCATTGAGGAAGTGGAAGCCTTTGCAAAAAAGATAAAAGAGATTGAAATTGTTGAAGATGTTGAATATGGACAAGGCTGGCTCGGAAAATTTTTAAAAATTTTTAATCTGTTCAAAATTACCGGTTACGCCATGTGCAGCCTTTTTTTTCTGATTGCCCTGTTCATCACTTCAAATACGGTCAGGCTTGCCTTTTATTCCCGAAAAATAGAAGTAGAGGTCATGCGGCTCGTGGGAGCCACAGAATCCTTTATTAAAGCCCCATTTTATATGGAAGGTCTTCTCCAGGGATTTTTAGGAGGTCTTCTGGGTCTTGGGATTCTTTTGATCACCTATCTGATGATTTCGTCCGGCATTACGCAGAGTCTATCCTCCTATATGTATTTTGATATCCGGTTTCTTTCAATAAAAACCATCATTCTGATTATTTTAGTCAGTACTTTTTTAGGCTGGTTCGGATGTTATCTGTCGTTAAAGCAAATATTAAAATAATTCTTTTTACCGGGTTTGTTTTTTTTCTTCTTTCCGGGGAAGGCATTTCCCAGGACCAGGTTCTTTTCAGAGGAGTGATTGCTTCGCCCAAGATGAACATCAGAAAGACCCCTTCCCTTGATTCAGCGGTTGTCGGTGTTGCAGATAAAGGAGAAGCCGTCGATGTGCTTGAAAAACAGGGGGATATCGGAGGATGGCTCTTAATAGATTATAAGGGCACTAAGGGATATGTCCGGAACCGTCCTCAGTATATCGAACTTACGGCTATCGTTGAAAGAAAGGAAGAGCCACCGCCGGATAAAAAAATAGAAAAAAAACCGGAAAAAAAAATTGAAGAGAAATCCGAAGATATAAAACCTGAAAAAAAGGAAGCCATTAAGGCAGATATCAAGACCCAGGAAAAACTGGTCGAAACCTTTTCCCAAAAGGAAATTGAAATTGTCGAAGGCTTAAATGAAATCGACTATTCACTCAACAAAGCCAGGCTCAAGGCCCAGGCCTTGTCCGGGGAAATAAAGCAGATGGAAGAAAAAATCAACACATTACAAAAACAAAGGGACCGGTTGTCCGGAGAAATCGCCCGGAATAAGGATTATGCAGGACAAAGGCTTCGGGCGCTTTATAAAATGCACATGATCGGTAAAATGGAGGTGGCCGGCATGCCTTCTTCGGTCTTTGATTTTTTCCTGCGCCAGAATTCAATGAAAGTGATTGTTGAATCCGACTTTAAACTCATTGACCGGCAAAACGAGGATCTTGACAAGTTTGAAACACTGGAAGCGGAGATGAAAAAAGAAATTCAGGCAAGAATGATGCTTGAAACAGAACTGAATGACCAGATCAGGATCAATCAATCCGAGACATTGAAAAGGGAATCGATATTAAAAGAGATCCGCCGGAAAAAACAATTATCTCTTGCTGCGGTTGAGTCTTTAAAGCTTGCCGCCATCCAGTTGGACAAAAAGATGGAAACGATTCGACCCGGTAATACCAAACAGCCTGCCGGGGATTCTTTTTTAAACCAGCAGGGCAGACTCATGATTCCGGTGGAGGGAGAAATCATTTCCGAATTTGGCAGTTCAACATCCGGCGATTACAAAGCCTTCACTTTTCAGAAAGGAATTGATATAAAAGTAAAAAGGGGTGAGCCCGTAAAATCCGTTTTCAAGGGAGAGATCATGTTTGCTCAATGGCTGAAAGGCTATGGGAATGTGCTGATTATCAATCATGGAGACAATTATTATACGCTCTACGCCCATGTCGAAGAGATGTTTAAAAAAGAAGGGGAAAATGTTGAAACCGGGGATGTTATTGCTACAGCAGGGGACACAGGATCGATCAAGGGGATGTGCCTGCATTTTGAAGTCCGGCATCACGGAAAACCCGTAGATCCCATGAAATGGTTGCGTAAAGGAGCGTAAAGATGAAATTAAGACCCAGTAAGGATAAGATCATCAGATTCGGATGGTGTGCAGCAATTGTCTTCTGCCTTCTTGTGCCGGCGACAGGATTGATAAGCCCGCTGATAGCCGATGATAAGACATACAATTCTTTAAAAATGTTTACCGATGTCCTTGAAGAATTGGAGAAAAACTATGTGGATGATGTCAATTCCGAAGCATTGATCCATAATGCCATCAAAGTCATGGTGGGGAATCTTGACCCTCACTCCAGTTTTATGCCTCCCGAAGCCTTTGATGAACTTCAGGATGATACAAAGGGGGAATTTTCAGGCATTGGTATCGTCATTACCATGAAGGACGGTATTTTGACCGTCGTGTCGCCCATTGAAGGAACCCCGGCCTATAAAGCCGGTATCCAGGCAGGGGACAGTATCATCAGGATTGATGATAAATCCACCAAAGATATGGAACTCTGGGAAGCGGTCAATATGATGCGGGGCCCCCAGAATAAGCCTGTTCGGATCACCATTATCATAGAAGGGGAGCCGGATGCTGTTGAATATTCCATCAACCGGGATATCATCCCCATGGAAAGCGTCAGAAGTGCGACTTTAAAACCCGGATTCGGATATCTTCGGGTTACAAATTTCAGGATGAATACCCTTGATGATATTAAGACGCATCTAAATCGGCTTGAAGCTGAGAATAAAGAAGATCAACAACTGGAAGACGACGTCGATCAATGGCGTTATCTTCAGGTCGATCTTCTTGCCTTCCGTCGTGCTTTTGATTTTCGGCATAAGGATTTACTTTCGGAGCGGACGGCGCCGCTTCTCGATCGCTAGTTGAATCAGAGCGCAGCGCGGGTGCGGAGTGGGAAAGCTAATTCTCCCCTTGTTTGG
>CAZWMY010000223.1:0-3467 GCA_964635025.1 uncultured Desulfobacula sp. | reverse complement strand
GAGACCCTTACTCGATAAGCTGTCACTACCTAGTTTTCAAAGATCAAAATAAACTGAAAAAACAAAACCCAACTATATTAACATTAAAAAAATTTTTGTCAAGAATAATTTAAAACTGTCATTATATTTCTCCCTATGCACGCTCCTGATTCATGGGGAGGTATCTACCTACACTTACATATTTCCTTTGTCAAGGGGATTTAAAATGATTTAACAACTTTTTTCGAACTTCTATTGAAACACTCTGAATTGAATCGTCTGGCATCTTCCGGATGGCTTATCACAGGTGCCCGTGAAGAACTTCCTGCTATTTCTCCATTGCTCAAAAGAGTGCCAGCAGTTACCGGCATATTTTTTAAATGTTAACCAGTTATCTCCATTCCGTGGTTTTTTATATTAAAAAATTTTTCAGTGAACTCGAAACCAAATTATCTTTTTCTATTAAAAAAAGCGAAAGGTTCAAAAGAGATAAAACAGGTATTATATTCAACTGGCTAAAAAGTTTAGCAAAAATATGAATATGAGTCATATTCGCCGACCTGTAAAACCGTTTTATGCCAAATATGCAACAGCTTGGCTCAAAGGCGTTTCCATTGACAAATCAATAAGATATTATTAAGAATAAAGTGTAAAAATATCTAATTTTTATTATCCCGAACGCAATTCAAGGCCGGACAACCCTTTGAACTGGTTATTTGTGAATGGGAAACAAAAGATTGAAGATATAAGGCAAGGCTGTTGAGGATAAATCTTATTCGTTCTCAACTGTTTGAATTCACTTGCAGTGACAAGACTTTATAAACATCAGGGTCAACATGAATGTTAACAGTTTAAAAGTAAAAATTGCACTAAATCTGGCAATTCTGCTTCTGATTGCTATGGTTTTAATTGATTTTGTTGTTGTAACCACAGGGCAGAGTACTTTTGCGGAAGCTGAAATCGTAAAAGGAGAGTTGCTTTCAGAGATTATCCGGGAAAATCTGATAATTTCCGGTAAATCAGAAACAATCGAAATCAAACCCGGCTTTCAGTACCGGCTTAGGCGGATGATTACAGAATATGGGATTTCATGCCTGCTCGTTATTGATAAAAGCGGAAGGCTGGTTTATTCAAGCGATAACGGCCTTGAAACCGGAAACGAACTTCCAGAATTTACAAAACAGGCTGTTTTGTCTCAAAAAAAAATAAGTCGATATTCCGGAGATACGTGGGGAATTTTTTGGAAGCAGAAACAGAATATCTGGGTTTCGGTACCTCTTTTCCAGGAAGGCAGAGTCATTGCGGGAACCGGAATGTTGATTCAACTTGATGGGTTTTATAATGCCATGAGACAATCACATAAATTTGTGCTGTTATATATCATCACCAACGCGGTTTTGCTGACCCTGTTTGGGTTATACCGTATGGTTCAGCTGACAATCAATCCCATCAACCGTCTTGTCAACAAGGCTGAGGGATACAGAGATGACAATCCGTTTGTCTTCAAAACCGAGAGAGAGGAAAATGAGTTTGGTCAGCTTTCAAGATCATTGAATCGAATGATGACCCGAATATCGAATGACAAGGAAACCCTGAAGCAGTCTCTGTCATCTCTAGAGAGTGCAAATATCGAGATAAAAAAAGCCCAGAAAGAAATTATACGGGCGGAGAAGCTCGCCTCGGTGGGAAGGCTGGCAGCAGGGATTGCCCATGAAATCGGCAATCCAATCGGTATTGTGCTTGGATATATAGGCCTTTTAAAGGAAAGCTCCATTTCTCAAGAAGAACGGGATGATTATATTAGCAGGGCGGAAGCGGAGATCAGCCGGATAAAATCCATTATCAGGGAGCTTCTTGATTTTTCAAGACCAGTGGATGAAGTAACGGAAGATGTTAGCATACATGAAATCATTCATGAAGTTACCGACCTCCTCAAGGTCCAGCCGTTGATGAACAATATCAGTATTGATTTGATGCTAGAGGCAGAGCATGATATGATTCATGCAGATCCAAACCAGTTGCGGCAGGTATTTATCAATTTAATGATGAATGCCGCGGATGCCATTTCCTCTACCGAGAATTCAAAAGCCGGAATGCTTACTGTTGAAACCAGGGTGACCGAAGAGCCGGATATAAATATTTCAAAAAAGTTTCTTACAATAGAGATAGTAGATAATGGCCCCGGGATTTCAGCCGAAAATCTGGAAAACATATTTGATCCGTTTTTTACGACAAAAGAACCCGGCAAAGGGACCGGCCTCGGCCTTTCCGTCTGCTTTATGATTGTGGAACAGGTTGGCGGAAGGATTTCGGCGGAATCCGATGGCAACCACGGCACAACCTTCACGGTATGCCTGCCGCTAAAACAGAAATAGACAGGTATTGAAAATGAGTATCAATAGCAGCCAGAGTAAGGATTCATCGATAAAACGTTTACTGGTGATCGATGATGAAGAGAATATGCGGCATATGCTGAAAATATTGCTGGAAAAATCCGGATATATTGTCGAGACCGCATCTGACGGGTCCGAGGCTCTCAATATGGTGGATCAAACCTTATATGATTTTATCCTTTGTGACCTTAAAATGCCGAATATGGGTGGGATAGAATTTTTTAAATCTGCCCGTGATAAGCTGTGGGCAACCACTGTGATTATGATGTCAGCTTATGGCACAATAGATACGGCAATTGAAGCCATGAAGCAGGGGGCATATGACTTTATATCAAAACCATTCAAGTCCGACGAAGTCCTCTTGACCCTTAAAAAGGCGGAAGAACGGGAAAGTCTAAAAAGAGAAAATCGATGGCTCAAAGAGCACATTCGAAAAATTCAGGAAAATTATCGGTTCGGCAAGATGGTCGCAAAAAGCAAAGCCATGCAGGCGGTATTCAAACTCGCTGAAAATGTAGCACAGTATGATACAACCGTTCTGATAACCGGTGAGAGCGGTACCGGAAAGGAGTTGATCGCAAGAGGGATACATTACAGCGGAGTTCGGGCGAAGAAACCATTGGTCCCTGTAAATTGCGGTGGAATTCCGGAAAATCTTCTTGAGAGCGAGCTTTTTGGTCATAAAAAGGGCTCATTTACAGGTGCGGATCGAAATAAAAAGGGCCTTTTTGAAGAAGCAGACGGTGGAACATTATTTTTGGATGAGATCGGAGAACTTCCTCTTGCACTTCAGGTAAAGCTTCTGAGAGTACTGCAGGAAAGTGAAATACGGCCTGTAGGCGGCTCCCAGACCTTGAAAATTGATGTCCGGATCATCGCCGCCACATCCAAAAAACTTCAAGATGAAGTAAAGGATGGAAATTTCCGTGAAGATCTATTTTACAGGTTGAATGTATTGCCGATCAGGCTACCTTCCCTTCGGGAAAGAGTCGATGACATTCCAGTTTTGAGTCAGATTTTTATTGACGATTTTAATCAAAAATTGGGGAAACGTATCAAAGGGATATCTCCTCCGGCGATGTCAAAACTTTTAAA
>CAZWMY010000222.1:0-3472 GCA_964635025.1 uncultured Desulfobacula sp. | reverse complement strand
ACGCCTATATATAAATGGTTTAAGCTAAAATATAAAAAATTTTTTGGACAGAACGGCAACTGTTCAAAGGAGGCAGTAATGATAAACAGGAATACGGTAAAGGTTCTCAGCCTGAAACCCGTTACCCGTACCATGTGCTATGACTTTTATACCAAGGTCAATACGGAACTTACCACATCTTCGGCAATCCGGGAATCCGTCACATGGTGGCAGGATGATTCGGAAAAGCTCAATATCCTCTGGTGGGTCCTGAACTATTATTCAGACCGGCTTGACCCGGACAGGAATTTAAGGGCTTTTATTGAAAATCATCTTGATTCTCTTGCACAGAAAAAACAGCCCCCGGCCCAACAGGCGTAACCTTATTTTTTAACCCCTTTGCCTCTTATCTTGTCAGTGTTCAGTTCTCCAGATATCAATTATTTTTCTTAGGGAAATATCCGTAAAGGTAACAATAGTCCAGGGCATCGGGTTTTTTCATCATGAAAGGCAATGAAAAGTTATCCATATTGAGGGTTGTGCTGAGGGCCTTGTGAATCATCATGGGGCGATCTGGACCTGATTATCAAATTCCTTTGACAAAGCCAGGCTCAGGTTTTCCGCAGTGGCCTCGCCATCGCATTCCACCATGAGTTCTCCCCGTTCACCGACCACGAGCTTTCCGAATTTTTCAACGATGTCGGCTACCGGTTCCGGCTCCACGGTCCACCAGCCGCGGGTGCGCATGAGAAGCTCTTTTCCTTTGAGTTTTCTCGGGGTGACAAGATCAATGTCCCTGAACCATGAAGTCCACCCGATTTCTACCGGAGCTTTTAATACCGGGCTTACCGGGTCATGGTAAATCCGGCATCGGCCGAACAGCCTTAAGCGGATCATTGCACACCTTCCTTTGCAAGCAGGGCCAACTCCGGATCAAACACAGCCGAAGGCTGGGAGGTGGATAATCCATTCTTTTTAAAAGCCATGTCCTGACAGATTTCGAAAAGACAGAGGGCCTTGCTGTCATCCAAGCGGAGGCCTTTTTTGTACGCCCGTGAACAGGCATTTTCAAAAAGACTGAACCTTAATTCTCTGGCAGGCCGAAGCCTTTTATCAAACTTTGAAATGCCTGCGCTTTTGATCAGCCGGGCATCCAGGGCTTCCATATGTGAAAAATATGCCCGGGTTCGCTGAACCCCCGGGTCATGGCCGAATTCATCTTGTTGATGCATGTCCGCCTCCTTTTGAACATGGTCCGAATACCCCTGTGAGACGGACTATGTTCTGTGAAAAGATAAGATCTCTGTCCTTTTGTGAAAAGCCTGCTTTTTCATACATCCGGTGTTGAAGTTTGATCTCCCCTTCATGGGTAAACCAGGGCCAGTCAGTCCCAAAAATAATATGCTCCGGACCATGGATGTTTAAGAGACAGATAAAGTCGTCCTCAGAAAGCACATGAGCCGCATTGGAAGTATCCAGATAAAGGTTATCCATGGGAACAAGATGGGTTTTGATTTCATGAAACGGGGCTGCCAGTCCGCCCATGTGGGCGGCTATAAAATCAATTTTAGGAAAACTTCTGACCAGATTCGCAAAAAGAGCGGGTGTGGTATTATGTTCCGGCTGGCTGCCAAAGAATTGATCCGCTCCAAAAAGGGTGTCCATCTCTACAAAAAAGCCGGAACCCTTATGAATATTAAATTCCTGGATGAGCTGAAACATCTCCAGGGTTTTCTTGGCGCCCAGGGAAAATCTTTGGGAAAAGGAGCAGAGCTTGATTCCCCTGATCTTTCTGGCTATGAAGGTTTCGATCTCTTGCCGGTTGCCGGGATACTCCGGATGAAGCGTGCCTGCCGTATAAAGAAGCCCGGATGTTTGTGAAAGCTTGTAAAACTTTTCATTGATATCAGCAACCTCTTCGGCCAGAGCCGTAGGAAGAATAAAACCGCCGCTTATCCCGGCCTTTTTGAGTTCATTTTCCAGAAAGGGTACCCCCACTCTGTCTTCAGCTCCCTCGGTCTGAAGCCCTAAGGCAAGAACCATTTCCACTCTTTTTTTAACATTCAGGATCACCTTGGGGTGAAACAAATGGACATGACCATCAATTATCATTTTTTTCTATGACAACTCCATATTCAAAATTGCTCAAAAAGCCATATTTAACAAGGCCAAAATACTTCAGGCCGAAACCTGCTGTCAAACGGTTTGTCGGATTATAAAATAATTCAAATCTGCTGAACCGGTTCTGTTGACATTTTTTATCTTTTTATAGTAGCATCCTTTGTAATTTACATCATTCCGATGTTAAAGGCATCCGGATAAACCGATCCCGGAAACGAAAACTACAAAAGGAGACCCTATGAAAAAATCAGCATTTATTTTGATTGCAATTCTTTTCACCGCATCCATCATGATTTTAACGGCCGGCGCCGAAGACAAGGATGCTGTCTTTGTAACTTCCAAATGCAGTGCATGCCATAAGATCGAAAAAGTCTGCGGACAAATCGGAGAGAAGAATGCCGAACAATGGGCAGCAACGGTTAAACGAATGGCTGAAAAAAAACCTGGAATCAGTGATGCCGACCAAAAACAGATTGCAAATTTTCTGTCTAATGCAAAAGACCGTAAAGTGCTTTGTGCTGAATAATACCAGCATATAATCTAAAAGATATTGATGCGGGTTCATTATTTACAGCATGTGCCGTTTGAAGGAGTCGGCAGCATGGCCGGATATTTCAAAAGCAAAGGTCATGTACTGAGTTCAACGCAATTATACGAGGGCCAGGCTTTGCCTGACCCTCAATCCATCGATTTTCTGATTGTCATGGGCGGACCCATGGGGGTTCACGATGACCTGCAGTACCCCTGGATGAAAAAAGAAAAAGAGTTTATCAGGGAATGCAAGGATCAAGAGAGTATCGTACTTGGGATCTGCCTGGGGGCTCAATTGATCGCCCATGTGCTGGGAGCCAAGGTTTATAAAAACAAAGACCGGGAAATCGGCTGGTTTTCTTTGATCCTCAGAGATGAAATCGAGGATACGATTTTCAAGGATGTCTTTGCTTCCGGCATGGAGGTTTTTCACTGGCACGGCGATACCTTTGATATTCCTGAGTCCGCTACTCCGATTGCTTCAAGCCCGGCTTGCCGCAACCAGGGATTTATCATTGACAACCGGATTGTGGGGTTTCAGTTCCATCTGGAAACCACGCCTGAGTCGGCAGAGGCGCTGATCGAAAACTGCGGGCATGAGCTGGACGGATCAGCCTTTGTTCAGTCAGCAAAAGAACTCATGGCCGATAACAAACGATTCCTCCGGATCAATGAAGTTATGACAGCTGTTTTGGAAAGACTGGAAAAAGACCGGGTTTAAAATACGGATTTCTTGATACCAAAAAAGTTTATCGGGAAGGCCCGGTCGGGCCCCAGCATATATTTATTCTGATTTGCATTCAAGATGACATTATGCTATAATCTTGCCATGGAGGTGAGA
>CAZWMY010000221.1:0-3528 GCA_964635025.1 uncultured Desulfobacula sp. | reverse complement strand
CAGCTCGTCTTTTTTAATCGGTTTGAGCAGATAGGCTTGTATACCGATTGCTTTGCATTTTTTTCCGTCTCCAGGGCTACCGGAGGAAGTCACCAGAATAATCGGAATGTTTGAAAATTCTTTTGCCGTCCTTATTTTTTTTGCAAGCTTAAAGCTGTTTGCCTTTGCCGCTTTTAAATTCAAAACGACCATATCTATGGGCTTATTTTCTTGAAAGCCGTGTTTCAATAATGACAGGATGTCATTTTCATTCTCTGCAATTACAGGGATGGCACCGAAAGAAGCCAGATATTGTTTAAATACATATCTGCTGGTTTGATGATCATCCCCAACCAAAACCCTCAGATCTTTAAAATTCGATTCGGTCCTTGATTTCTCGACAGTCTTGCCCTGCTGCTTTGCCAGCTTAACCGTAAACCAGAAACTGGATCCTTTTCCCAGGTCACTTTCCAGTCCGATTTTCCCCCCCATGAACTCAACAAGTTGCTTGGAAATGGTTGTGCCCAGCCCTGTCCCGCCATATTTGCGAGTTGTCGATCCATCAGCCTGTCTGAAGCTTTCAAATATTTCGGCCTGCTTCTCTTTTGCGATTCCAATCCCGGTGTCTTTAACGATAAATCTGAGTTCCACATCGGCTTTGTTCTCTTTTATTTTTTCGCCTTTTACAAAAATTTCACCTTCATGGGTGAATTTCATTGCATTTCCGATGAGGTTTAGCAATATCTGTCTTAAGCGTCCGGGGTCACCGATCAAATGGACCGGCACATCAGGAGACAGGAAGGTAATAAATTCAATCTTCTTTTCATTCATACCCAGCGCCGGCGAATTGCAGACCTGTTCAAATGTATGCCGGAGGTTAAACGGAATGGATTCCAGAATCAGTTTGCCAGCTTCAATTTTGGAAAAATCAAGGATCTGGTTGACAATTCCCAAGAGTGAGGTCGCCTCTGTATCAATGGTTTTAATCAGGGTTTTCAAGTCTTTGTCAACGGTTCTTCCCAAGGCGATTTCCGCCATGCCCATGATACCGTTGATGGGGGTTCGGATTTCATGGCTCATATTGGCAAGGAATTCACCTTTTGACCGGTCGGCTGCTTCAGCTGCTATTTTTGCTTTTTTAAGTTTTTTTTCAATTTCAATCCGTTCGTGGATTTCACCGGTTAATTCCCGGGTGCGCGCCTCAACTGTTTTTTCAAGGTTTTCTTTATGCCCGATAATTATTTCCTGGGCTTGTTTGCGGTCAATGGCAAGAGCGACCTGATCGGATACCGCTGCAAAAAGGTCCACATCTTCATGGGTAAAATAATGCGGATCAGAATAGTGTTGAACCGTCATTACTCCGATGACTTTATCCCTTATAATCAAAGGAACGCCCAGCCAGACCTTGGACATGGTTCCGGATGCTTTTTGGGCTGAATGCCTTTTTTTGAGCTGTGCCTGATCTAAAAATACCGGTGTTTTGCTTTTGATCACTTCCAATGTGAGAAAGCCGCTACCTTCTTCATACTCAACCACCCTTTTAATATTGCTTACATCATATTCATCCATATAAAACGGAAACCGCATGATTTTTTTTTCTTCATCGACAAGGCAGATATAAAAATTGGGTAAGTCAATCAAATGGTTGAGTGCTTCATAGATGGACTGATAGAGTTCATCCAGGTTTTCCGTTGTATTGACGGCATTTGAAATTTTAAAAAGAGTTCTGGTAAAATTTTCACTCTTCAGAACATTTTCCTGGGCCTGTTTTCGCTCAATGGCAATGGCAACCTGATCAGATACGGCAATAAGCAAGTCCATGTCCTTTTGATCATAAATATGCGGATCGTCATAACTTTGTATGACAATGGCTCCGATGACCTCCTCTTTTATAATTAACGGAACTCCCAGCCAAAGCTCTGACGGGGTTCCGGAAACTTTGAGATTCATTCGCCGGGCCCGCTCAATGGCCTCTTTTTTAGTGAAAAAACGGGGTTTTCCCGTTCGGATGACTTCTCCGGTTAAAGAACTTGACCGGCTGACATTGTGTATATCTAAAATAACGCCGTCGGTGATATCCACATTATAGGGAAATGTCAGGACGTCTTTTGCTTTGTCATAAAGGGCAATATAAAAATTGCTTGCATCAAGAATATCGTTTAGGGATGAATGAATGGACTTGAACAACTCATCCAAACTTTCCGTTATATTCACGGCATTGGATATTTTAAACAGGGTCCGGGTCAATTTTTCATTTTTTTTGAGTTCTTCCTGGGCGTTTTTTCTGTCAATGGCAATGGCAATCTGCTCGGACAAAGAGCTCAGAAGGGTCACATCTTCCATGTCATAAAGATTGGGGTCGGTATAACTCTGAACCACCATGGTTCCCTTGGCTTCGCCTCGGATGAGCAGGGGGATTCCGATCCAGACGAGGGGCTTGGTTCCCACTATCCTGTTTTGTGCCGCCCGGAGGTCAAGATCTTCCTTTCTCAGGAACAGCGGCTTTGATGCTTGGAATACCTCATTGGTCAAAGAATTGGTTTTGAGATACATGATGTCCCATGCACTGATATCATCACATTCATCCTTGTAAAATGGAAAAGTGAGGGTATTGGTTTTCTTGTCATACAAGGCAATATAAAAATTGGTCACATCGATGACCAGTCCCAGAGATTCATAAATGGATTGGTAAAGGTCGTTTAGATTTTCGGTAGTGTTGATTGCATTGGATATGGAGAATAATGCCTGATTGATTTTCTCGCTTTTTTTCCGGCCGTCTTCGGCTTTTTTCCGGTTAATGGCCAGGGCAATCTGATCTGAAACCGCCATAAAAAGGTCAACATCTTTTAAGGTAAAATAATCCGGGTCTGAATAATGCTCGACCGTAATGGTGCCGATGACCTCGTCTTTTATGGTCAAAGGAACACCGAGCCATACGGCCGGAAGGGGTCCGATTATTTTCTGCCTCGAAGCCCGTTCGACACACATTTTTTGCGTCATAAACAAAGGTTTCCGACTCTTGATGACATCGACACAAATGAGGAGACAGTCATCTATATTGTCAAAAGGGGGAAAATACGTATCCTCGGTATCGAATTCATCAAAATGAAAAGGAAAGGAGATGGCTTTTTTTTCTTTATCATAAAGGGAAATATAAAAATTGGGTAAGGGCATCAGAATATTAAGAGATTGATAAATGGACTGGTAAAGGTCATCGAGATTTTCTGTTGAATTGATTGCATCAGATATGGAGAATAATACCTGATTGATTCTCTCGCTTTTCTTTTTAGCATCTTCCGCCTGTTTTCTGTCAATGGCCAGGGCAATCTGGTTGGAAATTGATATCAGCAGCTTTGCATCATTTTCCTTATAATGATCAGGGTCACTGTAGCTTTGGACCACAATGACGCCAATCACATCATCTTTGATTTTCAGGGGGACACCCAGCCACTGTTCGGCAACGGACCCGGTTGCTTTTTTCCCAATTCTTCGAGCTCTGGCCAGGGTTTCATCTTTTTTGATAAAAACCGGTTTTTTAAGGCTGATCAC
>CAZWMY010000220.1:0-3592 GCA_964635025.1 uncultured Desulfobacula sp. | reverse complement strand
GGGAATTCCACCTTGTCCTTGCGGAACTTTCAGGCTGAACCATACAGATCAATACCTTGAAATCGCTTTTTGACCTTTTGTATCTCAAATACCGGGGAAATATCCTTTTTGTGACCCCCATGGAAACCGTTGATTCAGAGCATATAAAATTATACAACTGCATTGCTGCATCCGATCTTGACGGTGCCGTAAAGGTTTTAAAACAGCATATTTCAAATGTCAAAGAACATGCCGTTATCAGCATTGAGCGGATTAACAAGGAAAAGAATCTAAAAACCATTTAATGCAGCCGGATAGCCAGGAGGCAGTATTAATAAACAGGATTACGTGGTAACAGAATAATGGAAAACAACATAACGAAAAATGAATGTGCCGACCCGACGCAGAGCATGACCATTGAGCTTCCGTGCGCCATGATAGATAGAGTTCAAAAGCTTGCCGACGAAAAACAAACCACCCTTTCCAATATTCTCATCGAAGCCCTGGATAGTTTCTTAAGAAAACAGGGATAGACGGAGCATTAAAATACAAGGGCATCCTGACCTGAACTGCGAAGGCTTACTCCTGATCCGGATAGACAACCGATATATTGGACCGGATGTCCGGATGAAGCTGGTTTTTCACCGCACACCCTTCCATGGTCTTGATAATGGGCTTGATATATTTTTCAGGAAAATCCGGATTGACCTGAAGGCAAATGGTAATCTCCTCCATATAGGCCTGGCCTTTTTTAAACGACACATCCAGAGAAAGCTGCATCTGGTCTGTTGAAATGTTTCTGGTGTCACAGAAGGATTTGGCATAGATCCCGGCACAGGCGGCAAGAGAAGACAAAAAGATGGCAAACGGCTCGGGTGCGGTTTCGTCCCCCCCGTTTTTGACGGTCTGGTCGGTTTTAATCTCAAAATTCTTAAAAGCAACATCCACTTTTTTATTGCCCGGGAAACTGACCTTAAAGGTGCTCATGTGTTTTCTCCGATATTTATTTCAGTTCAAGCCATTCAAACCAGATGGGATAATTTGTTTTGTACCACAAAAGGATTTCTTTCAGCAGTTCTTGCTCTTCCTCGGAAATGGTTGCCTTTGGTATTTTGGCAAATTCCAGGAAAACTTTGTTTCCATAGTATTCCAGGGCCTCGGTGCAAAGGGTTTGGAGTTCATTTCGGATACGGCCGGAATCTGATATTTTCACGGCCCGGGATTTAAAATCCTCCCCCTTTAAGAATCGGTTTAAAAGCGGGCTGAAGATCAGTTTGCTCTCGTCACGGGTTTCAAGAAGCCTTAGGGAAAAGGTGATTATCTTGTCTGCCGTTTCCGAACTCATCCGAACCGTAATCGAATAGGTGTTTTCATTAATTTTATTGACTCCGGGGTGTCCGGAATAAGGATCAGGAAGAATATAGCCGGATGTTGCAATGGCCCGCCATTTTTTTTCAGCGATCAGGTCATCGGCGGACAGGGTTCGCTTTTTTAGGGGGATACCGGCATTGCGGGCCAGAAGAATGCTTTCCCGGTAGGATTCGATGAAGGCATCATCCACGTTTTCCTCCAGGATATCGGTTCTCATGAAATGGGGGAAATCATCGGCATCCGGATCAAGTTTCATGCTGGCCGCATCCTTATCAAAGGTCAGGGCGAATTTGGACGACAGGACCGCCATGGAGACTTCAATGTCCAGAATCGAGGAAAGGCTTGCCGCCTGAATGGCTTCAGCAGAGGCGGCATACCCGTCAACCAGGAAAAGATGGGTGTTATTGTTTTCATCCTGCCAGGTTTTTACGGCAAAGGTGGGGGCATAGGTTCCGGAATCGGTAAAAGGTTTAAATCCCGTGGGCAGGATGAAATTTTCATCCACCAGGTGGACGCCGGCTGCCTGCCATTGGGTCCATAATTTGCCGATCCGTTTTTCCCGGCTTTTTCCCTGGAGGGTCCATACATGGATATGTTCCGGTTTTATCCCGGGATAGGTCATTTTAATGGCAGCTGTTACTTTTTGCCTGTGCGTGAAATAATTGATCAGGACGGAGTCGTCGGCCGCTGTTTCAACAACGGCTTTGGGCAGGATCAATGTGCCGATGTATCCTTCATACTGATCCGTAATGGCCAGGGGCTGGTCAAAGAGATGAAGTACGGTCAAAGGACCGGTCGCCTCTCCTTTGGCAAACCGGGAAGTGTTTTCAAGGGTATCAATGGCAGCTCCCCAGACCGTGATATCCTTTAATGCAATATCATGCCTGAAATGATCCCAGGAATAGGATTTATCATTGATGAGCCTTAAGACACATCCTTCCAGAAACTTGGCCACCCCGGGCCGGGCATAGATTCTTCCAAACCCCAAAAGGGGGTTGGCGCCCATTTCAGAGGTCTCGCCGGCTTTGGGCATAAGCCCCTCCCCGAGACAGACCATGACGGCATGGTTTTCAGGCAAGGTTCTGGAAAGATACCAGAGGCTTTCGCTCATGGCATAGGCGGAAATGGCATCTGCATCTTTTTTAACCAGATTAAGCTCTTTTTTCTCAAGACCTGCACCTTCCCCATAACGGCCGAAAAGCCTTGTTCCAAGGGCTGTTACAGCGGATGTCATGGCCAGCATGCGTTCGGTCCTGTGATCCACAAAGGAAATGGAATCGCTCAGTTCATCATCGGTTCCCCCTTTGATCCAGTCAATACTGACATCTTCAAGCCATAGATGCAGCCTGCCAAGAATGGGGCGGGTGTCAAAGGCCCATTGTGCAATAAGATTTTTTTTCTTCAAGCTTATGGTGTCCATCAATCATATCCCATCGGTTTGAGTTTATATAAAACCCTTATCATTTAACGACTATATGAATCAGAATGGTATACAGCATCTGCAAACCTGAGATCAACGAATTTTTCCAGATCTGCCATTACCCCGATATCCATTTTATAATACATATACCGCTGGATTTTATCAAGTTCCTCAAGAACAGATGAAAGCTCTGTCAATTTTATCCCTTGATGTTCTGAAAGGACTTTTTGAACCAATGGGTTCGGCAACGCCGGGTTTTAATCCCAGCTAAAGATTCATAGGTCTCTTGTTTGTTTTTTGCTGAGCGTACAAATATGATACCGTTCTTGTGAACCAATAAAATCATCTTAATGGGGAGATCAAACCCAAAGAGATCCATGGCAATGGGTGCCAAAGGCGCTGTCAATGTCTCCGGTTTTCAATGTTTTTTGTACCGGATTCCATCCGGGCATGCATATGGTTTCAAGTTCAAAGTATTTCGGTAAAACCCGGCCTGTTTTCGCGGTTTTTCTGCTCTTGGGTCTCCCCTGGGCAGTTGCCATAACAAAAGGCGTGTCCTTGGATTTTTCATGCCCCCGAACCTATTTCAGGAATTCGAGCCCATTCATACCGGACATGTTCCAGTCGCTGATGATCAAGTCTACCTTGTGTTTCTGTAGCGGAGTCATCAACCACTATCATTCCAATGTGTTTAAAAAACAAACAACGGGCATTACAAAAAATTAAATAAAACCGGGGACGACAAATATCAGCAGATTTTTTTTATTGTGGCTGGGTGACAAGGATTTGAACCTCGATTGACGGAGTCAGAGTCCGTAGTCC
>CAZWMY010000219.1:0-3613 GCA_964635025.1 uncultured Desulfobacula sp. | reverse complement strand
ATAGCTATCTGCTAAAAATCTTGGCCAAATGATTTTTACATGCGATTGCCCTGGGGTATTTCCGACTGGGTTTATGAGGCATCAGGCATTGAAATCCCGAAAGAATTCATCCGGTTTGACGTTTATCAGAATCATCGGGGAGGCCTGTCTGCCGAAGGGCGTATCAAATATCGCGGGCCTTTGCAGCAAAGATCAGGGCGCTGGCTGAGCGGGAGCGCCCGCGGGATCTGTATGACGTGGTTTGTCTCTACCGGCATGAAGGATTAAGAGGCCGCCGGGAAATTATCCTGAATACGCTTGAAAAAAAATGTGAGTTTAAAAAGATCCTTGTTCCCACCATGGAGAGTTTGGACAACCGTCCTGAACGAGAAGAGCTGGAATCGGAATGGGAAAATATGCTTGGCCATCAGATCTCGGACCTGCCTGATTTTGAAAGTTACTGGTCAGAACTGGCAGAGGTGATGGACTGGCTGCATAAGGGTCAGGTAAAAAAATGAAGAACAGGGAGAATCAATGAGCCCGGCAAATATTGTACAGAAATTATGGAACTATTGTAATGTCCTTCGGGATGACGGCATGAGCTATGGCGATTATGTGGAGCAGCTGACTTATCTCTTGTTTCTGAAAATGGCGGATGAGCGGACAAAACCTCCGTACCGGCAGAAAAGTATGGTTCCGGGCCCTTACGACTGGCAAAGCCTCTTAAAAAAAGACGGGATTGACCTTTTTGACCATTACCGCCATGTTCTTGAAGCTTTGGGAAGGGGAAAAGACATGGTGGAGAGGGAGGGTTTCTGGTCCACCACCTCAAACAAGCAGCTGAATTTTGTTCAGCATGTCAAAACCCTGCTAAAGCAAAATGGTCGAGCATGATAAAAAAAGCAACCCCTCTTGTCCTGGCCGTGCTTTTCCTTTTAACCGGGTGCAGTTATTTTTCTTTTCTGGGGCTGGGTCAGTCGCCGGAAACCAAAGCCGGAATCAAGGTGCTGGAAGGAATGATTCAACAGGGCGATCCAAGGGACCTGAATGCTGTTGGAAAGGAGATCCTTCCTTCCGCAAAAATCATCCTTGACCTTGGCGAAGCTGCCATCCCGGCCCTAAAAAAAGCACTTTATGACCCAAGGGAAGACATACAAAATTTTGCTTCAGGAGCTTTGTTTCTCATTGGGGGTGAAAAGGCGAAGGATACCCTGAAAGACGCCTATGACAAAACAAAGAACGAGTCCATCCTCAGGGACTGGTGCCTCTCCATGGCCTCCACCGGCACCCCGGACGATGTCTATTTTCTTATGAAAACTTTGGAACCCGGAAATGACAATGAAAAAAAGGCAGCAGCGTCCGCTTTTTTATCCCTGGTTGTCCTGAAACCGGATAAAATGGTCAAAGACATCGAATTAAATTCAGGGTCAGGGGCCAAAATCGATTCAAAATGGAAAGAGCTCTTTCTTCTGTCAATGAATCTGGGCAGCCGGGAACCTCCCCAGATGGCAACTGCCGGACCGGAAGACAAAATCATTCTTACCTTGTTCAAATTCGGGATTCCCGGAACCGATCAAAGCCCTGTTTTTATTGAAGAGGGCAAAGAAAGAACCTGGAAATTGGAAAATAAGGTTTGGTCCTATTTTCAGGATAACCATCGTGAAATTTATCATTCCAAGGGAGTGTCGGATATTTACAAGCCACCCTACATTGATTTTGAAACCTATATCAACAAGACCGGAACCCAGGCCCTGGTCAATGTCGGGGTGGTATTCGGCAAGCAGGCGGGAAGCGGCTATTCCTTTATCCTGAAGATGATCAAAGGCGAATGGAAACTTGTGGGCATGGCACTCACGTGGATATTATAGGGGATCAAACCGATGAAACTGATTGGCTGATAACCGTGGACAGCCAAACACCCTGGAATTGAGGGGAAAAAACCGAAGCCGCAGGTGTGGCAACTGAGAGGGATAGCTTAAAAGATGATGGCCTGACAGGAAATATCCTTATCAGGCCATTTCAACCAGAATACAATTTGCGGCGATGGTTTATACCTTGGGTCTTGGCAGAACGCCTGCTCTTTCGGCAATTTCAGGGACTTTGTGTTCCCATTCAATGGCCATGAGGTGGACGCCGGCCACGCCTTTCATTTCTTTAAATTCCGCAATCTGCTCCAGGGCGAATTTGATGCCTTCTTCGGCCTGGTCTTTTTTGTCAACGCCTTTGAGGCGCTTGATCAGGGAATCGGGGATGTCCATTCCCGGTACGTTTTTGGACATGAAATTGGCCATGCCTGCATTTTTCATGGGGGTAACCCCTGCCAGGATATAACATTTTTCATGAAGACCCATGTCCACGATTTTTTTCATGAAATCCCGGAATTTTTCCATGTTAAAGATGCACTGAGTCTGGATGAAATCCGCTCCGGCCTTGATTTTATTGGCCAGTCGAAAGGGTCGGTATTCAAAGGGGTCGGCAAAGGGGTTTTCGGCGGCGCCGATGAACATTTTGGGCGGCACATCAATATCGTCACCATTGAGGAATTTGCCTTCATCCCGCATTTTTTTCACCATGGCGATCAACTGCATGGAATCAATATCATGGACGTTCTTGGCATCCGGATGGTTGCCGAATGACTGGTGGTCGCCGGAAAGACAAAGCATGTTCCGGACACCGAGAGCATAGGCACCCAGGATATCACTCATCATGGCCAGGCGGTTTCTGTCCCGGCAGACCATCTGGAAATTGGGTTCAAGACCCTGCTCCATCATGAGGACGGACCCGGCCCAGGATGACATACGAACCACAGCGGTCTGGTTATCGGTCATATTTACGGCATCTACCATGCCGACAAGATGGCTTAATTTTTCTTTAAGGTGATGGACATTGGCACCTTTTGGGGGTCCGCATTCTCCTGTGAATGCAAAATGCCCGGCCTTCAGAACCTTTTCAAGATTACTGCCTGATTTAAGCTCGCTCATTTTATGGTTCTCTCCTTTGTAAGTTTTATATATTTCCCTGGATCAGTTCTTCCCTGATGCTCTTTCTGGGCCCGCCGTCTCTTGCGGTTTTCCAGCTCTTGATCCCTTTGACGCCGACAAGGTCCTCCAGCTTGCCCAATTCCATTTTCTTTTTAACAATGGAATCCCAGATGCATTCCGTGGTCTTGCTGACCTCGCATACACCCTTGGATGATCCGCCGCAGGGCCCGTTCATGAGGCTCTTGGCGCATCTGGCAATGGGGCAGAGTCCACCGAAATTGTGAATGGCGCATGACCCGCACCCGGCACACCTCTCCTCCCAGACCCCGTGCTGGGTGGCGCCGCCGAAAAAGGTGGTATTCACGCCCGGGTAAAAGGTCTGGTTCCGGTACATTTCAGACAAAAACTGGGGTCCGACGCCGCAGGCAAGGGAAATAACCGCCTCATAATTTCCGACCACATCACTGATCCCGGCCACATATTCCGTATCACACTGTCTTTCCAATACCTTGATGTCAATGTCTATATCGTTGCCGTCTTTTTTTCTGGCAATCTTCATGGAAGAGGCAAGGATTTCAACTTCCTTTAACCCGCCGACATTGCAGACAGTCACGCATCCTTTGCATCCTGCGATGAGAAACTTTTTTTTATCC
>CAZWMY010000218.1:0-3708 GCA_964635025.1 uncultured Desulfobacula sp. | reverse complement strand
TGTTGAATTTTTCTTTATCCTGACATAAATTTTCTGATTATTTTGAACAAAATGAATATTTTTCAATTTTGTTTGAACAAAATAGAGGAGTCGCTGCGCTCCAACTGATTTTATGGGTTTTTTAAGGCATGGGTGGGAAAGCTTAAATAATAGAAATGGGGGAAGCAGATTTGATCCACTTCCCCCTGGAGCATTATTTAATGCTACCCACTTTCCGGTTATCCCTTGCCGGGTTGCTCCCCAGCAGAGCCCAGCGCTGTTTCACCGAAAATCAAAATATCTCTGATGATGCAATTCGTACATGTTCTGCTGACACCAACATGGATTTTTCTGTTGCGGCTGCGATAAGTGACCCCCTGGCAAGGTTGTTGGCTTTTCTCAGGAGGCCGCCGGAGCCTTGATGGATAGCGGTTATGGCCTGGTCAGAAAAAAGATTGGTGTCCACGCCACATAATTTTAAATGATGGATAAGATAAGATTTCATACCGGCCATATCCAGTCCTTCCAAGTGGCTTTTGGCGACAATCCTGGATGCAAAAGGGATGGATGTCCTGTACTGGAGTTTGTCCACAAGCGTGGGCTGACCTGCAAGGATGACGGGAAGCCATGTCCGGGAGTCCTTTTCAAACTGGACAAGGGTGTGGAGTTCGGCAAAGACCTCCATACGCAAAAGGGAAGCTTCGTCTATGATCAGGACGGTTTTCATTTTTTTGCCCTGCACAAATTCTTTGATTTCATTTTTAATGGTAGACATCATGACGGCCCGGGAGTTTGAGGTCTTTTCTACGCCCAGTTCTTCAACAATCTGGCGATATAATTCAATGATGGAACCGGTTGTGGCGGTGACATAAAACACTTTGTATTCTGAGGGATGCAGGGATGATGCAGCATACCTTAATGCTGTGGATTTCCCGCTACCGACATCGCCGGTAATAACGACACTGCTTCCTAATCTGACGGCATAATCAAACCGTTTTTTAACACCCTGAACTTCTGGAGTTACAAGGATTTCATCAATATCAATATTGGCCGGGAATGCCTCTTTGGACAAACCAAAAAAAGTTCTGTATGTCTCACTCATAGCAGTTGCCCTCCTTTGTAATCCGAGGTTTCAGGAAAAATATGAATGTCATTGCGCCATTTATCTCTTGTAACCCTGCAGTTGACCGAAAGGTCTACCGGGGCTAAGAACCCATAGGATTTATTTTTATAAAGCACTTCTGCTTTTTTGGGGGTTTCTTCATGGTATTTAACATCCACATGCCTGCCGATCAGGGCAACCGGAGCTTCAAACATGGACCCGTTGAGGGTGATGGTCCGGTCTTTGGCTACCTTGCGCCGGACTGTTTTGCGAAAATGGTCTTTTAAATCAGGTGGCGCCACCCGGATGCATTCCATGGCTGATGTAAATCTTTTAAACGGTGTCTGGCCCGTAGAGCTGTGATTGCTCTGATGATAATCAGTATTCAGCCATCTCTCAAAAGCCGTGTTCAGGTCTTCCAGGGTTTTACCGGAGAACTTCTGAAGAAAGGACAATCTTACAGTTCTGAACCATCTTTCGATTTTCCCTTTTCCCTGGGGTTTGTAGGGTCTTGCATGGATCAAGGCAATAGACAAAGAGGCCGCTACATATTTTAAATGATGTGACCTGAATGCCGGTCCATTATCCACATACAGCTTTCTTGGCAGACCCCTGGTCAGAAATGCCTGTTCGAGAACCGTAAGATAGGTCTTTAAATTCTCGGACAGGTAAAAACCGGCAGATGTTATCAATCTTGAATGATCATCTATGACTGCAATCAGATAGGTCTTTCTCATCTTGTCCTGATACAGGATCTGAGGTCCGTGCATGACATCGCTTTGCCATAAGTCATTGGGGTTGGGTGCCTCAAACTTTCTTCGATCTTCCGGGTCGGGACTGTTCATTAATCCGCGATGACGTAAAAGCCGATAAACGCTTGAATAATTGTGCTTTTTGCCGGTTATTTTTTCCAGGGATTCTATCAGCATGTGTACGGTGGCATTGGGGTTATCGATTCTCAGTTTAAGGATCAAAGATACGGTATCATCATCTAAAACCCTTGCTTTACCCTGATCGGAGCGTTCTTTGGGATACAGGGATTCGAACTTCCCATTGTACTGCCTGATCCATCCCAAAAGGGTGCTTTTAGACAGCCTTGTCCGGTTGGAATGGGGAATCATCCATTTGCGGGCGCACTTATCCTGTAACAGGCGCTCTTTTTCTCCATAATCGAGCTGAGCGCCGGTGACAAACTCTCCAATAACTCCAAAACGGAATACTGCGATTTCTTTTTTCTGATCTTCTGTCATACATCCTCCTTAAAATTTGAGTTTCAAGGCTTGTATGCCGGTAAAACCTTTCTGTAAATCACAGCCTTCGGTAGGGTCTTTGAAAACCGATACCCATTGGCGATTAAATTGAACCGGTCACAGGGATTTTATCCATCCCGATAAGCTTTCTGAACCCTGCGATAATCCCTTTATCCCAGGCATTTGACAGGTATGCCCGGATATTGCGTTTTAATGCCGTGAACCAGAAATGCTGGCGGGTCCATGACAGCCCGGACAGGTACCTGCCTTTATAGACCCTGCAAAGTATGCTTGAAAAAATAGTTCGAATATCGGTCTGGAACCTGTTGAAATATCCCGCCGGTTTTAATTTGACAACCGTATGGCAATAAGGGCAGCGATACCTTTTCAGATACAGCCCCTGCTCAAACCAATCAAAAAATGAAAGCACAAACCCGTGCCCCCACAGTGTGGACTCCCCACAAGAGGGGCATATCTTTGGTTTTTGCGATTCAAATTCTTTACCCTGTTTAGAAGTCTGCTTGATATCTGCTTTGACTTTTAATATCATTTCCATGCTTTTGGGGGATTAAAAATCCCTGTTCTTAAAGGGCGAGGGTCGGCTAAAACTATCGCCCTTTTCATTTTTGCCAAAATAACTTGATTTTACCTGGTCAGTATAATTTGAAAATTTTTGAAGTCTGTCAATTTAATTAGAAAAAACAGGCGGGGTTTGGTTCATTTTTTCGTGAAATTTAACAGGACATATCTGTTGATAAAATGGCGAGCCAACCCCGTTTTTTATCACAGGGGACAAAAATGATTCTTGCTTTGTTTCCATCAGATAGTGTGACAAGGACACTGGCCTTAATTTTCGTTACTCCTATTTTTTACTTTAGCTTGTTATAGAGGTCTTTGAGCTGGAGTTTTTTTCCATCATACTCATAAAGCCATTTGGGGTGGTCCTTAAGCATGCAGATGATATGGATATGCTGGCGAAGAGTCGAAATAACCGATGGCATTGAAAACCAACTGTCCATTACAAGATACTTCGCTCGAATGCCAATATTAATGGCTCTTTTGAGCATTGGTTCCAGCAGCATTGTGGATTTTGTTATCGCTTCTCTGCGGCGTTGATAGCCGCAAGTCCTTTTATCAATATCAGAATTGATTTCATTGTAACGATGCTTTTCTTTTGCTGATGACAACAAAGCAAAATCAAGCCCAAGAAAACTGTTTCCATCAGACCAGCCAAGAGTCAACATCCTGAACCCTTTTAGATATTTGTGGGTCGTATGATCAAATACGCGGGAAAGAAGCTCCACTTTTTTAGATCGACTTCTATCGTATGTCGAGTCATCAAAAATAAGAACTTCTTCCGAAGAATCATCCAGAAGA
>CAZWMY010000217.1:0-3737 GCA_964635025.1 uncultured Desulfobacula sp. | reverse complement strand
TATGACTGGTACAGAAATCAACCTGTATAGACAACTGTTTGGCAACCTGCCGCCCCTTTGCTGTCAGAGCGTTGTTGCAATATCCGGCATACCTCAATAATCCCCTTTTCCGCAACCGGGTTAGACTTCTTGAAACCGCCGATGTTGCCGCCAGGTATCTTTTCATTCCGATTAATTTTCGGTTGAATTTGATTTTGCCATAGAGAGCCGGTTGAAATCCATACACAGCGGTCAGGATATCGGAATTGCTGACATGGCCCTTTTTTTCAGCCATGCTCAGGATGGTCTGTTGCAATTGTGACAGCGTCATGGTCCTGACCCTCCTTTTTTTTGAATCCATTCAAAGCTGACCGGCGTTTTCCTTTCTGTGTCCGTGGCCCGGTGCTAAGGCCCCCATGCAAGGGACACCTTCCGCTTCGGTATATATCCCGGCGTTTGCAGGGTGTCCCCTTCCGGGTCCTGGCCCCGCAGCGGTTCTGTTGCTGAATTATCAAATTTATGGTTTTCCTTTCGATAAAAAATTCTTCAGTTTAAAAAGGCTACATATCTATACATCTCATGGGGTTTGTGTAAGCCTATGAGACCCATGCCGTTAAAGGTTTTGCAGGCTCTAAAATTGGCGTCTCATGGGGTTTATGAAATTCTTCATGTTTTAGTTGTGGCATTCGCGTTTGCATTTTTTTTACAAATCCTCCTTATTTTTTAAAAAGGTTTTAAATCCTCGGCGTATAAGCAAGGCTTTTTGCAAACCTGACTTTGCCCTAATTTTCCATCAAAGTAAGCCCGGCCATAGCATTTGCCGGATATTTTGCAGCGGGCCGGGCAGGTTCCGGGTTTGTTACTTGAACCTTTGGAATCTCTGGATGCTTGACCTGCTCAATGGCTCTGACCGGTAGATGAGCTCCCAGGCTTTCAAGCTGGGAAAGCTCTGCCCTCATGATATCCAATTCTGGCAACATTGCCCGGCGATCCTCGATTTAGTTTTTATATTTGCAATCCCTGAATGTAATTGACCACATCGTTTTTCAGGATTCGTATCCTTGCAGATTCTTTTTTTTCATCCTCAAGATCAACCTGGACAGCATCAAGGTCTGTGAATGTTCTAATACTCTCATCCACAAGCATCTGTAGGGCTTCTGGTTCAAAGGCATCAAGTTCGTAGGCTGTCGGTCCGTACTTCTCTATAAATTTTCTTGCCCGGCTGTCTGCTGATTTTATGGGAACTGGATCTGCCGGTATTGAAGAAAAATGGCAAGGGTTAATCCCACATCGATAAAAATCCATGCCAAACAGGCCCATTTCTTCTGTCAAGGTTTGTGCCGCTGCATACAGCATGTCGCACCCGGAAGGGTCCCAATCGCCAAAATAAAGCACGATAGGGGTCATACCTATACCCATGGCCTCCTGAGCCCGCCGGAGAAATCCCTCCTGAAAGGTGACACTGTTGTAACCCTTGCAGCACATCAACCGGCGGCAATAACGATTTGTAATTGGTTCGACAATGTGTCTCAGTGTTGCCTTTTCAAGCCATACCTCAATGTGATAGGGCTGCCTTTTGGCAAGGCATTTCCGGTATCCGTTCAGGAAATAGTCAAGCTCGCTTTCGATGAAATCATCGAGCGTTGAAAACCCCTGCTTATCGGTTAATGTTCGTTGTTCGTCCACAATGCTATGCCAAGGTATATATCCTTCAATCCGCAGCCATTTGAGCAATACGGACAAGGCTCCTTCCAGGTCTTTGATTCTTTCGCTTTCGGGGTTGCCATTTTTCCGCCAATGGATTTGATTAATAACGTCACTGGATATAAGCCGATAGAATATAGCCCGTTCAGTCATGGGCCAATGTTCCTGGTATTTATTAACAATGTCCACAATGTTGCTGCCCCTGGTTCGGTTTGTCTCTGTCCAGGACCACTCCCGCCTGATGGTTTTATGGTCCAGTTCAATTTTCTGCATCGAATAAAAAGTTTGGTCTTGGCTAAAGTTTTTATTATCCATATCATTCCTTATTTTTTTCGATCTCATAAAGATATTTTGATAAAAGGCTGAAGGTGACATATTCACCCCCGGACCGATCCCCGGCAAAGAGGAAAGGAACCCCGTATCTGATATAAAAGGCAGTGATTGACTGCATAACGGCATCCGGGTTCATAATGCTATGATATTGCTTACCCATGATCTGAAATAAATTTGCCTCAATGACCACTGCAAAGACCTGATACGATCTCGCCCTGGTCAACTCCCTTTCAAACCGGTCCCGGTTTTTTCCCATCAGGCAGGAAACCAGGTCGTTCAAGGATTTTCTTTCGATGGCTATTTTATCTTCAAAGCCAAGTATGGAATAATCACCTGTTGGCAATAATGAGGGCTCAACCGTTACCGGGAATTTTTTAAAAGAGTAGGGAATCTGTTCCCGAGTGTCTTTGAGAATGATCATGACTTTTTACCTTCAGGTCGATACAATTTTGGACCTCTTTTCCTTTTCCCTAAGTTTTCCGACAAAAGGAAACCCTCTGGACATGGTAATACATGTTAACGCCGACGTTGACGGGGGACACCCCTATTTTCAGCTTTGGGCAGAGTGAAAAAACTGCAAAACCTATTTTAGCAAGCGTTTTCATATGATTTGATCCTGTTTTTCTTGATATGGGGGTGTGTGCCGTTAACGTCGGCGTCCTCTTTAGGGGGTGTCCCCCGTTGACGTCGGTGTGGGTGTCCGCCGTTAACGTCCGCAGTAATTTTACTTTTCTGGTATCCCCTCAGAACATCCCGGACCCTTTTTTTAAGGGTTTGCCCTGATTTCCATAGCAAATAATCATCGGAAAGCGCATACACTGCCTTGTGTTTTTCAAATGCCCCACCTGGATCAATAATATCTATGAAACCTTTAGCCAGAAGTTCATCAATTCCCCTGGTCGCTATCTTTTGAGGAACCCCTCTGGTTTCAAGTTCTGCATACGTCAAATGAAATTCATTGTTATCTGTTCGTTGTAATTTCTTATGACCGGTTTTATGATCTTTAATGCTTGAGAATTGTCTTTTTGCCAACAACATCAATAATATTTTTATTGAACCGGATGATACGGTAGGTGAGGACCCTTTGACGCCCAGTGACATGAATGCCTTGCTCACTATCATTGAAGTTACGATAAAAGTTCCAGAGCCATATCCATTACCTTTTTTTTTGCTCATCCAACTTCCTTTGAGTTAATGCCTCACCCAAGGAAGGAAGTGCCCTGGGTGTCCCGTCGGAATCTGCCGGAAAGCAGACAGGCAATATTGATATTTTTTGTCTTTCCATTATCTTGTAAATGCGATGGTATTAAAAAACTTCAAACAGCGATTTTTTCCTTCAAATCTTCAAATCCATTTTCATATTCTGGAAAATTTTCTATCTGCGTAGCTGGGATTAATGAGGAATTATCTGTTTGATATCCTGACAATCGGAACGGGTGAACTGGACATAATGATGAAGGACAATTGGAAATATAGTCAGTATCCCCACTGCAACATTCTAAACAATGATTCCGAATTGCTTTTGAACGGTCCTGAGCGCTTTTTTCTTTTGGCATTTTTTCAAGCCGGTATGGGAAAAGAGGACATTCCGGCATAGAACAGTCAACGACCTCTTGAAAGATAAAACCAACACATTCCTGGCAATAGTATCGAATTGCCCTTTTCCGGGTGTAAGGAACTATCCTGAAAGCTCCAAATCCGTCTTTTCTGATTTTTTTGAA
>CAZWMY010000216.1:0-3792 GCA_964635025.1 uncultured Desulfobacula sp. | reverse complement strand
CGCAGAGCATGGCCGTCGGGGTCATGAACAGATCCACGCAAACTGTGAAATCAAGCTTTTTAATGGCCTTGTGCCGTTTCTGGGGTTCCATGCCGGTGCAGGCAATGGGGTTAGCGGTCTGAATCCACATGCCTTTTATGGGATAGGGGCTGTCTGAAAAAATCTGTTCCAGAACCTTGTCAGGCTGGGCCCAGGCTCTGAAATCCTTGATACAGCCGTATTCCTGGGTGCCGATACGTTTGGCCATGACATCCGGGGGAAGACTTAAAATAGCCCCGCCGGAATGATAGGGATAGGTCACTACATCATAGGCATACCGGGCAATGGCGTTGCCGCCGGGGTTGTCCAGATTGCCGGTGAGGCACCAGAGGTGGTTGATGGCCTGGGAAGTCGGAACCGTCGACGGGATGGTGTCAATGGGAAGGCCCCAGTGAAGGGCGCCAGGCTTTGCTTTGGCGTACATCCGGGCGGCCTGGCGGATTTTGTCGGCCGGTACCCAGGTGATGTCTTCAACTTTTTCCGGGGTGTACTGCTCGGCATTTTCCTTGTAAAGGGACCACACAGTCTTGACTGTTGCCTTGGAACCGTCGGCCAGGGTGATGGTAAACGTCCCGTCCATGGATGGCTTTGCGCCTGCCTTGTCATAGGTCTGGGCAGTAGAGTCCCATACCATGAAATCTCCGGAAACAGAATCATGGGCCACAAAATTCACATCAGACCCGTCTTTTTTGATATCTTTTTCTTTTAAGAAAACCGGGATCTTCCCATCAGTTTTCACCAGATGCGGGGAATTGGTCCATTTTTCGACAAAATCCATATCAATAAGATTTTCCTTGATGATGACATGGATAAAGCCCAGGGCCAGGGCCGCGTCGGTGCCGGGTCGCAGCTGGAGCCAGATTTTGGCGCGGGAGGCGATCCAGGTGCATCTCGGGTCTATGACGATAAATTCGGTTCCTCGTTTCATGAGATCCACATACCAGTGGCCGAAAAAGCCGTCCGGGCAGGTGGCGGGCAGGTTCTGGCCCCAAATGATGGCGGTTTGAGGGATTTTATATTCAGGATCGTCGTATCGTTTTTCAAGCCACTGGGAGGCATCCACCACGGCAAAATCTCCCTGGGTGATGGACATCATCATGAGGCGGGGCGTGTAACAGGAAATCCCGGAAAGCCCGAACATCCAGTTGGGGCTGCCGTATGCATAGGCCAGCATGGAGATCCAGCCGCCGATATCCCGGCCGGTTCCCTGGTGAAAGATCACGGATTCAGGACCATAATCGTCCCGGATTTTTTTCATTTTTTCTTCGATGAGATCAAAGGCTTCATCCCAGGAAATTTCCTCGAACTTTCCTTCTCCTCGTTCGCCCACCCGTTTCAGGGGCTTTCTGAGGCGGTCTTTATGGTACATGTACTGGGTCATGGAAAGACACCGTGAACAGAGCCGTCCCTGGTTCCAGGGGTGATCCGGGTCGCCTTCCACCTTGATCACTTTGTTGTCCTTGACATGGACCAGGATTCCGCAGCCGCCGTGGCAGCCGGGGCCGGGGGACCATGTCGTTGTCTTGATAATTTTTACCCCATCATCTTTCATCGCATCTCCTTGTCTTCTTTGACATTACTTGGGTGACCAGAGAACCTGCCTTGGCTTTTTTTCAAGCTCTCCGGATAAATCCTTTATTGTTCCATATGTCAGGCATTTTGCCATGCAGTGTTGGACACAGGCAGGTGAAAGACCCTTTTTGGTCCTCCTGTGACACAGAACACAAAGCTCGGTGGGAAAGGGAAGAAAGCTGAGATAGGCTTTGTCTTTTGGCAGATCCTGAACAATTTCCAAAATTTTTATTCCGCTCAACGGGGCTTCCCAGCCGTTTTCCTGGCAGCAGGCAACGGTGCAGGCAAAGCATCCGGTACAATATTCATAATCAATCAGAAGGCCGTGTTTGCCGGATTTATTCATGGCCGGCCTCCTTTTTTTCTCTTTCTATCCGGCACAAGAGGTGCTTGATGGGCGCACCAAGGCCGTCCTCTCCCTGTTCATTCATGGGAATCAGCATATTGATATTGGATTCAAAGGTGTGAAACAAAGGGTCATCCGTCTTTTCCGGGAACCACCAGCCATGGGCAGCCATGACCATCCAGGGCGGGACAATTTTTGTGACCTTGGCCTTAAACCTGGCCTTTCCCATCCAGTTTTCAATGGTCACCCATTCTCCATGGGTGATATTGTTTTTTTTGGCTGTATCCGGATGAATTTCCACCACAGGGTCAGGATCAAGGGCACGGAGCCAGGGGATATTCCGGTGTTCGGCATGGAAAAAAGCGGGGGAGCGGCGGCCTGTGCAAAGGATCAGGGGGTAGTCTTTAAATAGATCGGGTCTTGATACCGGAGTAAAGGGTGGCTCCTTAAAATAGGGCAGGGCGTTTAGCCCCCACTCTTCCCGTAAGGTTGAATAGAGTTCAAATCTTCCGGAAGGCGTTGCAAACCCGGTATTCCCGTCAGACCGCAGCAACCCTTTTTCATGACGGAAATAGGGCCGGGACATATGGTTTTCCGGGGGCAGAGCCCATCCTTTTTCAGCGAGTTCCTTAAAGCTCATCCCTGAGGGTTTTAAAATTTCATCAAAGAGGTCATGGATCTTGTCCCATTTAAAATCCGGATCAAAGCGTTTGGATAGTTCAAAATTGATTTCAACATCCGGCCGACACCCTTCCACGGTTACGGCTTTGTTGATGGTCTGGAGCGGGACCCACCAGGACCTGACTCCGTCTTTTTCAAGAAAGGTGGCAGAAGGCAGAATAATGTCGGCATATCTTAAGGATGGCGTCATAAAAAGATCCACACCCACAATAAAATCCAGCTTTTCAAGGGCTTTTTGCCAGAGATTGGGGTCAAGACCAATGCCGGATAAGGGGTTGCAGGTCTGCATCCAGAGACCTTTCACCGGATAAGGGGTTTCACTGAAAATCTGCTCGATTACCTTGTCGGTCTGGCACC
This sequence comes from uncultured Desulfobacula sp., assembly GCA_964635025.1. Taxonomy (GTDB): domain Bacteria; phylum Desulfobacterota; class Desulfobacteria; order Desulfobacterales; family Desulfobacteraceae; genus Desulfobacula. The sequence continues at coordinate 797 of CAZWMY010000216.1, read as the reverse complement.
GCCAGATAAATTTATTGAAAGGACCGTATTCGTCTTTGCCGATCCTGGGTTTGTCCAGGGCCGCATTCTTCAGCTTGATAACGCCTTCGGCGCCCGGAAGGGCGTAGGCCACTGCATTAAAGGCCGACCGGGTAAAGACGTTGCCGCCGGGAATATCCAGGTTGCCAGTCAGGGCCCAGAGGGCTGCAATGGCATGGCAAAGAGGGGTTATTTCCGGGGTCATGTCAATGGGAACCCCCCAGTGGATGGCGGCCGGTTTTGCCTTGGCATAAAATCTTGCAGCCTTTTCAATATCCCTGGCCGGAACATGGGTGATTTTTTCAACAGCTTCAGGCGTATAGGAAGAACAGCTTTCTTTGAATTTTTCCCAGACCGTGGCGCATGAGACAACAGCACCGGTCAAGAGCATGATATCGTAATTCCCGGCGAGCGAAGGGCTTGCAGGACTGATGGAATAGTCTTGCTTGGAAATGTCCCAGACAACCGGAGCCATTGTCTTTGAATCAAACACCACAAAATTATCTTTTGAACCGCTTTTAATAATGTCGGATTCTCTTAGGAGTTTGCCGGTGTCTTGTCTCACAAGCCTTGGCGCATCGGTCCAGGTTTCAAGGAACGAATTATCATATAATTCATCCCGGATAATGACATGAAGAAACCCAAGCGCCAGGGCAGCATCGGTTCCGGGCCGGATCTGAAGCCAGTGCTCGGAACGGGAGGCAAACCAGGACAGCCTCGGATCAATGGTAATGATTTTGGTCCCTTTTTTCATGAGATCAATGATCCAGTGTCCGAAG
>CAZWMY010000215.1:0-3868 GCA_964635025.1 uncultured Desulfobacula sp. | reverse complement strand
GTCTTAGAGTCCAGATCATAAAGCTGGAAAAGCGTTTCCGACCATGTATTCTCATTTGTTTCCAAATCCCATTCCCAGGCCCCTGCCTTGGCAGCTTCAAGTGCTAATTTCAAATGGTTTTCAATTTTGATGAGGGCTTCTGCTTTGCTATGGAGCTGTTTATTGCTCAATATCAAATCATCAGTTTTTATTTTAATCTTCCGTCTTAAAAGCCAATTGAATCCAATCACAATGAGAGCTAAAAAAGCCAGGATAAAAAATGTCAAATAAACCCATACCGGAACAAACATCTTCGCCATGCTCTGGGGTTTTATCCATTTATTATAGGAATCATAATAAATTGATTTATAGTCAGCTTTATATTTGGAAATATACCTGTCCAATGTTTCTCGGACCATAAGGGTTTTGTTTATATCAGAGTTTAGGCTTTTTCCGATTGCCAGTTTTAATTTTGTAGGTGCAAAAAAAATCTGAGTTCGCTCGACATTATTGGTTTCCAAAAGATAGAGCCCAAATAGATTTGGAAATACCCCGGCATCACAATCAGACTTCTCAACGGAGTTTAAAACCTCTGAATAATTGTGATATTCAGAAAATTTCGAAGTAACCCCGAATCCATCCAGAAGACTCGCCAATTCATTATTTGCCTGTGCACCTTTAACAACGGCAATTTTTTTGTCTCTTAAATCTTGAACCGTCTTAATCGTACTTTTTTGGGGTTTGTAAATTTCTGCCCATATGATGAACAGATATTCATTAGTGAATTCACAAAATTCCTCTCTATCATTCGAAAAAGCAACCGGTGCGAGAAGGTCAATCTCTCCCTTTTTCATGCGTTCTAAGCACTCTTCGAAACTACCAAAAACATAAATAATGGACCAGCCTTCCTGTCGTGCAATACTATCCAGAATGTCGATGAAGAATCCTTGTGCTTTTTTTTGTGAATCTAAAAAGGCGAGGGGTTTAAAATCATATATACCAACCTTTAATTGATAGGTATCAGCCTTGACAAAATCAATTGTTATAAACACAATAATAAACAAAATGGCAACTATGCAGTCGAATTTTGACTTATTGAGATGCCTGGGTTTATTTGTGGATGATTTTTTTAAGGATAAAAATTTCATAGTCCCCTCATTAGTAACTGATCCTTTCCCTAAATGGATTCGACTTCTATTTCTTTTTTATGGTCTTCAAAAATAATAAAATATGAAATCGAAATCTTACCCCGAGATTGAATTAAGAATCATCCCAGGTAAAGCTCGTCTAAAGCCGAAAACAGCTTTTCTCTTTCCTTTTCAAAGGCATCCATTAACCCAGTTGCTTTTTGTTTCTCCCCACGATGGTGTAAATCGACAATCTGGCGGGCATAAGCATGAACTTTTTCATGATGCTGGCCCACCACAGAAAAGGCAGGGATTTCCTTGAGTGATTGGCTGCCTGTGCCATCATACCATTTGCCAAATGCACATTGATGGTGGTTTGATACCTCTTCGAGCTTCAAGGCTTGTCGCCCATGCAATAGGCCTTCCAGCCGGGACCTCCATTGAAGGTGGGCACTCTTAACCGCGCCAATATCAAACGGAGCCTCTTTTATCTTAAATTGAGCAATAATTTGCGTCAGCCTACCCGAAAGCTTTTGTAAATCCTGAGCGCTGACATTAACCTGAGAACTACTGATAGCCATTTCATCAGCAGACAAGTTAACCTCAGAAATATCTTTTGTGATGTCCCCGGCAACTGTTGAGATAGCTGCAATATTGCTATTTACCTCTTGTATCCCTTTGGCAGCCTGAGAAACATTGCCAGCGATTTCCTGTGTGGCAATCGACTGTTCTTCCACAGCAGATGCTATAGTGGAGCCTATTTCATTCACTTGGCCAATAATTTCGTCAAGTTTTTTCATTTGGTCAACGGTCAACGTAGTTGATGACTGAATGCTGTTGATTTTTTGTTTGATCTCGACTGTGGCCAAGGCAGTTTGTCTTGCCAACTCTTTGATTTCATTTGCAACTACGGCAAATCCCTTGCCAGCCTCACCTGCTCTGGCTGCCTCGATCGTGGCGTTTAAGGCCAACAAATTGGTCTGGTCCGATATTTCAGAAATAGCATCTACAACTTTTATGATATCCTTAGTAGCAACCTCCAGCTCGTTCATTTTAAGTGTTACAGTTTGAGTTTGGGCAACTGCCTTGCTGCTGATGCCACGAGATCTTTCTGAATTCAGGGCAATTTCCTGGACGGTAGCGTTCATTTCCTCTGTACTGGCTGCAACAATACTGACATTCGTTGCAGCCTGTTCACTGGCTGCTGCGACATTATTCATATTCGTGCTCATCTCTTCGGCTGCCGCAGCAACCGTTTGGGCCTTGTGGGAAGTCAGTTGTGCACCTTGATTCATCTGTTCGGAAATATTACCAAGTCCAGTAGAAGAAGCAGTTAAAGTGATAATACCGTTATTCACCTCCCGGAACATTTTACCCAGGTTGACAACCAGGTGGTCAAGCGACCTGGCCAATTGCCCGATTTCATCTTTTCGGCTTACAGAAAGTGTTTGTGTAAAATCGCCCCTGGACAATTGTTCAACAAATGCTATCGCCTTTGTGGTGGGTCGGGAGATGGAAGTCCCAATCAAAAATGCAAACAGCATACCCACCAATATTGCAACAGCAGTCACTATGATGATATAGCGACTTGTACTCCTGGCTTTTTCGAGCATGGTTTCATCGGTCATGATTCTATCGCTTGCTGATTTACGAATGGTATGCAGCAGATCCTGGACTTGATTCAGCGCAGGTAGTGTTTTCTCGTGCAAAACCTCACTCGCAGCTGCCAAACCTGCAACCTTTTCACTATGATCTTCCATGATTCGATTGATCTCAATAACAGATGCATGCAATTGTTGATGAGGGTTTTCAATGTTTTTTAACAGATTCGCCATATCCGGGTATGAATTCTCCAAATCCTTACGGCCTTGACCATACAGCCATTGGCCAAAACCACAAAGGTGATAATCAGTTTGCACTTCGATTCTGCGATCTTGTGAGGTGGTCCACAGCTGATTGACTTTGCTTATCCAATTAAGATGATCAACCTCTTTTTGGGCCAACAAGTTATCGAGCTGATTACCCAGGATCACTGTTTGAGCGTTTTGAGTTACCGATCCTACACCGCTATAGCCTAAAATACCAACTACAACTAACAGCACCAATACGATCCCGAATCCGCAAAATAGCTTATTACGTAATCTGATATTTTTCCAACTCATACTAATCCTCCCGTGAGAAAGTCCAAAATTGTCTTTGTTAGAGTTTAAAAAATTATTCCGCTAATAGATTTTTAATTGTGGAAACTAGTTCTTCTGTGTCCATGGGTTTGGCAAATGAATAGTCAGCACCCAGTTTACCGGCTAGTTCCAGGTACATTTCCGGGTGAACTACACCACCCCCGGATATGGCAATTATCCTGACATCCGGATTTGATTTTTTAATCTCGCGGATGGTTTCCAATCCTTCTTTTTCAGGCATGAGCAAGTCAGTAACAACAAGATCGGGGTCATGCTCTTTGAAAACCGTTATTCCATGATGGCCGTTACAGGCTTCGAAAACTTCAAAGGCATTTTTTTCAAAAAGCATTCGAAGCATCTTTCGAATGGGTTCTTCATCGTCTATGATCAATATTTTTGCCATTTTTTCCCTTTCGTCTCAAGATTGACAGCATAGTCCGATTCCAAGCCTATAGTCCCTGTTAAAAAGCTACACATTCTTCCACCGTTCGATCTTTTCAAAACCTGATGCGGCTTTCTCAAGAAGTGTTGAAATATTCACCGGTTTTTTGAAATAGTCTTCAAATCCTGCCTCCCTGCATT
>CAZWMY010000214.1:0-3903 GCA_964635025.1 uncultured Desulfobacula sp. | reverse complement strand
GAGGCGCTCTTTTAAATAGATATCCCTGACCGCCTCAAGATGGTTGTCCAAAGCTTTTTTCAAAGTCTTCAGGCCTTTTTGCCCTATCTTTGAAAGGGTTTTTTGTAAAAGCGAGGTTTCAATCAATTCCCGGAAATCATAAATTTCAATGATTTCTTTTAAGCTGATATTTTCAGTATAATATCCGCGGTTGGGTTCATGCCGGACAAGGCCCTGGAATTCCAGCCGTTTCAAGGCCTGGATCACGGGTGTTGTGCTCATGCCCAGACGCTCGGCAAGATCCCCGTATGAAATCTTCTGGCCGGGGATGATCTCATTTAAAAAAAACATCCGGCGGATACCCATATAGGCTTCCTGAGTATAATCCTCCGTGCTTTTCTTTTTTTCCCTGATATTCCGGCTCATGAACAAAATGAATATACCAAGGGTTTTATAAAATCAACCGGAAAAACATTTTATTTTTTATTCCGGCAGCAGCGCAGCCCATATGAACAGCAATGAATATGTGCTTGACATAAGGGTTTCAAAACGATATTTTTTTAAGAAATTTGATCAAATATTTAATTACATCAAAATGAGATTTTTATGCCTTTATTAAGCCTTACTGCTTTCAGAGTGTTTTTCCCGTTTGCATTTGGCTATTTTCTATCCTATCTCTTTCGGGTGGTCAATGCAGTCATTGCCCCGGATCTGGCCGCCGACCTTCATATCGGTCCGTCAGAGCTTGGGCTCTTGACCTCCACCTATTTTATTGCCTTTGCATCTTCCCAACTGCCCTTGGGGATTTTCCTGGACCGGTTCGGACCAAGGCTTGTGGAATCCTTCCTCCTCTTATTTGCCGCGCTTGGGGCTCTAATTTTTTCAGCCTCCCATACCCTGACCGGGGTCATTATAGGCCGGGCCTTCATCGGCTTTGGGGTCTCGGCCTGTCTTATGGCTGCATTCAAATCCTATGTAATCTTTTTCCCGGAAAAAATATGGCCCAGGGTCAATGGATTCCAGATGGCAGCCGGAGGCCTTGGCGCTCTTTGTGCCACCACCCCGGTTGAATGGATGCTTAAGATTACGGACTGGAGAGGACTGTTTTTCGTGCTGGCGGTTATCTGCCTTTGCACTGCCCTTGGCATTTTTTTCTTTGTTCCTGAAAAAAAAGCAAAAGCATCTCAGGAAAGTTTTTTATCACAGATTAACGGCATCAGGACTGTTTTTAAAAATCCGCATTTCCTGAGAATCGCCCCCCTTGTCACCCTGTCCCAGGCTGGATTTCTTTCTCTCCAGGGGCTCTGGTCAGGCCCGTGGCTGAGAGATATGGCCGGGTTGTCGCGCCCTGAGGTTGCCGATGTTCTTTTTTGGACCGCCTTTGCCATGACCTCCGGATATATCCTTTTGGGTCTTCTGGCTGAAAAACTGTCTCAAAAAGGATTTGGCATCATTTCCACTGCTGTTTCCGGAATGACGCTGTTTATCCTGGTCCAGGGCCTGATTACCTTTAACACCGGTTTTCCGGCTTCTTTTTTGTGGATATTGTTCGGATTTTTTGGAACATCAGGGGTTCTTTCCTATTCCGCCCTTTCCTCTCAGTTTCCAAAGACATTGTCCGGCAGGGTAACCACCGGCATCAACCTTTTGGTTTTTATTGCTGCCTTTATCCTACAATGGGCTGTGGGAGCCATCATCCATCTCTGGGACACCAGCCCTGCCGGGAATTACCATCCATCTGGTTATAAGGCCGGATTTCTCATGGTTTCGTGTCTTCAGGCAGCAGGGCTCATCTGGTTCTGGTGTTCGGGTAAGATCCTGCCAAATCAGCCGCATCCACTTGAAAAACCCCTATTTTAAATTGACAATCCTTTTTTGAATGCTCAGTATCTATCATATTTTATAAAATGCGGGACAAGAAATACAGATTAAGGTAAGGACATGAAAAACAGGAAAAAAAAGGTTTCTTCAGGAATAAGCGGGCTGAACCGGATGCTGAACGGCCTTTTCATCGGCGACAATGTCGTGTGGTATGATGATGCCGGAAGCCTTGCTTCCGACTTCTCCATGAAATTCATCAAAGAATCCCAGAAACAGAAAAGATCCATTGTGTATGTTTCCTTTGACCGATCCCCCAGAAATCTGATTGAAAAGCTCGGGCCTCTGGCGGAAAATCAGGACCTCATCATTCTGGATTGTTTTACCAACGGCAAAGGCGATAAATCCGATGTTTTTAATAAATTCTATGAAAAAGACGGGGCCCAATGGCCCTATAAAGTCATCAAAGTTACACAGCCTGAGTCTACCCAGGCTGTATCCGAAGCCATACTGGGGCTTCATAAAACATTAACCGGAGATGTCCGGTTTGTGTTTGAAAGCCTCACCGGCATGGCGGATTTGTGGGAAGGTGAAGATCACATTCTGAAATTTTATTCCCACACCTGCCCCCAGCTCTATGAACTGGACACCATTGCCTACTGGATGATTGAAAAAGATGCCCATTCCGGTAAGGTAAAGGCCCACATCAATCAGATTGCCCAGGTGGTGATCGATCTTTCCATAAAACAGGGGAAAAAACGGATACGGCTTCTGAAAGCGGAAAACAGATCTCCGGCAAGCCTGGGCAAACCTTATCATTATTCGGTTGAAAGCGGCGATATTCTGATTGAAGGGGAAAAACCAAAAAATGCCCAGGTGGATATCGGCTCTGCCATAAAAAATTACCGGAAACTCCAGGGCATGTCACAAAAAGAATTATCCGAGCTTGTCGGGGTAACATCCAGCAATATCTCCCAGATTGAAAGCAATCTCATTTTCCCTTCCATACCGGCATTGTATAAGCTTGCCGAGCATCTTTCAGTGGATGTGGGGTCGTTCTTTGAGGAAAAAGGCCCCCAGGAGAAAATCGTTTTTCAGGCTTCGGACGGGGTTAAGATTAATCTTGCGACCAGCGACAAAAAAAATCTGGAAATGATCCAATTCACTCCTTTTGATATGAAAGGCAAAATCGATCTTTTCAGGGTCAGCATTTTACCCGGCAAAAAACTGTCATCCCATTTTTTCCTGTTTAAAGGAGAAGAAGCAGGTCAGGTGCTGTCCGGAGAAATCGATATGGTTTACAAGGATCAGACCTATTCTCTTAAACCCGGCGATACAATTTATCTGAACACTTTCAGCCCATCACTCTGGCATAACAGAAAAGATGAGCCGGTCATCCTTTTGTGGATAAAGATCAAATAAGCAAAGGGCCTTTGAATATGGATCAAAGGCCCTTTTTTCCTGCTATTTTTTTCTATTATGAGTTCAGTATTTTTTTAGCACTTTCATTATTGACATCCGTTACATGGGGAATACCGGTTTCATGTGCTGTTTCCCGGTTGCCTGAAAATATTTCCTGACGGGTGATCTGGTTCAGGGAAAATTTTCTGGCGCCTGCCATGAGCTGCTGGAGGCCGCAGCCGAGCTTATCCGCCAGAGTGTAGAACCCGATGGCACCATAAGGAATCTTTTTCATTTCATCCTTGCCAAGCTTTTTCTCAAGGTCATGGTACCCGGCAAAAATTTCATCCACAGCTTTTCCGACTTCCAGAACCGTTTTCGGCAGCTCATTCCAGTTGCCGTTAACCGATGCCCGTCTTTCAGGATAAATGGCCCCCTCAATGTTGGCACCGAGGAACCCCGGGATCATGATGGCTCTTCCCATGCAGACCAGTTTCGTATAAGGTGCACCCAGGGCCAGGGCTTTAAATATATGATCTTCAAGGGCAAACCCGCCGGCAAAGGACATGTCCACAACATTTTTCCCTTTGGCAGACAGGATGCTGGCATATTCATGGGCTTTTGAATGAAGATGAATGGAGGGAACCCCCCAGCTTTGCATCATATTCCAGGGGCTCATGCCTGTTCCGCCGCCGGAACCGTCAA
>CAZWMY010000213.1:0-3904 GCA_964635025.1 uncultured Desulfobacula sp. | reverse complement strand
GTGGCTGGGTGACAAGGATTTGAACCTCGATTGACGGAGTCAGAGTCCGTAGTCCTACCGTTGGACGATCACCCAGTAAACCAGCCGGATGGAATAAATAATGGTTGGCTTATATATCAAGACGGATGCTTAGTCAAGAATAATTCTGGTCAATAATCCCGGTCATGGGGTCCGGGTTTTTTGGATCGGCCCGGGGAAAGGCTTCACCTTATCATGAAAATCTGCTAAGGGTGATGTATCGAAGGCAGAATTCAAATTGGGGCATTATGAATAAAAATCTGATGGGTGCTGATAATATTAAAAAAATACAGAGGCTTGAAGATGAATTGCGGAAATTGAAATCTTTTGCGGTGGCATTTTCGGGTGGGGTAGACAGTTCATTTCTCCTGGCCGTTGCAAAAAAAATGCAGCCGGAAAAATTGATAGCCATCACGGTCTCTTCCGAGTTTGTTCCCAAAAGAGAAATTGAATTTGCAAAGAAAATGGCCGTATTCATAAAGGTTGACCATATCTGTCTTACGGCGGATATCCTGAAAAACCAAGAAGTATTTTTAAACACCAAAGAGCGTTGCTATCACTGCAAAAAGCAGATTTTTTCATTGATCAGGGACACGGCTGAAAGATTTGGCGTCAATACTTGTCTTCATGCCGTCAATCTGGATGATTTAAAAGATTTCAGGCCCGGATTAAAGGCTGCAGAAGAGCTCGGCTATCTGTCTCCATTGGTGAACGCCGGGTTCACAAAAAACGATATCAGAGAAAGCTCTCGTCTTCTCGGGCTTGAAACCTGGAATAAGCCGTCCCAGTCATGCCTTGCAACACGGATCCCATATCATGTAAGGATAGAGAAGGCGGATCTGATGCGGGTGGACCAGGCAGAATCCTTTCTTCAGGAGCTCGGGTTCTCCCAGGTCAGGGTAAGATGCCATGGAAAAACAGCAGTAGTCGAGGTTGATCCTGATCTTTTAAGGATCATTTTGAAAGAGGATGTTCATCGGAAAATCACGAAGGCCCTTGAAAGCATTGGCTTTAAAGAGGTCGTCATAGACAGGGATGGATATAAAACAGGAAAGATGAATCATGAAATATTCTGAGGCCGGGCAGGGCCGGATCTTTGTTCTCCGGCTTGAAGACGGGGACATTCTGCATGAAGCGATAGAGACATTTGCAAAGCAGCATCAGATCAAGGCTGCCTCCCTGGTCGTACTCGGGGCTGCAGATGCCGGCAGCATCCTGGTTACAGGGCCGCTGCAGGGAAGGGCAAAAGAAATCATCCCCAAAACCCATATGCTGGATCATGTCCATGAGGTCACAGGGACCGGAACCCTGTTTCCCGATGAAACCGGAAAACCGGTTCTGCATCTGCACATGGCCTGCGGCCGGGGGTTTTCAACCGTGACCGGATGTGTTCGCAGAGGGGTAAAGGTCTGGCATGTGATGGAGGTGATCCTTCAGGAGCTGACAGGATCAAGCGGAGTCAGAAAAAAAGATGCAGTGACCGGGTTTGATCTTTTAATGCCATGATCAAGGCGATCAAAAAAGGAGCCGCAGCCGAAATAGAAGTCAGGCTGCGGCTTTCATAGATTTTCAACTGCAGAAATTATCTTTTCTGGATCTCAAGATCATTAAAAAAATATTTGATTTCAAAGGCAGCGGTTTCAGGTGCATCTGAACCGTGAACCACATTTTTTTCAATATCGGTGGCATATTCTCTTCTGATGGTACCTTCTTTGGCTTCTTTAAAATTGGTGGCGCCCATAAGCTCCCTGTTTTTTGCAATGACATCCTTGCCTTCCAGAACCATGACCACAATGGGGCCTGAAGTCATGAAATCCGTCAGGCTGCTGAAAAAGGGGCGCTCTTTATGAACGGCGTAAAAACCTTCTGCCTGGGGTTTGGTCAATTGCAGCATTTTCATGGCAGCGATTTTAATGCCGTTTCCCTCAAATCTTTTGATGACGTCACCGATTACGTTTTTTGCAACCCCGTCGGGTTTGATGATTGACAATGTTCTTTCCACAATCCATATCCTTTCAGTTAATATTAAAACGGTCTTGAAAACTACCACAGAACCATATTATAGTCAACGGCTCCGGAATCCGGTGAAATAAAACACGGAATATGATGGCCCAGGATGGATAATAAGAACATTTTGAAAATTGCAGTAACAGGGTCGGCAGGCTCTGGCAAAAGCCTTGTCTGCAAAAGATTCAAAGAGATAGGGCTCGTGACCCTGGATTGTGATATCATTGCAAGACAGGTGGTGGAGCCGGGTGAAGCAGGATTCAAGGATGTCGTTAAAGCCTTTGGCCGTGATGTGCTCTTGCCCGATGGGGGGCTGGACAGATCAAAGCTGCGAAATCTTATTATAAATGATGTTGGTATGCGAAAAAAAATGGAAGAGATTCTTCATCCGAGAATCCTTGAAAAGATGTTGTTTCAGATCAGCACCGCAGAGTACAGCGATATTAAGGCGGTTGCCGTAGAAGTGCCCTTGCTATTTGAATCCGGCATGGACAAATTTTTTGATATTACCATTGCAGTCATGGCAAAGGATCAGGACTTGATCAACAGGATCTCTGAGCGGGACCGGGTAAAAAAAAGCGATGCAAAAAAAATGCTGACACTTCAGATGCCCCAGGATGAAAAAAAGGTCAGGGCAGACCATGTTTTGTTTAATACCGGGACAAATTCCGAACTCTTTGAATCCGTTGATAATCTCTTTAATAAAATTCAAAAAGAATTCTTGACAAGATAGGCGTTTTACCTTATTTATCAAAAATTATTAACCCTTTTTTCAACTATCCGTCTGTTTTTTCATGTCATTTTTGGCTTTCAGACTTCAAAAGGTGCACTTCAGAACAAATTTTAGCCTGTAAAGATAATAAATAAAAATTCGGGAGAATGAATGAATCTTGTAGAATTAAATAAGATGAAGATCAGTGAGCTGACCAAGCTTGCCAAGGAACACAAAATCCAGGGGATCGGTGGACTCAAAAAGCAGGAATTGATTTTTGCCCTGCTCCAGACTAATGTCGAAGATACCGGTCAGATCTATGGTGAAGGCACCCTTGAAATTCTCCCGGACGGGTTTGGATTTTTAAGGGCTCCCGGATACAATTATCTTCCCGGACCTGATGATATTTATGTGTCTCCTTCTCAGATCAGACGGTTTAACCTTAGAACCGGTGATACCATTTCCGGTCAGGTCCGGCAGCCCAAGGATTCTGAGCGGTATTTTGCTTTGCTGAAAGTCGAAGCCGTGAATTTTAAGAATCCGGAACTGGCAGCCGAGACCATCCTCTTTGATAATCTTTTGCCCCTTTATCCGGACCGGAAAATGAATCTGGAGGCTGAGTCGGACAATTATTCCATGCGTGTCATCGATCTGATGTGCCCCATTGGATTTGGTCAGCGCGGATTGATCGTGTCCCCGCCCAAAGCCGGTAAGACCATGCTTTTGCAGAATATTGCCAACAGCATGATCAAAGCCCATAAAGACATTATCCCCATGATCGTCCTCATCGATGAGCGTCCGGAAGAAGTCACGGATATGATGCGTTCCGTCAATGCAGAAGTGGTGAGTTCCACCTTTGATGAGCCTTCTGAACGTCATGTCCAGGTCGCTGAAATGGTGATCGAAAAAGCCAAAAGGATTGTGGAGCAGGGCCATGATGTCGTGATTCTTTTAGATAGCATCACAAGGCTTGCCCGGGCGTATAATTCCGTTATGCCGCCATCCGGGAAAATTCTCTCCGGTGGTGTGGACTCCAATGCTCTTGATCGGCCCAAAAGATTTTTCGGAGCTGCCAGAAACATTGAAGAAGGCGGCAGCCTGACCATCATCGCCACCGCTCTGGTGGATACCGGCAGCCGAATGGATGAAGTCATTTTTGAAGAATTC
>CAZWMY010000212.1:0-3984 GCA_964635025.1 uncultured Desulfobacula sp. | reverse complement strand
ATAGCTATCTGCTAAAAATCTTGGCCAAATGATTTTTACATGCGATTGCCCTGCACGGCAGATGACACGGTTTCGTTTTTCAAAACCGCCTCGCTACCACAGCAAGCCATGGCCGGGGCCAATTCTTTGGGCTTAAAAGCGACAAGCCTTTTTAAAGAACCTGTCAATTTATCCTTCAAATCCGGAAAAGAAAAAAGACCCATAAATTTTTCAGAAGCCCTGGTATTTTTCAGAACGGCTTTTGGAATCCATCCTCTTTTCTCCAGAAAATAGGTGATAAACCCTGCGCTCAGGCTCAGCGCAAGGGTTCCGGCCAGACGCCAGACCGCCAGATCCCAGCCAAGGGTGCCCACGCTCAGAAAAAATATTTCAGGGTCCATGGAAGGAGAAGCAATCCAAAAGGACATGACAGGGGCCAGGGGCACACCGCTCATCAGCAGGGCCGCTATCACCGGGATGACGCCGCAGGAGCAAAAAGGGCTGAAGGCTCCCACCAGGGTGGCAAGAAAGATTGCTGCTATGGGTCCTGAATCAAAGGCTTTTTTAACGTATTTGGATGCACCGGACAGGTTTACTGCCACTGCCGTCGGGATGGTGATAAGCAAATAAGGCCAGATGTGAAGATAGGCTTGTATCAGAAAATCGGCTATTTTGATAATCTCGTTCATTTTTTTCTCCTTTCATGTTCTATATTTCTAAATATATCGAAATATAAAGATAAAAAAAATCACCCGGTTACAGGTGGTTACATTTTCCTTCAGTGCAGCATTCGGATTTCAGAAAATCAACTATCCCGTTCAATACGGCAAACTGCGGCACACAATATAAGGTCCGGCTGTCCCTGACCTGGGAAATCAGGCCCACGGAAACCAGCCGGCTGATATGGTGCGACAGCGTGGACCCCGGAATATCCAGTTTTTCCTGGATCTGCCCCACAGGTGCGCCTTCAGGCCCTACCCTGACCAGGTACCGAAAGATGGAAAGCCGGGTGGAATGCCCAAGTTCTGCCAGTATTTTTGCTGCATCTTCAGTGTTCATGGTTCAAAAATAGACAGAGAAATTAAATTTGTCAACTATATTTCTAAAATTATCGAAATGATATTTTGAGCGGCTTGATTTAATTCAGGAGGAGAGCCTTGATGGCATTCAGGTTCATCTGTTTTATAAATCCTTTGGCCCTGTCTTTGTCCCCCCGGATTTCAATCACGACAGCCTGAATCTGAGTGTGCGGCTTTCCCGGTACTTTTTCCGCCTGCATAAAGGCATGATTGTCCTTCCGGACATATTTGAAATTACCCACAAATACATAGGTGGTTCCTTCACGCCGGGCCTGTGTGGTGTCGGCTTCATCTGCAATATGGATCACCGGACATCCCTCAACAGCGGTTTGTTCAGCCGGGAGCCGCACAAATTCCTGATAAAAGACATTGGCAGCAAGACCGGCCCTCAGTTCCACATCCTGGGGGGTCATGTCCTTGATCTGCCGGTCAACGGCCTGATTGTTGGCCGATGCCTTTTCGTTGATCCGTTTTCCGATCTCCTCCATCTGCTTTTGCAGGGCCTCCGCCTTAGCCGTATCCTTGGCCTCAATGGCTTTGCCGAACTCTTTGGCCAGCTTTTCCATGTCCGCGGTATCGGCTTTCATCTTTGCATCCGGCGCCTGACTTTTGGCCATTTTCATCATCTGCTGGTCCATTTCGGATTTTGCAGCATTGATCCTTTTATCATCCTGCCATTTGATAAAATAATCCACTTTCATGGGAAAGGTTTCCTGACCCTGGACCACAATTTCCGGCGGTTTAAGATCGCTTTTTTCCACCATGCGCCAGCCTTCCGGACCCTTTGGGAGAGCGGTTTCAAACGCCTTTAAAACCTTCAGTGCCCAGGTTTTTTCCTCAGAAGAGGCACGGCGGCTGTCCCCATCTGCAAAAGCAGCAGAAATCAATGCAAAGACCATCAGCCCTGCCCAAAAAACATGTTTAGTCATGTATGCTCTCCTTTCCATATTTCATTTCAAATCTTCAACCTTCTTTGTATGGCCAAAGACTCCCAGGCATAAAGAAACACACCGGTCCAGATGCAGCCAAAGGTAATGAGATGCCGATGGGTAAACGCTTCTTTATAAACAAAAACGCCCAGGACAAAGGCAAGGGTTGGGGACAGATACTGCAGAATGCCGAGGGTTGAAAGATTCAGCCGTTTTGCAGCAGCCGCAAACCAGATCAGGGGCAGGCTCGTCACCAGACCGGCGCCGATCATCCAGAGGGTCAGGACCGGGTCTTTCATAAACCCGGTTTCAGCCGCAGCCATTTTATACAGGATATATCCCAGGGCCGGAACAAAGATGACCATGGTTTCGATGAACAGCCCGGTTATGGGAGCGGTCTGTATTTTTTTCCGGGCATAGCCGTAAAGGCCGAAGCTGAAGGCCAGGGTCAGGGCAAACAAAGGCAGGGTGCCATAGGCAAATATGGAATACATTACCCCGGAAAGGGCGCAGCAAACCGCCAGAAATTGAATCCGGCTGAAGGTTTCACCCAGCAGCAGAAACCCGATCAGCACATTCATCAGGGGGTTGATATAATACCCAAGACTGGTTTCCACCACCCGGCCCGTATTCACAGCCCAGATATAGACAAACCAGTTCAGCCCGATGAGAAGCCCGCTGATCACAAGACCTTTGATCTTGGCCGGTGTCCTGACAATGTCGCCCACCTCTTTCCATCTTTTCTGCACCGATATGATCACAAAAAGGAAAATGCAGGACCAGACAATCCTGTGACAGAGGATTTCAAATGGGCCTGCCGCCTGCATCTGTTTCCAGTAGGCCGGCAACAGCCCCCATGCGCCAAACGCTGCCAGGGCAGACACAACACCGATGACTTGCGGATTCATAATCATTTTTAAATATTTTCCGGGTTTCAAAGCCCGGATTCTGAACTTGAAAGCAGGTTTTGTCAAGACAGGTTTTCAGGCATTGCAGGGGCCTGACCGGGCCAAATTTTAAATGAACCGCCTTTAGCCCTGCCCTGTCAAAAGAGACCCCCAAGATATGGTTCTTGGTAAGTGGTAAAAATTATGACTTGAGTTTCAGATATTTTTAAATGGTTAAGGAACCAAAGAATAAAGATTGGTTGCAAGAATCCTTGATTCGGCCCATTCTGCCTAATCTCCAATAGTTGAATGACCGATTCATATCGGGGCTAAATTTTTGTATGCATATAGTCTATATAGAACCTGACCTTTTTGATTTAGCTCAAAATCGCACAATAAATTATATGATTGAGCAAATTTTGCAGTTCTTATCGAATTTGTATTTACTTCAATAATATATCTTGATACGGTTTTGCCGTCTAATTTGAATAATTCAATCTCGAAAGGAGATATGTTGCTTTGAATAAAAAAATAAAGACAGTTTTTATAGATATTTCTGTTAAATCAGATATATGGAGAAAAAACAAATGAGTATAAAATTACCCTCTCGATATGAAGATTTAGACATAGCTTTTCGTGGTCAATTAATACCAAATCAAAATTTTTTATCCATTATTAATAATTCTTATAAAATTATGAAAATTAGTGGGGGCATAAGGTTTTTACCAATATATGGCCAAAGTGGATCTGGTAAAAGTTGTGCAGCAAGGGAGATTGATACTCATCTCCCAAATACAAAAATATTTATTATTAACAGAGATCAAATCGAGTCAAAAGATAAGTTGGTTGACTTAGTGAAAAAAAATAAAGAACATTATGATGATAAGCTGTTAATTGGAATAGTAGATCAATATGAAGAAAATGTTTCAGGCAAAGAAAGCATTCCAACGAGATTTGTTGAGACTTTGAGTATCTTGGATCGATCAGAATTTAAAGATATCCCATTAATTATTCTATGGCTGACTACAGATAGAGGTTTCCAAAAATCTTTAGAATGGAAACAGCGGCCAGAAAACCGTCCAAAATCAGGGTTCAAAAACCCGCCACCGT
>CAZWMY010000211.1:0-4016 GCA_964635025.1 uncultured Desulfobacula sp. | reverse complement strand
TGCAATACCAGCACTTGGACCGTCTTTAGGCGTCGCCCCTTCAGGCAAATGGATGTGGATAAAGGCTTTGTCAATATAATTTTTATTGATTTTAAAATCACCGAGGTTTGCCCGGACAAAGCTGTAGGCAATCCCGGCAGATTCCTGCATGACATCGCCGAGCTTTCCGGTCAGCTTGATTCCGGAGGATTTGTCATGCACCCGAACCGCTTCGATGGGAAGGGTTGCTCCTCCCATCTGGGTCCAGGCGAGGCCTGTCACCACACCCACACCCGACATCTGTTTTTCATGTTTGAAAATCGGCGGCCCGAGATATTTTTCAAGGGATTTGATATTGACCGTGACCTTGGCTTTTTTCTCTTTCAATATGGTGACAATGCTTTTCCGGATGATTTTGTTTAAAAGCTTTTCAAGGGTTCTGACCCCGGCTTCCCTGGCATATCCCTCAATCAGGTAACGGATGGTCGGGTCCGTAATAGTGATGGTTTTGGAAGTCAGGTTGTTTCGTTTCAGGAGTTTGGGCCACAGATGCTTTCTAGCAATCTCCATTTTTTCTTCTGTAATATAGCCGGACAAATTGATCCGGTCCATGCGGTCCAAAAGTGGCGGAGGGATGGTGTCCAGCTGGTTGGCCGTACAGATGAACAAAACTTTTGACAAATCAATACGCAGATCCATGTAATGATCCATGAATTCGGCATTCTGTTCCGGGTCAAGAACTTCCAGGAGAGCTGATGCCGGATCTCCCTGGTAAGACATGCCGATTTTGTCCACTTCATCCAGCATGATGACAGGATTGGCCACCTTTGTATCTTTCAAGGCCTGGACCATTTTTCCGGGCAACGCTCCCACATAAGTTCTCCGGTGGCCCTTGATCTCAGCTTCATCCCGCATACCGCCAAGACTGAACCGGTAAAATTTTCGCCCAAGAGCTTCTGCAATGGATTTTCCAATGGAGGTTTTTCCAACACCCGGAGGGCCAACAAACAGGATAATGGAACCCGAAATATCCTTTTTATAAATTCCGGCCGCAAAAAACTCAATGATTCGCTCTTTTACATCGGACAACCCTGCATGATCCCGGTCAAGGACTTCCTCAGCCCGTTTAATGTCGATATTGTCCTCGGAATGGATACCCCAGGGAAAAGAAGTAATCCAATCCAGGTAATTTCGTGTCACCCCGTATTCGGATGATCCTGTTTCAAGCACGGACAGTTTTTCAATCTCCTCTTCAAACCGTTTTACCACATGCTCCGGAGGTTTTAAGGCAGCAAACCTTTCCTTGAATTTATCCACATCCGAGGTTTTATCGTCCTTCTGAAGCCCCAGTTCTTTTTGAATGGCTTTGAGCTGTTCTTTAAGGAAAAATTTACGTTTATTGTCATCCACCTGGGTATTGAGATCTTTCTGGATTTTGGTCTGGAGTTTGGCAATCTCTATTTCCTTTTGCAGGAGGAGCATGACTTTTTTCATCCGTTCAATGATGGACGGCATCTCCAAAACTTCCTGCAAATCATCCCCTGAAGCCGTTGTAATGCCGGCTGCAAAATCCGTTAAAGGGGAAGGCTGATCCGGGCTGAACATGCCGAGATACTGCCTGACCTCTTCGGAATAGAGCGGGTTCAGTGAGAGCAATTGTTTGATGGAACTGATAATGGCAATGGCATAGGCCTTAATCTCATCTTCATTTTCCTGCACTTTTTCAAAATATTCCACCTGGGCCACAAAAGGCGGTTTATCGGAAAGAAACCGGACAATGCGGAAACGTTCAAGCCCCTGGGCAATAAACTGGATATTGCTCTGGACATCCACCATATTCATAATCCTGACCACACACCCGACCTTGGGAAAATCGTCTTTATAAACATACTGGCCCTTAACTTCTTTCAGATAGGCAAGCCCCAAAAGGCCTTTGCCGTCTCTTGAGGCCTTTGTGATGGTTTCTTCCCACCTTGTCTTGCTGACCATCAGGGGTTGAATCTGGGCCGGCAGATGGGGTCTGCCGGTGATGGGGATCAGATACAGAACTTCCGGTTTTACAACCTGCTGAACCAGCCCGCTTTCTTCTTTTACAATATCTTCTTCCACTATTTCCGGAGTGATCGGATTGTTGTCATCGGTCATCTATCACCTCTCTAAGTAAAATTATTGACTATCTTCAGATCAAAGCTGTCCTTATTATAAGGTTGTTTTTTCTTCTGACAACCTTAAAAAGCATAATCCATACCATATAAAAATACTTTTAAAATGTATGAATTATCCATCTTTTCTGATACACTCCCCCCTGTTTTTAAAACCCATAAGGCAATATTAATAATTGAAGAGATCAACACTGAATAATCAACCCGCAGCACCCCGGGACTCATCTTTGACCGGGATTCTTCTGATCATATCCGGAGGATTCATTTTTTCCATCCAGGATGTGATCATAAAATATATCAGCGGCAGTTATCCGGTTCATGAGATTGTGTTTTTCAGAAGCCTTTTTGCCATTCTGCCGATTTTCTTCATCATCCGCATGGAAGGCGGGCTTCATCTGCTCAGGGTGCACAGCAGGTGGTATCATATCATTAGGTGCTTTTTAATATTTTTAAGCTATACCGTCTATTATCTCTCCATTGCAGCCATCCCTCTTGCGCTTGCCGTTGCTCTTTTTTTCTGCTGTCCCTTGTTTATCACGATATTATCGGTGATTTTCCTTAAAGAGAAGATGGATAAAAAGGGGTGGGCCGCATTATTTTCAGGCTTTCTGGGAGTCCTGGTGGTCATGGGGCCGGGTCTTTTAGCCGGTCTTACAGATCTTTCCCATATTCACTATGGCCCCTTTTTTGCCGTGCTTTCCGGTTTTTTCTATGCAGTCAACGCCGTCGCCACCCGGAAATTCGGTATCCATGAGAGCGGTTCCTCCCTGGTCTTTTACCCCATCCTGACCTTTCTTCTTTTGGGTGGTATTCTATGGGTGGTCATGGGAGACGGCCGTTTTGCAACAGAAGAAAACACAAATATGGCTTTTCTTCTCCGGTCCTGGACAGTACCCGGAACAAAAGACCTTTTTTTTCTCCTCATTCTCGGTTTTATTGCCACCACCGGGACCTACTGCCTCTCCATGGCCTACCGGATCTCCCATGCATCGGTTGTTGCCCCCTTTGAATATTTTGCCATCCCCATCAGTGTGTTCTGGGGATTTTTATTCTGGAATGAAATCCCCAGCCCGGTCCAGATCATAGGCATTTTCATGATTATCAGCGCCGGGGTTTATGTAATGAAAAGAAGACAAAGGATTGAGTCATGACAAAAGACTGGAATTTTGATGGAATAATCGACCGCACAGGGACTGCCTCCATGAAATGGGAGCCGGAAGTATTGTCGGCGATATTTGGGAAAGGAAGAGAAAATCTGCTGCCGCTCTGGGTAGCGGACATGGATTTTAAATGCCCGACGGTTGTGAGGACTGCCATGGAAAAACGTCTGGCCCACCAGATATATGGCTACAGCCTTATCGATCCCTCCTATTTTCCGGCCCTGATTTCCTGGTATAACAGAAGACATCACTGGAACATCGAAAAAGACTGGATCATCACCACTCCCGGGATTGTTCCGGCCATCCATTATTTGATCCAATGTTTTACCCGGCCCGGAGACCGGATCATCATCCAGACCCCGGTTTATTATCCCTTTGCACGAGCCATCCAGAACAACGGACGAAGAGTCCTTGAAAACCCGTTACAGATTGTTGGAGATCATTATCAAATGGATTTTTCCGATCTGGAGAAAAAGGCCGGAGAGCCGAGAGTCACCATGGCCATCCTCTGCAGCCCGCACAACCCGGTGGGAAGGGTCTGGACAAAACAGGAGCTTGAAACCTTTGCAAATATCTGCATTCAAAACAATATCCTCATCATTTCCGATGAAATCCATTGCGACCTGATCATGCCCGGATTCCGGCACACCTGTCTTCCGGGCATTTCAGACGCATTTGCCAAAAATTCCATCACTGCGGTAGCAGCCAGCAAGAA
>CAZWMY010000210.1:0-4024 GCA_964635025.1 uncultured Desulfobacula sp. | reverse complement strand
GTGGTGTGCCCTTTTTCCTGTGAATACTTTGCCTCGTCCTTTCCTGAACCGGTGTTGCGGCGACGGTCTCCGGAAAATGTATACCGGGAAATTGCCCATTGGCATGAAACTTTTCAGGCGATCAATTTTGCCTTTTATGATGATGCCCTTCTCATCCATGCTGAAGATCATGCCTTCCCTTTGTTTGAAAAGATCATTGCCTCCGGCATGAATCTTAATTTTCATACCCCCAATGCCCTTCATATCCGGGCTATCACAAGAAAGGCGGCGAATCTGATGTTCAGGGCCGGGTTTAAAACCATCCGTCTGGGTCTTGAAACAGCAGAATTCAATTCGAACCGGAGCTATGACTCAAAAGTAGCAGAAAATGAATTCCTCACGGCTGTTGAAAATCTAAAAGCTGCCGGGTTTGACAGAAAACAGATCGGGGCCTATTTGTTATGCGGTCTGCCGGGCCAGAAGTTGGACATGGTTGAATCCTCTGTAAGATTTGTCAAAAAGACGGGGATATTGCCGGTACCAGCCTATTATACACCTATCCCCCACACCGCTTTGTGGGAAAAAGCCGTTCAAAATTCAAGATATGATCTTAGTCAACACCCTGTTTTTACAAATAATACTCTTTTCCCATGTGTCCGCTCCGACCTTGATCGGAAACGCATTTCACAATTGAAAAATCTATCGAACTAAGCTATAACCCTTCAGTTTTGTTACTGTTGTATTACAACCATCATAAAGAGGACTGAAACATGAATATAGGCGCTATGATCATTCAAACCCTTGGCGGGCTTGGTCTCTTTATCCTGGGCATGAAAATGATGACAGACGGGCTTCAGGCCACGGCCGGGCAAAAAATCAGGCGGATACTGAAAGCCATATCCTCCAACCGGTTCATGGGATTTTTGACCGGTGCTGGTGTCACGGCCATTATCCAGTCTTCATCGGCAACCACGGTTATGCTGGTTGGGTTTGTCAGCGCCGGTATCATGACATTTCACCAGGCTGTGGGTGTCATCATCGGCGCCAATGTGGGAACGACCATTACAGGCCAGCTCATTGCCTTCAACATATCGGAAGTGGCTTTGCCCACCATTGCTCTTGGCGTTGCCCTGAAATATTTTTCAAAAAAAAGAAAATACCGGTATATCGGGGATATCATCCTCGGATTTGGTCTTTTGTTTTACGGCATGGAAATCATGAAGGGTGGCCTGTCTCCCATCAAATCCGATCCCAGGTATACTGAATTTTTTACGACCTTCAACACAGACAGCCTTGGCGGCGTTATTTTGTGTATTTTCATGGGAACAGCACTGACGGTTGTGGTTCAATCTTCTTTTGCCACGGTGGGGCTGACCATGGCCCTTGCTACATCCGGGCTTCTTTCTTTTTCAACGGCCATTGCCCTTGTTCTGGGTGAAAATATCGGCACGACCATCACCGCTCAATTGTCCACCATTGGCTCGGGCAATTCCGAGGCCCATAAGACCGCCAATGCTCACACGATTTTCAATGTGGCCGGAGTCTGTATCATTCTCTTTTTTTTCCCCTGGTTTGTGGACATTGTAGAAGCCGTCACCGGAATAATGGGGGCCGGCCCCTTGACAGAGATGGTAAACGGCAAATTTATCAATATTCCAAGATATATTGCCAACGGCCATACCCTTTTCAATGTAATCAATGCTGTGATCTTTCTTATATTTCTTCCCTGGCTGATTCAGCTCACCCTTGTTTTTTCCCCCAAACCTTCAAAATCAAAGGAAAGATACGAGCTGCCCAGGTTTGATTCCGGATATATTGATTCTTCCATCGGCGCCCTTGCCAAGGTCAGGGGCGAGATCATGAAAATTCTTGAATTTACCCATTTGAATCTGAAAAAAACCTCTAAATGCCTAACCAGAAGAGATGATGATATTTTATGGGAAAGGGAAGCCATAGAGGAGCATCTGGATGATTCCCAAAAGGTCATTATCAGATATCTGACCACCATCTACCAGGGCGAGATCAATGAGCCGGAAGCAAAAGAAATCTCAGAGCTGATGAGAATCACCAATAATATTGAAAGAATCGGGGATGCCATGGAAAAAGTCTCCGAACTCCTGGAACGGATATATGACAATGAGTTTGAATTCAGCGAAAAAGCCAAAGAGGATCTTTTGACCATATCCGGCGAGGTCGATAAATTTATGGACTTGATCGCTGCGGAACTGCGCGGGAAAACAAAAGACTTTTATCAGAAAGCTCTGGCCCTTGAAGATGTAATTGACCAGATGCGCGAAAATATGAGATACCAGCATATTGAACGGTTAAGAGAGGGGAAATGCTCAGTGGATGTGGGTGTTTTCTTTATATCCCTGGTCTCCCATTATGAAAAAATGGGGGATTATTGTTTTAACATTGCCACCGGCGTGAATAGAATTTTATAATATGATCGTATTTGATCTGGAATGTCTGAACGGCCACACCTTTGAAGGCTGGTTTGAAGATAAAGAAGACCTGAAAAGACAGCAGGAACAAGGGATTCTCACCTGCCCGGTGTGTGAGACCACCGATGTGGTGCAAAAACTTCATGCCATAGCCATTCGAAAATCATCCTCTGCCACATCTTCCCAAAAGGCGCTGCAGGCAAGTCAGGAAGCCATGACTGAATTGGCTGAAAAAGTAGCGGATTATGTGGAAAAAAATTTTGAAAATGTGGGAACGGAGTTTACAAAACAAGCGCTGAAGATGCACTATGGAGCCGAAGAATACCGGAGTATCAGGGGCACCACAACCGCAGAAGAGGATAAAATCCTTCAAAAAGAAGGGGTCCCTGTGTTCAAGGTGCCTGTGGTCAAAAAACCGGGCGATGAGTTGAATTAAACAATCAGCCCGCTCCCCTGTCCGGCAGGATGTGAACATTAACCTTCCGGTTTCTCGGACCATCGAATTCACAGAAATAGATCCCCTGCCAGGTTCCCAGCACAAGAGACCCGTTTTCAAGCGGGATGGTTTCCGATGGCCCGAACAGGCTGACCTTGATGTGGGCGGCAGAGTTTCCTTCCATGTGCTTGAAATGGTCATCCCAGGGAATCACCGTGTTGATGGTGTTGAGTATATCGGATGTAACCGCGGGGTCGGCATTTTCATTGATGGTGACGGCAGCCGTGGTATGCATGGAAAAAACATGGACAAGCCCGTTTTGAATTCCGGAATCCCGGACTGCTGCCTGAACCTTTGATGTAATATCGACCATTTCCGTCTTTGCATTTGTTTTTACGCTGATCTGCATGGCCTCGCCCCTTTCAAGCCGGGTGCAAACCGGCACCCGGCTGAATCTGAGTCTTTATTTTTTTAGCATTTCCAAGGCATTTTTTACTATGTTTTCCGAAGAAAAACCGTATTCCTTTAATACTTTCCCACCGGGTGCAGAGGCGCCGAACCGGTTGATGCCAATGACCCTTCCGGCTTCGCCCACATATTTTTCCCAGCCCATGGAAATACCGGCTTCAACTGCCATCCTTGCTTTTACATGGGAGGGCAGGATTCTTTCACGGTAGGGTGCAGGTGCTTTTTCAAACAGTTCCCAGGAGGGCATGGAAACCACAGCGGTTTTGATGTTATGATCTTTTTCAAGAACCTTGGCCGCTTCCACGCAGATATGGACTTCAGAACCCGTGGCAATGAGGATCAGGTCCGGCTCCGGCGTATTTTTGATGGTATAGGCCCCGTAGTTGAATTCTCCATCTTTCTCGGACACATCCAGGGTCGGCAGGTTCTGGCGGCTCAGGATCAGGGCTGTGGGGGAATCCAGGGTCATGAGGGCCTTTTTCCAGGCAAGGGCGGTCTCATTGGCATCGGCAGGTCTGACAACGGTGAGATTCGAGATGGCCCTTAAAGAGGCCAGATGTTCCACGGGCTGGTGGGTGGGCCCGTCTTCTCCAACAGCCACACTGTCATGGGTGAATACATAAATCAGCGGCAGTTTCATCAGGGATGCGGATGTTTCTTTAAGCAGCCCTTTTTCAGGTTCCTTCGATGGCGGCAG
>CAZWMY010000209.1:0-4058 GCA_964635025.1 uncultured Desulfobacula sp. | reverse complement strand
GGGTTTTCAGCAATTTCAAATATGAAAGCGGAACCCACAGGGTTCAGCGGGTACCGGAAACCGAAGCCCAGGGTAGAATCCATACCTCAGCCGTTACCGTGGCCGTGCTTCCTGAAGCCGAAGATATTGATATTGAACTTAATCCAGCCGATGTCAGGGTGGATATATTCCGGTCGTCCGGGCCTGGCGGGCAATCCGTAAACACAACAGATTCAGCAGTCCGCGTTACCCATATCCCCACCGGTATGGTGGCCACCTGCCAGGATGAAAAATCCCAGCATAAAAATAAGGCCAAAGCCATGAATGTCTTGAAAGCCCGTATCCTGGATGCCAAAATCCGGGAGGAAGAGGAAAAAAGGGCTGCGGACAGAAAAGGACAGGTGGGTTCAGGCGACAGAAGTGGCCGGATCAGAACCTATAATTATCCCCAGGGCAGAATGACGGATCATCGCATCGGTCTTACCCTTTATAAGCTCGACAGTATCATGGAAGGCAATATCCAGGACATCGTTGATGAGCTCAAAACATATTATCAGGCGCAGGCATTAAAGGAAATTGACTGACCTGACCATCATGGGGATTCTCTCCCGGACGGAATCCTATTTTAAAGAGTATTCCATTGACAGCCCTCGATTGACGGCCGAGATCCTACTGGCCCACAGCCTTGGTATGAGACGGCTGGATCTGTATCTCCAGAACGACCGCCCGCTTCAGGAAAATGAATTATCCGCTTATAAGGCCCTGATTCGTAGAAGGATTCAAAATGAGCCTGTGGCCTATATTGTTGGTGAAAAGGGGTTTTTTGAATCTGATTTTCAAGTGACAAAGGATGTGCTGATCCCGAGACCTGAAACCGAGATTCTGGTCGAAGAAGCTTTAAAAATATTATCCCGTGATCTCTTTGGCTCCCATGTTGGAAAAGTGCTTGAGCTTGGAACTGGTTCCGGCGCCATTATTGTTTCTCTTGCCAAGGCAGCCCCCCGTCATTTGTATATGGCCAATGACATTTCTCTTCCGGCTCTTGAGATTGCAAAAAAAAATGCCTGCCGGATAAGCGGAGAAAAGGTTGGTTTTTTTGGCGGGGACTGGTTTTCTTCTTTGAAAAATACCCAAGGGTTTGATCTGATTGTTTCAAACCCGCCTTATATTCCTTTGGCCGATATTCGGGAGCTTGCATCGGAAATAAGGGAGCATGAGCCTTGGCTTGCCCTTGACGGAGGTGGCGACGGTCTTTTATGCTTTAGAACCATCCTTAAGGATGCTCGCTGGCATCTTGTTCCGGGCGGAATCCTTCTCCTTGAAATGGGCTTTGATCAGAAGGAAAGTTTGGAAAATATAGTGAACCAGTATCCTGAATATGAATCCATTGAATTTATGAAGGATATATCCGGGCATAACCGAGTGGCAAAGATTAAAAAATCAATTGATAATAATAAACAGGTTTGATATATAAATTAGGATTTTTTTTAGGCAGGAATAAAAACTCACATCCAGGGACTTGACATCAGGTGCTTTTAAAAAAAGTTGAATGTCAGGGGTGATCCGGATGGTGGAAAAACCATTAACGAATTGGAGAAAAAATGGCTCACATTACAATCAGAGAACTTCTGGAAGCTGGTGTTCATTTCGGGCATCAGACAAAACGCTGGAACCCGAAGATGAAAAAATACATCTTTGGCGCAAGAAACGGGATTTACATTATTGATCTGCAGCAAACAGTCAAGCTGTTCAAAAAAGCCCATGATTTTGTCAGGGATATCGCAGCCAATGGTCAGGATCTTCTTTTTGTCGGGACAAAAAAACAGGCGGCCGAAGCCATCTATGAAGAGGCGAACCGGGCCGAACAGTTTTATGTCCAGAACAGATGGCTGGGCGGCATGCTGACCAATTTTCAGACCATCAAGAACAATATCACACGTTTCCATTTTTACAATTCCATTGAAAATGACGGCACCCTTGAAAATTATCCGAAAAAAGAACAGGCAAAAATGCTGAAGGAAAAAGCAAAACTTGAATTTGCCATTGGCGGCATCAGCAATATGAAAAAACTGCCGGGAGCGATTTTTATTATTGATCCCAAAAATGAAGCCATTGCGGTTAAAGAGGGCAAACGGCTGGGAATCCCCATAATTGCCGTTGTTGACACAAACTGTGATCCCGATGATATTGATTATGTGATTCCGGGAAACGATGATGCCATCAGATCCATACGTCTTTTTACGTCCCGCATTGCCGATGCCTATCTTGAGGGCAGGGCCGTTTATGATGAGAAAATCAGGGCCAATACCGATAAGGGCGGTTCAGAAGATGATAAGGATTTTGATGGTGAAAAAGTAGCCATCGAACTTGTTTCCGAAGGCACGGACGGTCCTGTAATCGAAAAGATTAAAAGACGGACAGCTTCAGTTGAAGATACATTCGAAGACATGGAATAGAGATAAGGAGTAATATAAAAATGGCGCAAATTTCCGCAGATATGGTAAAAGAGCTACGCGAAGCAACAGGTTCCGGCATCATGGATTGTAAAAGAGTCCTTGCTGAAGCTGAAGGTGATTTTGAAAAGGCGGTTGATCTCTTAAGAAAAAAAGGACTTGCAAAAGCAGCCAAAAGAGCAGGGCGTTCCACTTCCGAAGGCATGATCTGTTCCTATATTCATACCGGCGCCAAGCTTGGGGTTCTGGTTGAAGTGAACTGTGAATCTGATTTTGTGGCAAAGACAGATGATTTTCAGACCTTTGCAAAAAATATTGCCATGCATATTGCCGCAGCCAATCCGGCAGGCCTGAACCCTGAAGATGTCGACCCGAAAGTCGTTGAAAAGGAACGGGAAATCTACAGGGCTCAAATGCTTGAAGAAGGAAAACCTGAAAATATCATTGATAAAATTGTGGATGGGAAAGTTGAAAAATTCTACAAAGATGTCTGTTTGATGAGTCAGCAATATGTAAAAGATCCTCAGAAAACCATCACTGAGGTTTTGAAGGAAACTATTGGCAAGATTGGTGAAAACATTCAGATAAGAAGATTTGTACGTTTCAAGATAGGAGAATAAATTCTTGAACAAAGAGCCTGATTTTAAAAGAATTTTGATCAAGCTGAGCGGTGAAGCCCTGATGGGAAATCAGGGCTTTGGCATCAGCCCTGAAATGATTCAATATGTTGCTGAAGAAATTGCCAAGGTGTATCGCCTGAATATTCAGGTTGCCATTGTGGTCGGCGGCGGAAATATTTTCAGGGGAGTTGCCGGTAGCTCTGCCGGCATGGACCGGTCATCTGCCGATAATATGGGGATGCTGGCAACGGTAATAAACAGTCTGGCGCTTTGTGATGCACTTGAAAAACGTGATGTTCCGACCCGGGTCCAGTCTGCCATCCGGATGGAACAGATCGCAGAACCGTTTATCCGCAGAAAAGCCATCCGTCATCTTGAAAAAGGCCGGGTGGTCATCTTTGCCGCAGGAACAGGAAATCCTTATTTTACAACCGACACGGCAGCTGTTTTGAGAGCCAATGAAATCAAGGCTGAAATCCTGTTTAAAGCCACACAGGTGGATGGTGTGTATGATAAAGACCCGGTGGTGCATGATGATGCCGTCATGTTTGATGAAATCTCTTATATGCGGATTATTGAAAAACAACTTCATGTCATGGACATGACTGCCATTTCCCTGGCCATGGAACAGGATCTGCCCTTGCAGGTATTTGATCTTCATAAAAAAGACAATATTTATAAAGCGGTAATGGGGATAGAGAAAATCGGTACTCGGATTTATAACAAATAGGCAACCGTTCATTTTAAGGATATATTGTTATGATTAATGAAGTACTTGAGGAAAATCAGGAACGAATGGTTAAGTCTGAAAAGGCTTTTGAAAAGGAATTATCAAAAGTTCGTACCGGCAGGGCTTCCCAGACCATGCTGGACGGGGTCAGGGTGGATTATTACGGTACATCAACGCCTTTGCCTCAAATGGCCACCGTATCCATCCCGGAAAGCCGCATGATTACAGTGAAACCCTGGGATGTCAGCGTGATCAATGAGGTGGAAAGGGCTATTT
>CAZWMY010000208.1:0-4065 GCA_964635025.1 uncultured Desulfobacula sp. | reverse complement strand
TGCATTTTTTACAGATTCTTACCCGTTTTCCATCTTCCAGTTCTTTTATCCCGATTCTGGTCGGCTTGATACATGAATTACACATAATCATGAGATTCGAGATATTCACCGGCATGGGTTTTTCAACAATTCCACCTTGTGGGACCTTTTGTGTCGGCCTTTGATGACTCTTGACAACATTTATATTTTCGACAACAACACGATTGGTTTTTTTTACAACCTTCAGTACTTTACCAATCTTGCCTTTATCTTTTCCGGTCAACACCTTAACCTTGTCATCTTTTTTTATTCTGATCTTCATAGCATCCATGGGATTTTTCTCCATAACCCTGGTAATTAAAGCACATCAGGTGCAAGAGAAACGATTTTCATAAATCGTTTGGCTCTGAGTTCTCTTGCAACGGGTCCAAATATGCGGGTGCCTATCGGCTCATTTGATTTAGCCAAAATCACAGCTGAATTGTCATCAAATCTGATCATTGATCCATCAGGCCTGGATATCTCTTTTTTAGTTCTGACAATGACCGCCTGAACAACATCTCCCTTGCTTACTTTTGCATTTGGGATGGCTTCCTTGACAGAGCAGATGATGATGTCACCGACGCTGGCGTATCGCCTTTTTGATCCCCCAATGACCTTTATGCAGTAGAGTTCCTTTGCACCGGAGTTGTCTGCCACAGTTAATCTTGTTTCATTCTGAATCATATTTCAACTCCCTTAATCAAATGGCTCTTTTAACGATTTCGCTGACTCTGAAACGTTTAAGCTTACTCAAAGGTCTTGTTTCGATGATCTTAACCATATCACCGACCTTGCATTCATTTTTTTCATCATGAACATGATATTTTTTAAACTGTTTCACGAATTTTTTATAAACCGCATGGGGTACAAATCTTTCGACCTGAACCACAACCGATTTATCCATTTTATCGGATATGATAAGACCAATCAGCTCTTTTTTATTTTTTTTAATTGTTTCCATAATAATATCTTCGCAAATTAGCTAATGTTGACATTCATTTCTTTGGATATGGTGTAAATCCGCGCAATATCCTTTTTGACTGTTGAAAGTACCGCGGTATTCTCAAGCTGGCCAACCCTGTTTTGAAAGCGTAGCGTAAAAAGCTGTTTTTTTAATTCAACGAGCTTTTCTTTCATCTGATCTCTTCCCATTTCCTTAATTTCACTGACTTTCATTTTTATTTGTTCCTTTCCACAAACTTGGTTTTGATGGAAAGCTTTCTTGCTGCTAATCTCAAGGCTTCTTTTGCAACTTCACGGGAAATACCTTCCATTTCATAAAGAATCTTACCCGGTTTTATTCTGGCCACCCATGAATCTGTTGCGCCCTTCCCCTTACCCATTCTGACTTCAGCGGGTTTCTTTGTAATGGGAATATCAGGGAATAATCTGATCCAGCTTTTCCCGGCTCTTTTGGCATGTCGTGTTAATGCAACCCTGGCCGCTTCAATTTGTCTTGCATTGATATATCCGCACTCCACAGCCTGCAAACCAAAATCTCCAAAATTTAGTGTCGTGCCTTTGTCAGGAGCGCCGGTTGTTCTGCCACGGAACTGTTTACGGAATTTTACATTTTTGGGACTTAGCATTTCCTATTTCTCCTAATCGACTTTACTTCGCCATCATTTCTTCACCAGGGCTTAACACCTCGCCTTTAAAAACAAAGGTCTTGATACCAATAAGCCCATAGGTGGTTTTTGCTTCAATAAAGCCGTAATCAATATCAGCCCTTAAGGTATGAAGAGGAATACGACCCTCTTTATACTGCTCGGTACGTGCCATTTCAGCACCTCCCAAACGTCCGGAGCAAATAATCTTTATCCCTTTTGCTCCAAATCGCATGGCAGAAGATACGCTTCGTTTCATCGCTCTTCTAAAGGCGATTCTTCTTTCAAGCTGAAGCGCTATATTTTCTGCTACCAGTTGGGCATCAATCTCAGGGCGTCTGATCTCTTTAATATCGATCAGCACGTCGGAGGTGATCATTTTTTCAAGTTCGGCTTTCAGAACTCCGATTTCACTTCCTTTTTTCCCGATGATAATCCCCGGTCTAGCCGCAAATACTCTGAGCCGAATCTGTTTGGAAAAGCGCTCGATTTCAATTTTCGAAACACCTGCGTGATACAATTTCTTTTTTAGAAATTTTCTGACTTTGAAATCTTCTTCAACGAAAGCGGCATAGTTTTTATCTGCATACCATCTGGAATCCCAGGTCCTGATAATGCCTAATCTTAAACTGGTAGGATGTACTTTCTGGCCCAAGCTATATTCCTCCTATTTGGCAGTTGATTCAACAATGACTGTTAAATAACTGGTTCTTTTCAAAATTCTGGATGCTCTTCCCCTGGCTCTTGGTCTGAACCGCTTCATGGAAGGCCCCTGATCAACAAAAATATTTTTAACAACCAGCTTATCCACATCCAGCTTATTGTTATTTCCTGCATTGGCGACTGCAGACTGCAAAGTCTTGTGCATGATTTCAGCAGCTTTAAGTGGCATAAACTTTAAAAGCGTCAGGGCCTGACCCACATTTTTCCCTTTGACTTCATTAATGGGTAGTCTGAGCTTCAGTGGTGAAATACGTGTAAATCTTGTGATTGCTTTAACTTCCATATCCATTTCCTTTAATCGGACAAGAGATTACCTCTTGGCTTTTTTATCTCCTGCATGCCCCCAGAAGGTTCTGGTAGGTGAAAATTCACCGAGTTTATGACCCACCATATTTTCTGAAACAAAAACCGGTATAAATTTCTTCCCGTTGTGTACAGCAAATGTGATACCGACCATTTCCGGAAATATGGTAGATCGGCGGGACCAGGTCTTAACCACTTTATTGCGTTTGGCTTGGCCTGAATCCATCACTTTCTTTAAAAGCTGCTGTTCGATGTATGGCCCTTTTTTCAATGATCTTGGCATAATTTATCACCTATTTATTTTCTCTTAGCCCGTCTTTTAACGATAAACGGTTGGGTTCTGGCATTGTTTCGTGTTCTCTTGCCTTTTGTCGGAATGCCCCAAGGCGTACATGGCTGGCGCCCGCCTGAAGATCTTCCTTCACCACCGCCCATTGGATGATCAACCGGGTTCATCGCAACACCGCGCACAGAAGGTCTTTTCCCAAGCCACCGGTTACGTCCGGCTTTACCGATTTTAACGTCACCATGTTTTTCATTGCCGACTCTTCCAACTGTGGCTTTACACTTCAGGTGGACCATTCTGACCTCTCCAGAAGGAAGCAAAACCTGGCCGTAACTGCCTTCTTTTGCCATCAAACGGGCAAAACCGCCGGCACTTCGAACAATCTGAGCACCTTTATCCTGCTTTAATTCAATATTATGAATTCGAGTACCTGTTGGAATATTTTCCAGCGGCAAGCAATTGCCGGGCTTAATATCTGCGCCTGGTCCTGTTTCAAGGATATCCCCCACTTTTACTTCAAGCGGGGCAATAATATATCTTTTTTCACCATCTGCATAAACCAGCAAAGCAATTCTTGCGCTTCTATTAGGATCATATTCAATGGCAGATACTTTTGCCGGGATTCCATCTTTATCTCTTTTAAAATCAATAATCCGATATTTCTTTTTTGCTCCGCCGCCTCTGTGCCTTACAGTAATTCTTCCGTAAGAGTTACGACCTGAAAGCTTATTAATATTTTTTGTCAGTCGTCTTTCCGGTTCGGTCTTTGTAATTTCTTCGAAAGAAAGGTATTCTTGAGCACGTCTTCCGGGAGATGTCGGTTTTGTCTTAATTATTGTTGACATATATATACCTCTTTAAACACCTTCAAAAAAGTCAATTTTTTGACCTGGCATCAGTGTAATAATCGCTTTTTTCCAGTCTTTCCGTTTGCCGATGATTTTACCGCGCTGTTTGACCTTTC
Organism: uncultured Desulfobacula sp.; assembly: GCA_964635025.1. Lineage (GTDB taxonomy): Bacteria > Desulfobacterota > Desulfobacteria > Desulfobacterales > Desulfobacteraceae > Desulfobacula. Next base: position 161 of record CAZWMY010000208.1, on the reverse strand, counting down.
CTTTAACCGGATCCGTCCGAACTTTTTTACCTTTGGAATTGAAAGTTTTCTCGCCAGCGTCTTTGTCTCCACCACGGTTTGCTTTCTTTCCAATTTTAAGGGCTACCTATTGGCTTTTTTCTTTTTGAAGGTTTGTTTTTCTTGTACGACAAGGACCCGGC
>CAZWMY010000207.1:0-4071 GCA_964635025.1 uncultured Desulfobacula sp. | reverse complement strand
ATTCGCTCAAATTCCATGGAAGTCACAACATTGGCAAAATTTGCATATTGATAATTATCAAATTTTGACGGATCAAAGGGTTTAAACCCAGGAGAAAAAATGATGGATCCCGCCTCTATTGTAATTCTCTCTTCTTTTTGACCATAGGCAATAGCCTTTGCAGGACATACTTCCTCACAGGTTCCGCATTTATCCTTAGTCAGTTTTAAACAGACATCCGGGTTAATGGCATATTTTAAAGGAACAGCCTGGGGGTATTCCACATAAATGGCTGTGCGTTGCTTCAATCCGGAATTATATCCATCATCCCATTTTGCTGGGCATTTTTCCGTGCAGGCGCCACACCCGACGCAAAGATTGACATCGACGTATCTCGGTTTTTTTAAGATTTCTACTTTAAAATTACCTTTTTCACCTTTTACATCCAGAACTTCCGAAAGCGTTAAAAGCTCTATGTTTAAATGCCGGCCGACCTCGACCAGTGTAGGTGAGATAATTCACATTGCGCAATCATTGGTTGGAAAGGTTTTGTCCAGCTGCGCCATAACACCGCCGATGGAAGGCCCTTTTTCAACCAGATAAACATAATACCCGGAATTTGCAAGGTCCAGTGCCGACAGCATGCCTGAGATACCGCCGCCGATCACTACCACAGATCCGGTCAGTTTATTGTTCATATTATCGTTCTCCTGTTTTTATTCAATTCTTTACTGCTTGGTCACAACAAATCGGGTATGACCTGATAAGCTTTGTATTTTCCACATTAAAAAACTATGTTATAAAGCCATTAAATAAAAGTTGTCAACAATAATCAAGCGTATAAAGAGTGTTTATGAAGAGGGTTGTTATTGTCTGTGGCCCCACAGGCGTCGGAAAAACTTCTTTTTCCATTCAGGCTGCAAAAGAGTTTAATGGAGAAATAGTAAGCGCAGATTCCATGCAGATCTATCGGCAGATGAATATTGGAACGGCAAAGCCGGATGCTGAGGAAATGAGCCTTATCCGTCACCACCTGATTGATTTTGTTGATCCAAGAGAAGAGTATGATGCCGGCCGTTATGTTAATGATGCAGATAAAGCCATTGAGGATATCCTGTCCCGGGGAAAACTGCCCATCATCACCGGTGGTACAGGGCTTTATATCAAAGCCCTTTTAAACGGATTATTTCGATCCGAATCCATATGTCCAAAAACCCTGTCCAGGCTGACCAAAGAACTTGAAGACAAAGGAGCGCAAGCCCTTCATGATGAACTCGCAAAATGTGACCCAAAGGCAGCTGAAAAAATTCATCCCCATGATTCTTTCAGAGTTATCCGGGCCCTTGAAGTGTTTCAATCCACCGGAAACAGGATTTCCGATCGCCAAGAAGGGCATAATTTCAACGGTCAACGATATGCTGCTTTGAAAATAGGGTTATATTTGGACCGGAAACAATTGTATGACCGCATTAATCAACGGGTTGACATGATGATGGATAATGGATTTCTAAATGAAGTTGTCTTTCTGGTTGAGAATGGCTATTCATTTAATTTGAAACCCATGCAGTCCATCGGGTATAAACATATGGGAATGTTCATTCAAAATGAAATCGATCTGCCTGAGGCGATCCGCCTTTTAAAAAGGGATACCAGAAGATATGCAAAAAGGCAGTTCACCTGGTTTAACAAAGATCGGGATATTCTCTGGCTAAACCCTTCGGACATGATTACAGCCAATAAACGGATAAAAGAATTTTTGACATAGTATGCCATTTTGAATATAGTCCTTTTTTCGAATGACGTTGAATAATTAAAAATATTGAATACTGATTAAATATATGAAAACCAAAATTCCGCATTATCGAGGGATGGTGGGTTTTTTTACAGCCATCTTTTTTTTGTGCCTTGCCTCCTGTGCATATCCGCCCGTTAAAGTGGTTCAGGAAAAGGAGAGGACGATTGATGTCCCTGCAGAACCTGTTGAGTTAAATAAAGAGGATGAATTATCAAAACCCAATATCATCCAGGTATTATCCGCCGAAGCTGAAAAATTCATTTTTCAGAAAAATTACAAAGATGCTTTATCTATTTATGAACAAATCCTGTTACATGTGAAGGAAGATAAAAAGCTTGAAATCATCTCGAAAATTGAATCGGTTCTTTCAAAAACGCCCACAAAGGTTCTAGGGGAATGGGGAGAAATTAAAGATTCCAACATCCCCAAAGCACTCATACTATATTTTCTTGGGTTAAATCATGCCTTGGAAAATAATCCTGAAAAAGCCAAAGAAGCCCTTGAAAAATTTATATCCCGATATCCTGACCATTATCATTATTATGAGGCATTGGATCTTCTCGAAGCTGTAAAAAAATCACTTTTCACCCGGGATACCATTGGCTGTCTTTTGCCTTTAACCGGCAAATATGCTGTTTTCGGGCAAAAGGCCTTGACAGGGATACAGTTTGCCATACAGGAATTATCAAAAAAATATTCCAGAGACTTTAAAGTTATTGTCATAGATACTCAGGCAGACCCGGAAATAACTGTTGAAGGGGTCAGAACATTATCTAAGAAAAATGTCGCCGGCATCATCGGACCTTTGCTGACTGAAGAAGAAGCCGGGAAAGAAGCTGAAAATTTTAAAATTCCGATGATTGCATTAACTCAGAAAAGTGATTTTTCTTTACAGGGGGATTATCTTTTTTCCAATTTCATAACACCCGAGATGCAGGTTCAGGCACTGGGAAATTATATTTTTTCTGATCTTGGAATAAAAAAAGTGGCCATTCTTTATCCAAATGAAAAATATGGCATCCGATATATGGAACTCTTTTCTAATATTGCAAAGGAATATCAGGGTGAAATTATTGGAATAGAGCCCTATGATGGTAAGAAAACAGATTTTACCATTCCGATAAAAAAAATTACAAAAGGGTTTTCCTCGGCACAGGAATCGAATAAAATCATATCAACAGATTCCGAGGGCCCCACTGAACAAAATGAAGACCAAAATATTAATGACGAAGAGAATAAAGATGAAACAGGACTCTTGCAAAGAAAAAAAACCGGCACTAAATCAAAGATTGATTTTCAAGCCTTATTCATCCCGGATTCTCCTTCCAGGATTAATCTGATCCTTCCGCAACTTGCATTTAATGATGCAAAAGGCATATATCTGGTCGGAACAAATCTATGGCATGATGAAAGCCTCTTAAAAAGTACAAAGGGGTATAATCTAAAAATTATTATCCCGGATGGTTTTCTGGACAGCAGCCGTAATCCGCAACCAGAAGAATTTACAAAAAATTTTGAGTCTTTGTTCAATTATAAGCCGCAATTTCTCGAAGCCATCGCCTATGATACAGCTTCAATCTTTTTTATTACGGCAATGGATGAAACCGTTGATTCACGAGAGACTCTGAAGAATGCTTTAAAGGGAAAAAGAATCTATGATGGCGTTACCGGGCAAACTCTTTTTGATAAACAAGGCCGTGTCCATAAGCCGCTTTTTCTGATGACGATAAAAAATGGTGAATTTGTTGAGATCAATCAGTGAAGTAGGCATCCTGCCCCGTTGCTTCCAACACTGACTGCCAGAGCCTCCCATTGGGATCCAGATGCTTTCTTTTTCCCGCAGACGCATCCATCGGAACATGCACATAATGGTTGTTCCAAAAGCTGACCAGAAGTTTTGTTTTTCCTGCCATTCCTGCGTGAACAGCCTCTCTGCCAAGAAAGCCGCAGAATACGCTATCGTTGGCATTGGCCGGAAGACTTCGGATGATATAGCTAGGGTCAATATATTTTAAAGAGATTGGAATATCCTTAGCTTTAAACCATTGGGAAATTTTGTCTTTAAGAAAAAGACCGATATCCATTAGGACGACATTTCCTGAAGGATCAAATTTTTTTTCCTGATCCTCAAAAAGATTCTGGCCCGCCCCTTCAGCAACAATAATCACGGCATGTTTCCGATGCAGAAGCCTGTTTTCCAGGGCCTGCAAAAAGCCGTTTTTTCCATAAAGTAACATATCCACTTCCGGAATAAGTACAAAATTGGCATCCTGTCGTGCCAGGCCTGCAGTTGCGGC
>CAZWMY010000206.1:0-4120 GCA_964635025.1 uncultured Desulfobacula sp. | reverse complement strand
GGCAAAGGTGCTTTTTTCGTCGCCTGTGAGCAGATCTCCAATAAAGAATTTGTAAGATTTACCCATGATTTTGAAATTGCCGTGGAAAATAAAGAGGATCTTTTAACGAAAGGAGACCTTCCCGATCTTGCCAAGCATTCCAGACAGCATTTTAAACAGCTTTTTGGAAGGTCTTTGCAGCTTCGCCAGGTATCGGCCGGAGGCTGCAATGCCTGTGAAGCGGATCTGAATGTTCTCTCAACCCCTTTTTTTGATCTGGCCCGGTTTGGTATCAATTTTGTGGCATCACCCCGCCATTCCGACGGGATTGTGGTGACAGGACCGGTTTCCCGGAATATGAAAACAGCACTCTTGAAAACCTATGAAGCGGTTCCCCATCCAAAAGTCGTCATTGCTGTGGGAAGTTGTGCCATCACCGGCGGCCCTTTTTTCGGAAGCCCGGAAATTGCCGAGGGGCTTGATAAAATTTTACCGGTGGATCTTTTCATCCCAGGTTGCCCGCCCCATCCCCTGACCAATCTTCATGCATTGATCAGTTTTTTCAAATAAGACTATAAAAGTTTTAAATCCCAGTTCCAGATACCGGGCCGATCTTTCATCCGGATATCTTTGGGAATGGGCTCATGCATATAAACAAAGACTGAAAAACCGGCTTTGGCCAGTATTTCTTTTTTAGCGGTTAAATCGAGGGGCCAGTTGGGGAAAACATGATAATTGTTATTGTGTTTTGAAATCCAGGCCATTTCACCCTTCGGGCTCATAAACGCTTTGTCCGGTTCAAGATCTTTCGATATAATCCTTGAAATGCCAAGGGGCCAGTTCCCATAGATAACGATGCCAAGCGGCAGTTCGCTTCTCATGGCAAGGCTCATAAAGGTTTCCTGGTCCAGTTCCGGGCTGACAATGATACCGGAAAAGCCCTGTTGTTTCAGAAGATTGATGGCCTGGCCATTGGCGATATTGCAGAAAGGACCCGCCCAGAGATTCAGACGCTGTTGTAATTTAAAAAGAGAAATTTGCCACAAAGAATTTAAAACAAAATTTTTTGCACCTTTTTTTATGGCTCCGGATATATAGTGAGCGCATTTTTTTTCTTCTCCGGGAAACAAAACCGGGTCCAGCCAAAGCCAGGCTCCGGCATCCGGAGGAGTGGAATAGTCTTGCTGAGAGATCCATATTCCTTTGTCGGCATTCCGGCGCAAAATTTTTTGCCGGCCTCTGATGAGCAAAATATCCCTTATTTCCCTCACTGTTTTTGTTGATCTGTGGAAAGAGGGCCCCTTTGTTTCCGGGTCAATGGGTCGCACGGATACTTTTTCCATAAGGTTTAGTTCATCATCCAGGGCCTTGATTTCAGTCTCAAGCTCCGGACCTCTGCGGTCAATGATATACACCGGGGTTCCGGTTTTTACCTTGAACCGGGACTGTTTCCCCAAATAGAATTTTCCCTTTTTGGGTACAGCCCGGGTGACTTTTTGAATGTCGTGAAAAGAATCATCTTCCGATCCGATTCTCAGAAGATCTGAAGGCAGCAGTGCTTCTCTGGTGCTGAAAAATGGAGCGGAAGGATTCTGAACCCTTCCCGTAAAAAGGCCGGAACCGGTTTCCGATTCATGGGTGAGGGGGTTTATCATCCTTTGGGTCAAAAGTTGATAATGGCTGAACTGCCTTCCAAGAGCATAATCCAGATAGGCAAGAGCTTCTTTTTTCTTTTCCGGATGATCTCGTAAAAGTTTATACGCTTTGACAGTGTAATATACATAATGGGGGCTTTTTTTCCGGCCCTCGATTTTTAAGGCAGTTATTTTTGGGATTTGTTTTAATATTTTTACAAGAACGTCGGCGGAAAAATCCATGCAGGAAAAATGCCTTTTTGATATTCCTTTTTGTTCATAGATTCTTCTGCAGGGCTGAACGCACTGGCCCCGGAGTGCACTTTTCCCACCAAACCAGGAACTCCAGTAACAGCGCCCGGAAACCGAATAACATAAAGCCCCGTGGATAAAGACTTCAAGACCGCAATCAGCAGGGGCCTGACAGGCCATTTCTTTAATTTCATCCAGGGTGAATTCCCGCGGCAGAACAATACGTTTAAAGCCCATCCGGCCGGATGTCTGCAACCCTGAAGGAAAGGTGAGATTGCCCAAGGTGGACAAATGAAACTCTTTTTTAAATCCTGCTTTTCTGGCAAGAGGGATCATGGAAATATCCTGGATGATCAGGGCATCAGGGTCCACATATTCAACGAGTTTTGATAAAATCCGAAGAACTTTTTCAAGTTCTGCTTCCTTGATGAGAGAATTAAAGGCCACATAAACTTTTATATCCCTTTTCCTGGCAAGTTTTGTAAGGCCGGCAAGATCTTCAATACTGAAGTTTTCAGCTTCCATACGAGCGGAAAAGATTTTAAGACCGCAGTAAATTGAATCGGCGCCTGCGGCTATGGCGGCCAGAAATGAATTTTTATCTCCTGCCGGGGCAAGGATTTCAGGGAGTTTCAAATTGATTTAACCTTGTTTGAGTTTTAAAAATTACGGCAGTATTGCAATTTTATGAAATTTTGTCAAAACTATGCACATTTGAAAATTTTATGCGCATCAGAAAACGGAGACACTTATGTTTGCAAAATTCAGTTCAGCAGGATTTGTCAGCCCCATTCACGGCATTGAAATGAAAACCCTTGTATATGGTGAAAACAGTCTTTTGACCCGTTTTCATTTAAAAAAAGGAAGTCTTTTGCCGCTTCACAGCCACCCCCAGGAGCAAACCGGCTTTATGATATCAGGGAAAATGACGCTTTTTATCGGTCAGGAATCATTTACGGCAGAAGCAGGAGACACTTGGTCCATCAAGGGCGGGATTGAGCATCGGGCAAACATCCTTGAAGACTCGGAAGCCATTGAGGTGTTTTCTCCCTTAAGAGAAGATTATCTTCCGGCTTCATCAAAATGATTCACTTCCAGGGTTTGGGCCGGAATTGCATCTTTTTTTGATGTTTTGTTTTTTTCAAACAGGATGTAGTTTGCAATAACAATCAAAATGATGAAAAAAATAAGTATCAGATTTTTTCTTTTTTTTTGTTTTTTTTTCACATCATGCCTTTTTTACGTTTGTTTCATGGTCTTTTGCCGAACGGATCAGCAATTCATTGATGGCTCCGGCATAATCTTTATTGGTGCAGGGTTTGGAAAGATGATGGATATGGTTGCCATTAACCATTAATCCTTTTATGGATTCAATAAATTCAAGGTTTCCGGAAACGAAAAGCACCGGAAGCGATTTGTCTTTCTGCCGGAGGTAATGATAGACATCCATGCCTGTTAAATCTCCGGGCAAGACATAATCCAGGCTGACAAGGTCATATTTTTTTTTCTCAAGGAATTCAAGGGCAGTCTTTCCGTTCACAGCAATATCCACATGATGCATAAAGGGTTTTTCCGAAATCACTCTGGCCTGAATCTTGGATATTGTGGTTTCGTCTTCAACTATAAGGATATGCTTTCCGGTTTGAACATGGGTTTTTGACACTTCCTGGATTTCCTTATCTGTAAGCCCTGTTTTTTTGACCGGCAGTTCAATCCTAAACCGGGTGCCCTTGTTTTCTTCGGATATGAAAGATATGGCCCCATGATGTTTTTCAATATACATTCTAACATTGGACATACCGTATCCCGTGCCTTTGATGTTTTTCCGATAGGAATCATTAAGATCATTGCTGCCTTTTAAAGTAAAACCGGGCGTGTAAATACTGTTGTAATGCTGTTTTGGAATTCCGCAGCCGTTGTCTTCAATTTCAAGATGGATTTTCTCGTCCAAATGAAATGCCTTAATGGCTATGAGAGGCTCTTCAACCTTGCTGGTGGCATGAATGGAATTCTGGATGAGATTCATCAGCGCATGTTCGATCATGCCGGGGTCAGCCAGAAGAGGGGGGATATCGGGCTGGAAATCAGTTTTTACAGTTATTAGTTCAAGATCCTTTTTCAGAAGATTCAGGGATAGGCTGATTTTATCATTGATTCTAAAAAATTCCTGCCTGGGCTCCTGGTCCTTTGCAAAGGCTACCAGGTTTTTGGTCAGGTTTCTTAAATTACATACTTTTATTTTATTTTTTGCTAAT
>CAZWMY010000205.1:0-4150 GCA_964635025.1 uncultured Desulfobacula sp. | reverse complement strand
CTTACAGCATATTCAGGGTATTTCCGACATTCAATATGCTGTTGCGGATACCTGACAGAAGACTATAAAACAGTTCACTAATAAAAAAAGCGGTCTGTCCAGAAAGGGCAGACCGCTTTTTTTATTTATAGTACATTTTTACAGTATAGTCCGGCAGGATGGAGTTATAAGATATTATCTCCAGGTACTTTTCATCCTCACCAATTCCTTTTCGCCGGTGATGTCGGTTATTGAATGATTGCAAACTCCATCCTCTGAACCTGGTGCAGACTTAACAATAAGTTTATCACCAATATTCCCCTCTGCCCTGAAATTTACATCTATCTCGTATAGTTTATGGCCCCGGATAAATTCCGCAGGGAGCGCCTCAATGCACCACTGAATGTATTTCACATTGTTTACATGATGATAGAAGTCGCAGTCAAAGTAACGGACTTCAATTGCATTTTCATAAACAGGGGATGTTACAGATACAAGCTTTTCAAAAGTATGAGGCAGTGCAGGTTCTATATCAAGAGTCTGTACCCTGGTAACATCTCCTGCAATCTCCCCCAGTGTTCTTTTTTTAATGTTAAAGGGAGCGTAAAATGATCATTTCCCGCTCCTTTCTGTTTTCATCCAGGGGGATGAATTCCAGGGTTTTTATCCTTTCCAGGGCTTCTGTTTTTGAAGGGATGGCATCAAGACCTTTTCCGATATTTTTTCCGGAGATGGTATTAAGGATCACGGCATCCCTTGCATCGGTTGAAACCGCCAGGGGAATCTGGTAATCATAAACAAGCCTTGCTCCGGCAAGGATTTCCCTTTCATAGGACCCAATGGACCCTGCCACGCAGGTAATGGCCATAAAGGCTTTGTCCCGGCAGAAGACGATGAGGTCAACGGCTGAAGGATAATCTTCTCCTTTAAACTGAACAACGAGCGATTCATCCACCCGGATATCTTCTTTGTCATAGCCTTTTTCATTCACCAGAAATTTTTCAAAGGCCTGTCGAACTATCTCCGGCCCGACATTTCTGACGGCTTTTCCCGTAATATAATCGCTGATGATATAGTCCATGGTCATATCAGGGAAGTTCCCATCATGTCTTTGGGTTGTTCAATATGGAGTACGGTTAGAACGGTTGGTGCAATATCACCGAGGATGCCGTCTTTCATGGAAAGCCCTTTATATTTATTTCCCGCAAGGATGAACCGGACAGGATTTAAGGTGTGGGCGGTATGGGGAGATCCGTCATCGGCTATCATTTGTTCGGCATTGCCGTGATCGGCCGTGACCATGGCGGTTCCGCCGGTCTCCCAAATGGCTTTGACCACTTTTTCAACACATTGGTCAACGGTTTCACAGGCCTTTATGGCTGCCGAAAGAATCCCGGTATGGCCCACCATATCCATATTGGCAAAATTAAGAACGATAAAATCAAATTCCTTGGATCTGATTTTTTCACAGGCGGTTTCCGCAACCTTTATGGCACTCATTTCAGGTTTTTGATCATAGGTGGCCACCTCCCTTGGAGAAGGAATCAGAATTCTTGTTTCCCCCTCAAAAATTTTTTCATCTCCTCCGTTGAAAAAATAGGTGACATGGGCATATTTTTCCGTTTCCGCAATGCGAAGCTGTTGGATATGGTTTTTGCTCAGTACTTCCCCCAAAATATGATAAAGATGCTGGGGGCCGAAGGCCACTGGGAGATCAAAGGTTTCATCATACTGGGTCAGGCATACAAAACCCGACAGATCAATTTTCTTTTCTCTTTTAAAGGCTAAAAAATTATCCTCTGTAAAGGCCCGGGTAATCTCTTTGGCCCGGTCTGCCCTGAAATTAAAAAAGATAAGACCGTCGCCGTCTTTGATTGTTCCTTCCTTTGGTAAAATAAAGGTTGGCTCCATGAATTCATCGGTTTTGCCTGAATCATAGCCTTTTTGTATCGCAGCCAGGGCAGAATCGGAATGGATGCCGTCAGCATTTGTAAAAAGCTCGTAAGCCCGTTTTACCCTGTCCCACCTTGTATCCCTGTCCATGGCCCAATAACGCCCCACAACCGTTGCAATTTTTCCGGTCCCGGTCTCATCAAGATAGTCCTGGAGCTGTTTCACATATGTGATGCCGCTGGTGGGAGATGTGTCCCGGCCATCCAGGATGGGGTGGATAAAAAGATGGTCTACATTATTCTGTTTTGCCATGTCGATGAGGGCAAAGAGATGGCTGATATGGCTGTGAACCCCTCCGTCGGATAAAAGTCCCATAAGATGAAGGCTTTTGCCTGAAGCTGATACCCTTGTCATGATGTCTTTAAGGGCAGGAGTTTGAAAAAAACTCTGATCTTTTATGGCAAGATTGATCCTGACAAAATCCTGGAACACTTTTCTGCCGGCCCCGATATTCATGTGCCCGACCTCTGAATTGCCCATGGTGCCTTCGGGAAGGCCGACATCAATTCCGGAGCAGGTCAGCTTGCAGCTTGGAAAATTTTTTTTCAGGGAATCCAGAAACGGGGTGTGGGCCAGAGCGACGGCGTTTCCATCGGTCTCTTCCCGGATGCCCCATCCATCCAGGATCATCAGGATATGAACAGGGGTATCAGTTTTCATAAGCCCCCTCCTCAGGTTCTGCTTCAAATCCGGACAGGTCCATCAGCGGGGCATCAGCCCACAGCCCTTCCAGATTGTAATAGTCTTTGATTTTCGATTCAAATACATGAATGATCACATCCCCATAATCCAGCAATGCCCATTCTCCTTCTTTGACGCCTTCAGCTCCGATGGCGCTGATTTTTTCTTCTTTCAGCCGCTTGATCACATGTTCGGCAATGGAGGTCACCTGGCGCTGGGAATTTGCTTCAATAATAATCAGGGTATCCGTATAAGAGGTGAGTTTTCTCACATCAATGGCAATGATGGATTTTGCTTTTCTTTCAAAGGCTGGGATAAGGTATTTTTTTAGATGGTCAGCCAATGGGCTTAGATTTGTCATTTATACAGTTCCTTTTCATGAATGATTTTTAAAACGCCGGCAGGTACAAGGTCTTCTATGGATTTTCCGGATTTTATCCGTTCCCGGATCAGGGTGGATGAAATGTCTATTCTGGGCACCCGGCATAAGAGTATGTTTTTTTTGGTTTTATGAAAAAAGCCATTGTCCTCTTTATTGAATATGTATCCCTTTGATATGTGTTCGTCAATAAAAGAGACAAAGGCGTCATGGTTTTCAAAATGACCCCTGAGCATGACAATAATGTTGACGGATTCAAAAATCCGATCCATCTGCCGCCAGGTGGGGATATCAAAAAAGGCATCCGACCCCATTAAAAGAAACAGGTCTGCATTTTTTCCCAGATCTGTTTTAAATTCTTCTATGGTGTCAATGGTAAAGGAAGGCCCTTTTCGGGTCAACTCCTTATCGGATGCGAAAAATCCTTTAAGGTCCAGGCCCTTGATGCTTTTTTTTACCATCTCAAATCTGTCATCGGCAGAGGCAAGGTCAATATCCGGCTTATGGGGAGGTGTGGCAGAAGGAATGATAAATATTTTGTCAAGGCTGTATTTTTTTTTTACATGCTCCACAATGCCAATATGACCATTGTGGAAAGGATTGAAAGTTCCTCCGAACAGCCCTATTTTCATGGCTTACTCTTTATGAAGTTCAGAAGCTAAAAATAAAACCAGTTCCTTTACCCCTTTCCCGGTTGCGGCCGACAAGGTCGTGACAGGGATATTTTTTAAGGCGCGGGTAAAGGCTTTTATTTTTTCATGGGTATCGGGCAGGTCAATCTTGTTGAGAACCACAATCTGTTTTTTTTCAGCAAGGGTTTTACTGTATTTGGCAAGTTCATTGTTGATCAGAAGAAATGGCTTTAGGGGATCATCTGCGTCAATGGCTGAAACATCAATGAGATGGACCAGGATACCGGTCCGTTCGATATGTTTTAAAAAGCTGATGCCAAGACCAATGCCTTCATGGGCGCCTTCAATGAGACCGGGTATGTCTGCCACGGCAAAGGGCTCTCCAAAGGGAGCTTCCACCATGCCGATAACAGGCGTCAGGGTAGTGAAGGGGTAATCGGCAATTTTAGGTCTGGCAGAACTCATATGGCTGATGAGAGTTGATTTGCCGGCATTGGGAAGTCCCACAAGCCCTACATCAGCCAAA
>CAZWMY010000204.1:0-4182 GCA_964635025.1 uncultured Desulfobacula sp. | reverse complement strand
GTAAAATTGCTACTCAACGATCCGATTTCTATGTCTCATGAAATATCCGGGCTAAGTGACGGTGTTTTTCAAAAAAGAATAAGACTTCCCGGAGCCATTTTTCACGTCCGATTTTTTGTCCGTCAAAATACCGTTGTGATTCTTCGATAGCATAAACGATTGGTCCGAATTCCTGGCATAGTCTTTCCTGATACTCATAGTTAAAAAACCAGCGGATACCTTCATTTTTAAAATCATAATAGTAGTCGGTTATCAGCTCATCCATGTCTGGAAGGTCTTTATCCGTCATAAGTTCGGTGAATTTTCGTTTGGCAAGGGTCAGGCAGCGGTCAGAGATCAGGGTGTCAAGGTCTTTATGATCTAAATTCAAACCTTCGACATTGGATATCACGATAAGATTTTTATGTTCGGGTTTAAGTTCAAACCTGTTTAATTCTTCATTCCAGGTGTAAAAAAGGTCGGTTAATGATTTGATCAGGAAAAAGGTTTTTCCGGAGCCGGGAACACCGGTATGCAGTTTCATTACCATACAATTTCACCATTTCTTTAAAAAAGTTTTATTTATGAAAAAATCCCATGATAAATCTGAATGCCAAAGCAGAAACCAGAAGCGAAAAGCATTGTTGAAATTTCAAGTTTTCAGCCAGCCAACCAGCCAAACCGGTCAATTGAACAACAGAACCAGACCAAATATCACCGGTCATATTGCCGGCTATATAAGTCATGATTTTTTCCTGTAAAAGTAACCACCCTTTATAAATTGCAATGGGTACTAAAGTTAGAATACCTGATATCAAAAGCGTTTTAAAAGCTATCCATTTAATGCCGTCAATGACGGCATTTTTTCCCCATTCGATTACTCGGGTAATATCTACTATAGGAACCATTTTACCCCCTTACGACTATAATTAAAGAAGTCAGTCCGCAAAATGCAAACAGCAGGTTTCCTGCGGCTGCAAATTCCGGTTGAAATTCGCATAGGCTTAAATGATGGATGCCTAATGTGCCTAAATTTATTGTTACATCACAAACCGATCCATATGATTGAAAACCGGAATTATGAAGGGCTGTAACCAAGGGGTTAGAAGACATGAAAGACGTAAACCATGATTCGGAGGAAAGATCGCCTGGTTTTTTATAATCTCCGTTGGAACCTTCGGTTAAATTGCCGTTGAAAGTGGATTCAGGATAATTTGATTGAGGATTCCAACTTTCAGCAGTTGATTGATGGCCCTGGGCTTCTGAATTATCCGCACTTCTATTTTGAGTATTTTGATTTAATAAAGGATCAAGATTTAAAGTGGGATTAACATTTACAATAGGGGCTTTCACATTAACGATTGGCGGACCTTGCTGATTGCCTTTCACAATATTTGCATTAATCTCTTTGAGCTGGCCAGATATAATTTTATCATTGTCCAGGCCTTTGGAGGTATTGTTTGATATATCTCGCAAAAGTTTATTGTCAGCATCACCAACCTGAGGTTTGTCTGTGGGGGTCATATTTGATGGGCCGCCCGTAATGGGATCAGGAGGTTTATAACTGGATATCCATTTGCCAAGGTCATCCTCAATCAGTTGACCGTTTGTGCCAATTTCTACTAGATTATGGCTGTAATTTTTTTCAAGGCCTGAATTTGTAATTGCTGTGGTAATGTCACTTTGACTCATTGACGGATTACCATCAAAAGATTTGTAGATATAGCCATCCGGAGAAGCCGGGATTGTTCCAAATTCATGAAGAGAGCCGTCACTGAGTTCAACTACATACCAAACAAGTTTACCGGTTGAATCAGTAATGGATTTTGATAAGCGGCCGGTATAAGGCGTGGAATCGTTTGGCGTTAAATCTTTACTGTCTGGTGTGCCGTCTCCGTCTGTATCCGTTATTGGCAAACCACATGATCCATTGCATGGAGTTGCTATTACGATATAAACAATCGTATTTTTCACTCCGGATTTAGTGGTCTGTTTTAAATTTACTGTAAAATTTTGTCCGCCTTGGGTAAAGGTCGCTGTATAATAGGGTGACCAACCCGGAGTTGATGGATTAGCCGTTATATATTCTCCAACAGCCTCTTGCCAGGTGTGACCGTCCTTGTCTTTACAGGTTCCATCGGTATACACACCTAAAAAAATATAATTATCATAATAAAGTGGATAATTTGAAGGTGGCGTGAATGTACCTGAGGAATCTGCGCAAGTGGATGCATATAGATGAGGATTTGGCAGGCTAACAAGTGAAAAACCAATCAGAAAATATAATAACCGTTTCATTTTATTTCCCTTCTTTTAATAAAGAAGGGCAGGCGAACATTACGCCCACCCTTCTTTTTAATGGGGATCATGGATAAATATTATCTGCCGAGTAATCCAAGGCCTTTTTTAATGCCCCAGAATGCAACCAAGGCGGTTATAAGAAAGGTTGCAATTGCAATGTAATCCGTTTTGTCAACGGTCACACCGGTCAGGTCGATTGCTGCAAATGCAGGGGCAGCACCGGTAATAGATGCGACGATTGTCCAGTATCCAAGTTTTGCTTTGTTGCTTACGTTCTGAATAAGTTTTTTCATGATAGTTCCTCCTGTGGGGTAGTTATCCCCAAAAGTTAAAATAATTAAATGTTTTTGATCACGCCGAACCAAAACAATGATGCGACAATGATCCCGGCAAGGCCCATAAGGCCATGCATTAAAATTTGTTCGGTTAACAAGGTTTCCATAAATCCCCATTTATGCTCTTTGAATCAATTTGATAATGGCAATCGGAATAAAGGCCAGTAATCCACCGGCACTTACCAGCGAGAAGAAAAAATTGAACAGATCTGCACCTTCCACACCGGAAATAAACTGGATGATGATTAATGAATTGCCGTCAATCATAGTATGTCTAACACCTTGATTGAATTGCCGGAACTGTTGTTGTTGCTCCAATGGCTGATTGAACATTTAAGTTTGACCTGACTGTTTGGTTTGTATGGCCGGGTAAGATCCATGTCTTTGAGTTTGACAAGATCTGGTTCACCGTCTTCAATTTGAAGTAGGCCGATAGATTGATGAGCTTTAAAATCCTGTCCGGTTTCTGGCTGTTTGATTTTGGCACTGACCAGAGTACCCATAAGTATTGCAATCATGTTGATAATTCTCCTTATTTTTTTAGGTTTATTAAAAAACACACCTGGTTTAGGTGCGGGATCAACACTTTTATTTGATTGTTGAAAATTGAATGGTAAAAACGTTTCATGTTTGATATTATTTCACCAAGGGTTATTTTGCTAAGGGGTTGAAAATACTGAAAGCTAATCTCCATTTTATTCTTCAGTGGGAATGAGTCCCATTTTTTGGACAAAATCACGTTCCCAGCTTCCAGAATTGTTGAAACCGTCTATTGCTGAGCCCAGGATAAAATTGACCAGATCATTGATATTATTTTGTGGATTTGGAGCACTGTATTTTTTGTGCAGTTGAACAATGTCAATTAAAGATGTTTTTATGTCCGGATTTATTTTGATGGCTGGTTGGTTCATGATGGGCTCCTTAGTTGTAGTTGCAAGTGACCTGCAAAAAATAAGGGTTTTAGCAAGTTAATAATTAAGCCTATGCAAAGTTAGACAAATTTGTCGTAGGTGTCAAGGAAAAAACGACATATTTTTCGTATTTTTATGAAATCTTTAGAGGACAGAATAATATTTGCTAGAAAATCAATGGGTTTGTCTCAAAATTTTTTAGCGGAACGAATTGGTATTACTGGAAGAACACTACAAAGATACGAAAAAGATGCCTCTAAATTGCCGCTTGATGTTATGATAAATATTTCTAATATCTGTAATGTAGATATAATCTGGATAATAAGCGGCAAGGAAAACATTCTACAAAAAGAATCAAATATTTCTCATATAGACCCAGCAATTCAAATACTTAATGAAGCTCTTCAAGAAACAGGTGTCGAACTAAATGAAAAACAAAAACAAGCCTGTCTCGAAATACTTCGTGAAGAGCTTGAAAAATCAGAAAATAAAACCAAAGAAGATATTAAAAAATATTTACGAGTATTTGGAAAATGAATGATTAGAAAAAAGGTTTCAAACCCCAGTTTACTCCTTTTATGTAATCTCAATAATATATATTATCACTATTGTCCAAAAACGGTTTTTTTTTAAAAAAAGTTTGTAGGAATTCTCCT
>CAZWMY010000203.1:0-4183 GCA_964635025.1 uncultured Desulfobacula sp. | reverse complement strand
CCATTGATGTCAATCTGCACGGGGTGTTCAGGATGTCAAAGGCCATTGTCCCCCTGATGCAGAAAAAGGGCGGGGCCATTATCAATACCGCCTCCCGCGCGGGCAAGGTCCCGGCTCTTTTCAACGGGGCCTATTCCGTGTCCAAGGCCGGGGTGATAATGCTGACCAAGGTTATGGCCAAGGAGTTGGCGGGCTTAAAGATCCGGGTCAATGCTATCTGCCCCGGTCAGATCATGACCGATCTGGAACGATGGCGATTTGGCCTGGAAGCGCAGTTTTTCAACACCACGGTGGAAGAACAGGAGAGAAAAATGTGCGAAACCATTCCCATGGGCCGGATCGGATCACCGGAGGAGGTGGCGAACATGGCGCTTTTTCTTGCCTCGGACGCCTCTTCCTATGTTACGGGCCAGGCACTCAATATCTGCGGCGGACAATTGATGGAGCTTTAACATTATTATATAGAAAAGGAGTCAAAAGATGGCTGAAAATATAACCGGGGCACAGCTTGTGGCCCAAGCACTGATAGACAGAAAGATCGAACATATTTTTTCATTGAGCGGCGGCCATATCACGCCGATTTATCAATATCTTGAAGGATCAAAGGTAAAGATTTTCGATACCAGGCATGAGCAGTCGGCCGTGTTCATGGCCGAAGCCTTTGGAAAACTGACCCGGACGGCAGGCGTGGCCATGGTAACAGCAGGCCCCGGCTTTACCAATGCCCTAACCGGGGTTGCCAGCGCCCATTGTTCAAACACGCCCCTTGTGCTGATTGCAGGGTGTGTAGGGCTTAACAACAAAGAAAAACTGGATCTCCAGGACATGGCCCAGGAAGCAGTCATCAAACCCATGGTGAAAAAAGCCCTGGTTTGCCAGAAGGCGGAAAGGGTTCCGGAATATGTGGATCTGGCCTTCAGGATCGCCCAGAGCGGACGGCCCGGGCCTGTTTATCTGGAATTTCCCATTGATGTGCTAAACACGCCGGTGGATAAGGCCCTGGTGAAATATCCGCGCACGGATGTGGTCTCTGCCCCGGCTGATCCAGCCAAGGCTAACGCATTGATGGATATGCTGAAAACTGCAAAGCAACCCGTGGTGATTGCCGGTACCGGTGCCTGGCAATCGGGTGCTGAAGCTGAGCTGAAAACCTTTATCGAAAAAACAGGCATGCCCATATTGACGAGTCTGTCCGGCAGGGGAATGGTGCCGGACGATCATCCGTTCTGTTTTGAGGGCGCTGTTGCAGTCCGGCCTGGATGCAGTTTTACCGCCTATTTTGAGACGGATCTCATCATCATCCTGGGGTCCCGGATTTGCCTCTACTATCTTTTTGGTGATCTTTTCAACCCGGCTGCCAAAATGGTCCAGGTGGATATTGAGCCTGAGGAAATCGGCCGGAACAAAACCATTGATCTGCCCGTGGTCAGCGATGTAAAGGCATTTCTTAAAGCTTTAAATGAGTTGATGGGGCTTGATCTTGAAAATGAGCTCAAATCAAAGTTCGCTCCCTGGATTGCAAAGCTGAGAGCTGCCCATAAGGACAGCATTGCTTTGTCTCAAAAGGACTGGCAGTCGGATCATACGCCGATTCACCCCCTGCGCCTTGCAAGGGAAATCAATGAATTCATGAACAAGGAAACGGATTTCGTCATTGCCGACGGCGGCGACACCACCACATGGATGGGCATGACCCGGACCATGTCTTGCCCTGGGAAATATCTGGATTACGGCATTTTCGGGTCCCTGGCCGTTGGGCTGCCCTACGCCAATACAGCCAAGCTTTTAAACCCGGGCAGCCGGGTGTGTCTCATGACCGGTGACGGGTCTGTGGGCTTTAATTTCATGGAATTTGAAACCGCCATCCGCAAAAACCTTGCCATTGTCGTTGTCATCTCAAATGACCTTGGCTGGGGCATGATCCGCCACAGCCAGGAGCTTCGCATCGGGCATGCCATTGAAGACGGGACATTTATCGGAAAAGTGGATTACCACAAAATGGTGGAAGCCATCGGCGGAAAAGGCTTTTTTGTTGAAAAACCGGAGGATATCCGGCCGGCACTGGAACAGGCCTTTGCTTCGGGAAAAATATGTTGCATCAATGTCATGACCGACCCGACAACGGTGAGCCCGGCCAGTATGATGCTGGCCAATGTGGGCGCATATAAGGCATAGGAATTTTGGCAATGTCTCAAGGATTTTTTAAGGATAAGGTGGCGGTGGTTACCGGCGGGGCTTCCGGCATCGGTCTGGCCGTGTGCCGGGAGCTTTCAGGGCAGGGGGCCAGGATCGCCATGCTAGATATGGATGAGGAAGCACTGGGCAGGGGTTTAAAGGAGTTTTCTGCAAAAAAGATCCCGGTCCTTGGTATTGTTTGCGATATTACGCTTGAAGAATCCTGTAAAAAGGCGATGGATGATGTCTTGGCCGAATTCGGCCGGATCGACATCCTGTTCAACAATGCCGGGATCACCCAGAGAGGGTTGTTCGAAAAAACAGAGACCTCTGTGTTCAGAAAAGTGATGGAGGTTAATTTTTTCGGGTCCCTATATTGCACCAAGGCGTCACTGCCTGCGCTGATCAGGGCAAAAGGTGTCATCATCGTCAATGAATCCATTGCTGGGGTGGCGCCGTTGCTGGGGCGGACCGGGTATAGTGCCAGCAAGCATGCCCTTCATGGAATGTCCACCTCTTTGAGATGCGAGCTTCGCCACAAAGGCGTCCATGTCATGGTCGTCTGTCCCGGTTTTATCCGCACCAACCTTCAGACAAGGGCTCTCGGCTTTGACGGAGGGATTGCTACCCATGAACAGACAAAGGTTGGAAAAGAAGACACGCCTGAAAATGCAGCAAGACAGATCGTCAAAGGGATTAAAAAGAGAAAAGCCATGCTGGTTCTCACCTTTATGGGGAAATTGGGCTATCTGGTTTCCCGGCTGTCCCCGGTTTTATATGAGCACCTCATGACCCGGCAGTTTAAAAAAGAATTGGATGAATAAAAAGATAGAGGAGTAAGAATATGACAAAACAGAAAATGACACCCAGTGAGGCATTGGTTGAAACCCTGGTGGCCGAAGGGGTTCAATATGTGTTTGGCATCGTCGGATCAGCCTATATGGATGCCCTGGATTTGTTTCCGGCCGCAGGCATCCGGTTTATCCCTGTGGCCCATGAACAGGCCGCCTGCCATGCAGCAGACGGTCTTGCCAGGGTGACGGGCAGCCCCCAGGTCTGCATTGCCCAGAACGGTCCGGGTGCTGCCAATTTTGTGTCCGCCCTTACCGCGGCATACTGGGCGCATTCCCCGGTGGTGGCCATTGCGCCTGAAACCGGGTCCATGGGGATCGGCACCGGCGGATTCCAAGAACTGGATCAGATGGCCATGTTTGAAAAGCAGACGGTTTACCAGGTCCGGGTTAACCGGCCCGAAAGAATGGCCGAGCTCGCCCGGCAGTGTTTTTTCAGGGCAAAGCTTGAAAACGGCCCCACTCATTTAAATATCCCGAGGGATTATTTTTACGGTGCGTGCGAGGATGAGATTTATCCCACCATGGTGTTATCCAGAGGTGTTGGTTCAAAAGAGGCTATTGAAGCTGCGGCAAAGCTGTTGATCCAGGCAAAATATCCTGTGATCCTGTCCGGCGGCGGGGTGAGCCAAGGCAATGCATTAAAAGAGGTCATCGCTCTTGCTGAATATCTGACAGCACCGGTCGTCAATTCCTATCTTCATAATGACACCTTTCCCGGTGATCATCCGCTCTTCTGCGGCCCCATTGGGTATTGCGGGTCCAAGGCCGCCATGAGAACCATTGCCAAGGCTGATGTGGTTTTGGCCTTGGGATCAAGGCTGGGGCCTTTTGGTACGCTTCCCCAGTATGATATGGAATACTGGCCCAAATCTGCAAAGATCATCCAGGTGGATAGTGATGCAAAGGTATTGGGACGGTCAAAGAGAGTGGATGTGGCCAGCATTGCCGATGCAAAGGAATATGCAGACGAGCTTCTCAGGATCACTCAGGCTTTGAAACCGGGCATTGAAAAGAATACAAAGCGCCTTGCCGATGTTGAAAAAGAAAAACAAACCTGGAACAGCGAACTCAATTCCTGGTCAGGCTCAACCAATGCCCTGATGCATCCGAGGCGGTTTTTGCAGGAGCTCACAAAGGCCATGCCCAAAGACTCC
>CAZWMY010000202.1:0-4304 GCA_964635025.1 uncultured Desulfobacula sp. | reverse complement strand
TCCGGAAGAGTACAGGTTGTTTTTCGCGACCGCCGGTGAAGCTGTTTTTTTTCAGTCGTCGAATATCCGCCGACCGGAGATCTTAAGAACGAAGGCGAAATTATTTTTTTGTTTCACCGGAAATTTAAAGATTTTTTGAAATTCAAAGGTGCGAGGGTAAAAATCGAGACGTCGGAATTGATTGAGAACAGAAAAAAGTTTACCGGAATTCTTGAGATAATTAATGATGATTCTGTTGTGATTGCGGTTGATGGGAAAAAGGTTGAGATAAAAGACCATGCGATCAGCAAAGCAATACTTGCAGGTCAGTAATATGGAGACACTTAGACATGTTTATCACTGATATTAAAAGGGTTATTGACCAGGTAAGCCGAGAAAAAGGGATTGAGCCGGAAGTTCTTATCAACACCTTGAAAGAAGCTATTATTTCAGCCGCAAGAAAGAAAATCGGGCCGAGAGCGGATATAGAAGTTCATTACGATATTAAAACCGGTGAGGTTGAGGTTTTCCATTTTAAAGAAGTGGTAGAAGAGGTTGAATATCCGGACAGTGAGCTGACCATTGAAGAAGGGTACGAATATGATCCTGAATGTGAGATTGGCGACAGCCTTGGTATCAGGATTGACACTGAAGAATTCGGGCGGATTGCAGCTCAATCAGCCAAGCAGGTCATTATCCAGAAAATGCGGGAAGCGGAAAGAAATGCGGTTTATGAAAATTTTATTCATAAAAAGGGCAAGATCATTAATGGGATTGTTCAACGTTTTGACCGCGGCAGTATTATTGTTAACTTGGGGCAGGCTGAGGCCGTATTAAGACCCCGGGACCAGATGCCGAAAGAAAATTACAAACGGGGCGATAGAATCAGGGCTTATGTCCTGGATGTCCTGGAAGAATCAAAGGGTGCACAGATTATTTTATCCCGAACCCATCCTGAATTTGTCGTCGAATTATTTAAAACTGAAGTTCCTGAGGTTGCAGAAGGAATTGTAACCCTTCGCGGTGCTGCCAGGGTTCCGGGTGTGCGAGCCAAGGTTGCTGTTTCTTCATCCGACTCGGATGTCGATCCAGTAGGGGCATGTGTGGGCATTAAAGGAAACCGGGTCCAGAATATTGTCCAGGAACTACGGGGAGAAAAAATCGATATTGTTCAGTGGAGTCCGGATATTGCCCGGTTTGTCTGCAATGCCTTGTCTCCCGCCGAGATTGCAAGGGTGATCATTGATGAAGATAACCGGTCCATGGAAGTCATTGTGGCGGATGATTATCTTTCCATTGCCATCGGCAAGGGCGGCCAGAATGTTTCTCTTGCCTGTGAAATAACCGGCTGGCATCTGGAAGTCACCAGCGAGGCGGAATACAGCCGTGAATTAAAAGAAGGATATGACGCTTTGATGAAATTAAAGGGCGTAGGGCTGCCTTTGGCGGAAACCTTATTTAAAGGCGGCTATTCTTCGTTATTGGATATTTCTGAAGCCGAGGTTGAAGATCTTGCTCAGTTAACCGGTTTTGAAGAATCAAGGATTAGGGAAATCATGGATGAGGCCAAAATTCTTCTCAATGAAGAATTAAATAGGGAAAAGCCGGATAAACCATTTAAAAAAGCTAAAACCGAACAGATCCGGGAAGGTGAAGAAAGCTGATTGATTAGGTTATAAGAATATCGGCAAGCAGACAGGGAAGGTTATTAAAAGAGAACAAAATTTTGGGGGCAATATATGTCGAAGATCAGAGTGTACGAGCTGGCAAAAGATCTGAACATGACGAACACAGCACTTCTTAATAAAATGAAGGAATTGAATATTGAAGTTAAAAGCCATATGAGTTCTCTGGAAGACAGTGATATCATTGCGATCAAAAGAAGCTTGTTCGGTAAGGAAAAAGGAAAAAATGAGCTCAAGATAAAGCCGTCCGTTATTCGCAGGCGCAGATCGCCTTCTGAAGAAGATGCCGGGCACGATGGGGATGAAGAAACAAGAACCGCTGCAGTTAGAGACCTCCCGCCGCTTGATGTGAAAGATCATGAAGATGAACCAAAAATTTCGGAATCGATTCAATCCGGTAAAGATGATGCATCAGAACTGAAAAAAGACAAACCGGTAATTAAAAAGGGTCAACCCGCCAAGATCATCACGCCTGTTATAGATTCTTCCATTGGTGTTAAATCAATCATAAAAGATACGGTAAAACCCCCTGAGCCGGTATCTGTCTCCAAAACAAAACAGCAACCCATACATGCAGCTCAACCATCATCAGAATCAACACCCGAACCAAAGCCGGCATATTCCCCGGACTCAAAAATTATAAAAGAAACAGAGCAGACAAAAGAACCTGAGGCAGAAGAAAAAAGATCATATCCGGCTGATATGGGAAAAGCCGATATTCAAAACAATGATAAGCTATCGGATAATAAACCTGAAACCTTTGTGGAAAACGAGATTGCCGTGACGGAGATTGATTCGCTTAATGCCGAAGATAGCGACGGAAAAGGAAAGAAAAAGAAAAAGAAGAAAAAATCCACCCCTGCAAAGATCGTAAAAATTGCAGATCCTTTAGTGCTTGAGAATCTTAGAAAACCTTCACCGGTTGAAGAAAGGAAATGGTCCGGCCCGAAAAGCGAGATGCGAACGGAGATTCCAAAGAAAAAGCCGTTTATTGCTAAAGAGCAATTGCCGTCTTCTTTCCCTGAAATTTCTGAAAAAAAGATCCCTCTGGACGATATTATCATACCCGATGAAATAGTCGATTCAGCTAAATGGAAAAAAGAAAAAAAGCTGGATATCTTTGGTGATGATGCTCTGCCTTTCGGGAAGAAAAAACAGCGCAAGCACAAATCCGTCATTGAAGGTGAAGCATTATACAATACCACCCATAGCCGCAAGAAACATGGGAAAAAGGAAGCAAAAGGCAACAAAAAAGGAAAATTTCAGAAGACTCAGATTACTACGCCGAAGGCCATCAAGAGACGGGTAAAAATTGACGAGGCCATTGAGCTTGCCGAACTTGCAAAACGGATGGGGATCAAAGCCAATGAGATGATTGCAAAACTGATGTCTCTGGGTGTCATGGCAACCGTAAATCAGACCATTGATTTTGACACGGCCGTGCTGGTGGCGACTGAATTTGAGTTTGAGGTTGAAAGAGCCTCTTTTGAAGAAGAAACCCTGCTTCATGTCGAAAAAAGCGATGATGATGAAGACAGATTGATTGCCAGAGCACCGGTGGTCACCATCATGGGTCATGTTGATCATGGAAAGACATCCTTGCTGGATGTTATCCGCAAATCAAAAATTGCCAGCGGTGAAGCGGGTGGTATTACCCAGCATATCGGTGCCTATAATGTCCAGACCCCTAAAGGCGGACGAGTTACCTTCCTGGACACACCCGGGCATGCGGCCTTCACTGCCATGCGGTCCAGGGGCGCACAGGTAACCGATATTGTTATTCTGGTTGTTGCGGCCGATGACGGGGTTATGCCCCAGACCATTGAGGCGATAAATCATTCAAAGGCCGCCGGTGTTCCGGTGTTGGTCGCCATCAACAAAATGGATAAGCCCGGAGCAGACCCTGACAGGATCATGAGAGAGCTTTCAGAGCATGATCTTTTGTCCGAGGAATGGGGCGGGAATGTCATTTTTGTTAAAGTCTCCGCCAAGACCGGCAAAGGGATTGATGAACTTCTTGAAATGATTTTACTGCAATCCGAGGTTTTGGAACTCAAAGCCAACCCCAACCGGAAAGCGACCGGCTATGTGGTTGAATCCCGACTTGATGTTGGACGCGGGGCGGTTGCGACAGTGCTTGTAAAACAGGGAACCTTACGGGATGGTGACCCCATTGTCTGCGGGAATTATTCCGGCCGGATCAGGACCATGATCGATGATGCCGGCAACAGAATAAAAGAAGCAGGGCCGAGTACTCCGGCTGAAATTGTCGGTTTGAACGGGATACCCAATGCTGGGGATGAATTCATTTCCGTTTCATCGGAGAAGGATGCAAAACAGATTGCCGGCCACAGGATGCAAAAACAAAGGGCAAAGGAACTGGCAAAGAAGAGTCGGGCCAATCTTGAGAAGCTGTTTGAAAATCTGGGCGCTGCTGAAGTCAAGGAACTCAAACTCATTGTCAAAGCAGATGTTCATGGTTCCATTGAAGCCCTGAACGATTCATTAAAAGAACTTGCCAAAGAAGAAGTGGATGTCAAAATCGTTCATTCCGGAACCGGCACCATCAATGAATCGGATGTATCTCTTGCCGCTGTATCCGATGCCATCATCATCGGGTTTAATGTCCGGCCCACACCC
>CAZWMY010000201.1:0-4373 GCA_964635025.1 uncultured Desulfobacula sp. | reverse complement strand
TCAAACTTACCGATGAACAATTGATGATCCAGAATATGGTCAGGGAATTTTCCCGGAAAGTGGTTGGGGCAACGGCTGCGGAAAGGGACAAGACCAAAGATTTTCCAGCTGAAAATTTCCGGCAGATGGGTGAACTCGGGCTCATGGGCATGATGATCCCGGAAAAATATGGGGGTGAATCCGCGGACACCATTTCCTATGTCCTGGCCCTGTCTGAAATTGCCTATTCCTGTGCGTCTACCTCTGTGGTCATGTCGGTCCAGAATTCCATTGTGTGCGAAAGCCTTTATAAATTCGGGACAGAAGAGCAAAAACAAAAATTTCTAGTGCCGCTAGCCTCGGGTGAAATGATCGGCGCCTTTGGCCTGACCGAACCCGAAGCCGGGTCTGACCCGGTAAGCCAGCAGACAACAGCGGTCAAAGATAAGGATCACTGGGTGTTAAACGGCACCAAGCGCTTTATTACCTCAGGCAAATATTCCAAAGTGGTTCTCGTGACGGCCAAAACCGATGAGAGCCAAGGCCATCGGGGAATCAGCTGTTTCATCATCCCCAAAGGCACGCCGGGTCTGACCGTGGGTCATATCGAAGATAAAATGGGGCTTAGGGCCTCGGATACCACGGATCTCATCCTTGAAAACTGCCGGGTGCCGGATAACCAGATGCTGGGGAAACTCGGTGACGGATTCAAAATAGCCATGTCCGGCCTTGACAGCGGCAGGATCGGCATTGCGGCCCAGTCTTACGGGGTGGCCATGGCCGCCTTTGATGCGGCAGTGAAATATGCAAAAACACGAAAACAATTCGGCGTGCCCATTGCCAAGCATCAGGCCATCCGGTTCCAGATTGCGGATATGGCCACCCAGATCGAGGCGGCCAAACAATTGATCCTGTCTGCCGCTTCCATGAAGGACAGGGGAGAGGGTTATACCAAGGAAGCCTCCATTGCCAAGCTTTTTGCCTCGGAAATGGTGAACGAGATCACGGCGAGAGCCATCCAGATCCACGGCGGATACGGATTCACAAAAGACTATGATGTGGAAAGATATTACCGGGATGCCAGGGTGTTCACCATTTATGAAGGCACCAGCGAAATTCAGAGGATTGTGATCTCAAACCAGGTGCTTAAAGACAAGAGAAAACCCTGATCAGATCAGCCTTCTTGATGGGTTTTGCAATATAATTATCCATTCCGGCTTCTATGAACCGCTCTTTATCCCCCATCATTGCATTGGCGGTTAATGCAATGATGGGGGTGTGGATGGAGAGCACTTTTTCAAGGGCCCGTATCTTTTGGGTGGCTTCTTCTCCACCCATGACGGGCATCTGGATATCCATGAGGATGATATCAATCATCTTATGATTTTTTTCAAATAGTTCAACCGCTTCAAGGCCGTTATTGACTTCCAGTACTTCATGCCCCATTTTTTCCAGCATTTTCAGAGCTACTTTCCGGTTCATCATATTGTCTTCAACCAGCATGATGCACTGTTTTTCAATCTTGACTATCCGGCTTTCCCTTGCTTCCCGCATGCTGTAGCTGGTTACAAAGGGTTTCGGCATTCCGGGGAGCCCGGTTTCGGACATGCTGATCACCGTCCTTATACAGTCAATCAATTGCCCTTTTTTTATTGGTTTTGTCAGAAAGCCCTGAAATCCAGCATTTTTTAATCTTGCAGAATCCCCCCGATGGCCGATGGAAGACAGCATGATCAGGATAATGTCTTTTATTTCAGCATCCTGGAGGATGATTCGTCCCAATTCTTCCCCGGTCATTTGAGGCATCTGCATATCGATCAATGCTATTTTATAGGGATTACGGATATCCGCATTCCTGAGCTTTTCCAGGGCCTCCCGGGGACGATAGACACTGTCGGAAAGGCAGCCCATGGACTTTAAATATGCCGTAAAGACTTCATGGTTCATCTTATTGTCGTCAACGATCAGAACGCGGGTGCCTTTAATATCATCTGCCGGGAAAAATATTTCAGCTGGTTTTTTCTGTTTATCAAAAAGGGCTGAAAAAAAGAAGGCAGAGCCTTCACCTACCTTGCTTCGGACCCCTATTTCACCATCCATGAGTTCCACAAGCTGTTTTGAGATGGCCAGACCCAGACCGGTTCCCCCGTATTTCCGGGTAGTGGACGGGTCCACCTGGGAAAAGGAATTAAAGAGTATCCCGATTTTATCTTCAGGAATTCCGATTCCCGTATCTTTGACTTCAAAAAACAGCTCCACTTTTTTATCAGACTCCAACCGACGCGATACCCGGATAAAGACCTCACCTTTTTCAGCAAATTTGACCGCATTCCCGGCAAGATTGATAAGGACTTGCCGAAGTCTTCCCGGATCTCCGATCAGGTTTAAGGGGACATCATCATGAATCAGGCAGGCAAATTCCACCCCCTTTTCATTGGCCTTGATGCCCATAATGTCGCTGATGGAATCCAGGGTTACCCCCAGGTTAAAATCGATTTTTTCAATTTCCAGCATACCAGCTTCAATCTTTGAAAAATCTAGAATATCGTTGATCAGGATTAAAAGCGAATCCGCACTCTGCTGGGCTGAAAGAGCAAAATCCTTTTGTTCGGGCAGCAAGGGGGTTTCGGAAAGCAGGTCCAGCATACCGATGACCCCGTTCATGGGCGTCCTGATTTCATGGGACATATTGGCCAGAAATTCCGATTTTGTCCGGGTTGCTTTTTCAGCATCCTCTTTTGCTTTTTCAATGTCTTTGTAGGTATCAAAAAATTCTTTTTCAAGCCGCTGATAATTGAGCTGGATCAGACCGATGATCAGAAAGATCAATAAAGCGATAAGGATCAGGGGAACAAAATTTGCCATGATCAAACCGGGGGAATGTTCCATGCCCATAACCTCAATGGCGAGGTTATATCCTGCCCGGAACACTAAAAACACGATAAAGGCAATCAGAGTGCCGGCCAGAATAGCGTTGTTTTTGCCGATAAGCGGTCTGATATCCTTGAACAGAATCCGGATGATGAAGAGAAAATAAATGATCAGAAATGCAGAAATCAGGATGATCCTGATCAACAGCCCCGGGATAATATAGGTGAAAAATGAAAGGCAGAAGGTATAGATGATAAGTACGGGCAAATGGCTGTAAAGATGGATCTTTTTTTGAACGAAGGCCGGGAACCCTGAATAAAAAACAATAAGGGAGCTTAAGATGAGAGTATTGGCAAGGATGATGGAAATAAAATCAGGAAGCACTTCCCAAAGACCGATAAAAAAGATCCCGATACTGAACAGCAGGATACCTATGGTCCAGTTTAAAAAACCAGGATAGGTTTTTCGTTCTCTGAGAAAATAGCCCATGCACAGGGTCAGCGTAACGGCTACAACACAAAGAGAAAGGATCAGGGAACGTAAATCCGGTGTCATCACGGGGTTATCTCACCTCAATGATCAATAGCCGTCCTTGAAAATTGCGGCTGCCGATGCCACATCTTCGGGGCAGAATACAAACAGGCAGCTGCCGTCGGAGTTGGAAACAGATCCGTACACATAATTGATATTGATCTGCTCCTCTCCGAATTTTTTGGTTATTTTTGCAAGTTCACCGGGGTTATTGGTCAAATCAATGGTGACCACCTCATTTGAATCAAAGAGATAGTCATTGGCTTTTAAAAGATCCATGGCTGTTTCTGGTTTGTCCACCACCAGACGGATGAGGGCAAAATCGGCAGAATCCCGTCTCATGGAGCTGTAGCTGGCTGAGGAGGCAAGCCGCTTCAGGGATTTTCCCCTGGCTTCAAAAAGATTCTGAACATAGGCCGAGGCATCCTGGATGGTAATGGCATCAATATTGATACTGTTACTCCCCAGCAGCTCGGTTAATTTGCCCAGTTCTCCCGGAACATTTTTCATGAAAAGAGAAATTTCAATTCTGATCATACTGCCCCTCCCTTGTCGTCTGTTTGATGGGTTCTAACTCTTGTTGGCTATATCCACGCCCTCGTCAAAGGCTTTCATGTTCAGCGGAATGATTTTGGGTTTGGCTGAAAATTCTTCCCTGACACATTCTCTTAAAACTTCCATATCCACCAGGTTCGACTTGGCGGCAAAGGCACTCAAAGCAATAATATTGGCGCATTTGACGCTGCCAACCTTTATGGCGGCATCATTGGCCGGAACAATCAGCTCAATGATGTCCGTCCGGTTGCTCCTCGTTGGTATGAGGGAGCTGTTGATCATGATGACGCCGCCAGGTTTCACATCATTGGCAAATTTTTCCAGGGACGGGCGGTTCATGGCCACCAAATGGCTCGGGTTCTTGATAATGGGCGAGCCGATCCGTTTGTCGCCGATCACAACCGCATTGTGCGACGATCGACCAGCCGGTAGCGGTG
>CAZWMY010000200.1:0-4374 GCA_964635025.1 uncultured Desulfobacula sp. | reverse complement strand
ATCCTGCAACCGTTGCATTTATTTGGATCTGATATCAGTATTTTCATGGGTTAGGCTCTCATCATTTATATAGATTAATTTGTAACGATTCCTATTTCAACTGGTCCCACAGATCATCAATCTGAAGCGGATCAAACACATGTGCTTTTTTTACCACAGCCTTTTTGGTCCATCCGTTTTTCCGGTAATTGTCAGCCTGCTGCCCCTGGCGTGTGGCAATTCCCTCC
Source organism: uncultured Desulfobacula sp. (assembly GCA_964635025.1). Lineage (GTDB taxonomy): Bacteria > Desulfobacterota > Desulfobacteria > Desulfobacterales > Desulfobacteraceae > Desulfobacula. Next base: position 4,147 of record CAZWMY010000200.1, on the reverse strand, counting down.
CTTATATTATAGATGCGTTCCATGGCTATACAGCGGTAGGCAATCTCTTTTAATTCATCTTCATTAAGGGCAAGTCCTGTGTTGAGAAAAATTTTTTCGGCAGCGGTTTGAAAATTGAGTTCTTGGGCGTCCGCACCTCTCTTTGTTCCTGACGGCAGCCCGAGGTACTGTAACCCGATGATTTGGATAAGGGTCTGTTTTATTTGTGTCAGGTCAACGGGCCCTGCCGGACCTTCCATGATTTGTGAACCATTACCGTTTTGAGCCGACGGTCCATCAATGCTTTCAAGAAATTTTTTCTCATGGGCAATAATGCCTTCGGGATCTTTCACTTCCAGTGCGACTGTGCCGCTGCAGGCTATGGCCACAACGTTTTTTGCCGCCAGGACGTCTTTACGGAGTATGGCGCACGGGTCAGATAAATTTTTATCATTTAAATCATGTACCTCTTTAAATTCAAAGCGGCCGTCCCGAATCAGCAGGCAGGTTTCATTTTTTGCCTGTCCTTTCAACACCAGGTGGTCAAAGCCGGCCCCACGCATCTTTGCAGCAAAAGGACCCTCTATGCACACCCTGGCCATAAGCCCCGTGGCAGCGGACTTGCTTGTCAATACAGCCGCCCCAAGGGGTGCGCTCAACGTACCGCTCAGATATCCTGCACTGACGATGCATATATTATCGGCGGAACCCGGATCGGCCATTTTGGGCGCATGCTTGCAAAAAAGGTAGGTGGCAACACCACTGCCGCCAAGGAATCTTTGTTCAAGATCCATTGATACCGGAAACGTTTGGGCCTCACACCGGCCAAGATCCACCAGTGCAATTCTTCGGTCCGTCGTCATATCCTTTCCTCCTCATTTATCACGGAAAGCTTTTTAAATTATCTGTCAAGCCATCTGAATTTTTAAACTTGACAAAGTTCAATTCTGTTCGCTATATTGAATGGCAAAGTATCAAATAGCCGCCAGAGATGTCAAGCAAAAAAACATCAATAATTGGCCGAAAGTGTTTAGTTATTTGATTTTTTGGACAAAATGAACAGGGTCTAAAACCGGAAAAAGATTCATCATAGTGAACAAGCCCAAGAAATAAAAAACACCATAGTGAACTTTTTCGAAAACACAAAAAAAGGAGATGGGGAACAATGGCAAGGGAAGAGAACCAATTAACCGGCCAGGAAAGTCTGCAGCAAACCAGGACATTCGGCAAAGTCAGGTGCCACAACCCAAGTTGTATGGAGCGTATCGTTCCTGAACAAGGCGCAGACCATGCCAAATGCGCAACCTGCGGCATGGAGTTTCGTATTTTCTGGGTCAATCCCAAACTACCGAGAATCAGAGGACCAGTCTGGGATGTGAACAGAAAAATCGCACAGGATCGATTCAAAGAAGTAACTGAGGCTAAATTAGCGGCTGCAAAAAAGGGGGGCAAATAACATGGCATTAGACAGAAAGATCGCCTATATCAACCTGACCACAGGCGACATTGAGATAAAGCCCATACCAATGGAAGTCAGGAAAAAATTTCTGGGCGGCAGGGGCCTTGACGCCTACCTGCTTTACAACCATACAAAAAAAGGATGTGATCCGCTTGGACCTGACAACGCGCTGATCATCAGCGGCGGAATTCTGACAGCCACATGCGCATCCGCCACCGCCAGAACCCATGTAATGGCAAAATCGCCGCTTACCGGGATTTTGGGAAGCTGCAACATGGGTGGTTTTTTTGCGCCTGAAATGGCTTGGGCCGGGTTCCACCACCTGGTCATCAAAGGCAAAGCCAAAAAACCATGCTATATTTATATCAACAATGGCAAAATCGAAATCAGGGATGCAGCGGGCATCTGGGGAAAAACCGTTACCGATACCCAGTGGGCCATCCATGATGAATTAAATGACAAAGAAGTCAAAAGCCTTGTCATCGGGCCTGCCGGTGAAAATCTGGTGGCCTATGCCAACGTGATGACCGGTGTCAAAAATGCCGGCGGCAGAACCGGTATGGGTGCTGTCATGGGATCCAAGAATCTGAAGGCTGTGGCCTGCCGCGGCACCATGGATGTCAAGATCGCCCATCCTGTGGAAGCACTGGAATACAATAAAAAATTTATCGAACAGATCACCGGTGCAAAGGTTAGCCAGACCCAGGGCACTCTGGGCACACCCTTTATCTGGGGCGCCACCAACTCCTGGGGCGGTGTCCGGACGGAAAATTTCAGATACAACCAGCTGGAATATGCCGATGATATCGAACCGGAACGCATTGATGACATTGCCACTGAAACCATGGGGCCCTACCATATGGCCGGCTGCTTCGGCTGCCAGGTTCACTGCCGGGCCCAGTATAAAATCCCGTCGGGCAAATACAAGGGTAAATACGACGAAGGTCCGGAATACACCTCCCAGGGTGCTTTTGGTGCAGAAGTCGGGTGCCGGAGCGCGGAGACGGTTCTGGCGGGCAACCATCTTGTGGATCAGTTCGGCATGGACAACCTTGAAACCGGCAGTATGATTGCATGGGCCATGGAATGTTTTGAAGAAGGCCTTATCACCAAGGAGCAGACAGACGGCATTGATCTGCGCTTTGGCAACGATGAAGCTGTCCTGGAAATGATCGAACGCATCTGCTACCGCAAGGGATGGCTGGGCGACGTTCTGGCAAAAGGCGGTATCCCGGCCTCCAAGGATGTGGGGAAAAATTCCTTTGATTATCTCATCCAGGTAAAGGGTATGGCCAATCTGCACTCTGATGAAAGAGCCACCCCAGGACTTGCACTCAATATTGCAACCTCATCCAGAGGGTCTGACCACTTAAGAAGCCGGCCAGCCATCGACCTCTACCATCTGCCGGAAAAGGTGCTGCGTAAAATCTACAGTACTCCGGTTCCCTATGACGGACCTTTAAGCTCTGAACATACCGAATATGTTGGAAAACCCTGGCAGGTCTTCTGGCAGGAAAACTGCTATATGGCCGTGGACAGTCTGGGTATCTGCAAATATCACACCACTTTCCTTGGCGCCACCCTGCCCAATTTCGAAAACTGGCCCAAGGTGCTCTACCTGAACACCGGAATTGAGATGACACCCCAGGAGATCTGGCAGGTCGCAAGAAGAAACAACATGATCGAACGGTTGTTCAATCTCAGGGAAGGGGCAACCCGTAATGATCCGGAAAAAGGGGACGTGCTGAATCATCGCTATCATGATGAACCTTGTAAGAGGGGAGCCATCGACGTTATCGGAAGATACATTATCAAAGAGAAATTCGATAAAATGGTCGATGAATTCTATGAACACAAAGGGCTGGACAAAAATGGTATTCCCAAAAAGAGTACCCTGAAAGAACTTGGCCTGGAAAACGAACCCTCACATCTGCTGTAACAGGCAGTTGGTATAGAAAAGGAGAACACAATGCAATCAAATAGCAAGGTTTTAATGATAAATCATGAAAAATGCACCGGATGCAGGCTTTGTGAACAGGTTTGTGCGGTAAGGCACCACGGGGCATCCAACCCGGCCCGAAGCCGTATTCGCGTGATGAAATGGGAGATGGAAGGACTTTACGTACCTGTCTCCTGTCAGCAATGCCAGGACGCGCCCTGTCTGAACGGCTGCCCTGTCGGCGCCATTTCCCGCAACGAAGAGCTGAACCGGGTCGAAGTGGATTACGACGTCTGCATCGGCTGCCGGACCTGTGTTTCGGTCTGTCCTTTCGGCGCCATGCACTACAATGCCATCGACAGAAAGGTTGCCAAATGCGATCTTTGTGACGGAGACCCCCAGTGCGCCAGATTCTGTGATATTAAGGCGGTTGAGTACACGGATGGCGGCGATGTCAGCATTGAGAAAAAAAGAGCAGCTGCGCTTCGCCTGTCAACAGTAAAGAAACAGGCAACAGCTCTTGAACAGCATACTGCTTAAGGACCGGCTCCAGATCAGATTTTTTTAAGAGCGGTTGAAAAACAAAGGGCCCCATTAGGTTGATTCGATTTAATGGGGCCTTTATCCTTCGGTTTCATTTAGATAACGTATTTGGTGAAAAATGGTAACAAAATATCAGGCCCCAATTGTAAAAAAAGCCTTTGAAATACTAAATGCTGTTTCAAAAAATTCTCAGGGACTCCGAATCAGTGAAATCTCAACTCTTCTGG
>CAZWMY010000199.1:0-4396 GCA_964635025.1 uncultured Desulfobacula sp. | reverse complement strand
CTCCGCGATTGAGCCGGCCTGCGCAACGACAGAAAGATCCAATTCCCGGTCAAGACCTGCCGCAACCCTTGCGAGGCTCCACATGCCATGGGCAATGGCCTTTTTAAACCCGAAAAGCTTTGCCAAAAGCGTATACAGATGATGGGGGTTATAATCCCCGGAAACGGCAGCATATCTTCGTCCTGTGCCGGAAGGGACAGGAATGGTTTCCTTTTTTGGGAGAGATATTTCATCCGGTTTTTTGGGCGAAGTTGACTTTTTTGTTCCGCTTCGGGTAAAAAAAATAGAGGTCCCCTGCCAGACCAGTTCTTCGCTGGACCGTACCTCCAGGATAAAACAGGTTTCAATCCCGGTTTCTTTTTTTGTAAACCCTGAAAGAATGCAGGCAAGATCAAGTCGTTCATTCGTCTTTACCGGTCTTTTCTGTTCAAAGGACTGGTATACCTGGATCAGCCCCATGGGGTTCAGGGGAAAAAAAGAAGAGGTGATGAATTTTCCCAGAAGGCCTATGAACAGGGTCTGAAGATAGGTGATGGGGATTATGTCCGGGTTGTTGTCACTAAAGCCGCAGACAGATCTGTATGTTTTGATAAGGGCCTGGTCCGGTTGAAAATCCGGAAATACCATCCGGGTCCGGGGGACAACGGCATTGTCCGGAAGAGTATTGGACCGAAACGGAGAAATCATCAGGGCCTTTAAAAACACAAGCCCCATCCGGGGCGGCTTTTTTATTTCTGCCAAGGCTTCAGGGCCTGTGGGCGTTATCATTATGAGATCAGGGTCTTTTTCCATAGAATGGTCACTCTATCGTTGTTTATTATTGAAGTCAATAATGCTTATTGCGGAGAAGCGCTGTTTTCTGATATAAAAGAATCAGTTCCGAAAAAAGTTTCAGGACAGACAATGGGGTCTGTCCTGGGAGATAAACAAAGACGTTTATGCCGGACTTAAAAAATCCGGGGCTTTAACAGGAGGCAAAAGAGAAAATGGCTACTATACTGGATATCGTTAATGCACGTGATCCTTATGAAAAAGAATTTCACCAAGCCGTGACGGAAGTTGTGGAATCCGTCAAACCGGTTCTGGATAAAAATCCCGAATACCGTCATGCAGGAATCATGGAAAGAATCGTAGAGCCTGAAAGAGTCATTCAGTTCAGGGTGACCTGGGTGGATGACCAGGGTGCCGTCCGCGTCAACAGGGGGTTCAGGATTCAGATGAACAGCGCCATCGGTCCTTACAAAGGCGGACTTCGGTTCCATCCGTCCGTCAACCTTTCCATTCTTAAATTTCTGGCCTTTGAGCAGGTGTTTAAAAATGCACTGACTACGCTTCCCATCGGCGGCGGCAAAGGCGGATCGGATTTTGACCCCAAGGGTAAATCCGACAGCGAAGTCATGCGGTTCTGCCAGAGTTTCATGATGGAACTCTACCGCCACATCGGACCGGATACGGATGTCCCGGCCGGTGATATCGGCGTGGGCGGAAGAGAGATCGGCTATCTTTTCGGCATGTACAAAAAACTGAGAAATGAATTTACCGGTGTTCTGACCGGCAAATCCCTGAACTGGGGCGGCAGCTTGATCCGGCCCGAAGCCACGGGTTACGGCGCAGTCTTTTTTGCCGATGAAATGCTGGCCACAAGAAAACAAAATCTTAAAGGCAAGGTTTGCCTTGTGTCCGGGTCCGGAAACGTGGCCCAGTATACCACCCAGAAACTGAACCAGCTGGGTGCAAAGGTCGTTACCCTTTCCGATTCTTCTGGCTATATTTATGATGAAAAAGGCATTGATGATGCAAAACTGAGCCATGTGCTGTATCTGAAAAATGTCAAACGGGCCAGAATCAAGGAATATGTGGATAAATACCCGGAAGCGGTCTATACCCCCATTGATGCGGCAGCAGGATTCAATCCCCTGTGGAATCACAAGGCTGACTGCGCTTTCCCCAGCGCCACCCAGAACGAAATCAATGCCCAGGATGCCCAGAACCTTGTGAACAATGGCGTCTTTGTTGTGAGCGAAGGCGCGAACATGCCGACCATGCCCGACGGAATCGATATCTTTCTGGACAATAAAATCCTTTATGCACCGGGAAAAGCAGCCAATGCCGGCGGCGTAGCCGTATCCGGTCTTGAAATGTCCCAAAATTCCATGAGACTCAAATGGTCCAGGGAAGAAGTGGAAGCAAAACTCAAAGGAATCATGAAAAGTATTCATTCCTCCTGTATCACTGCTTCTGAAGAATACGGCACTCCGGGCAATTATGTGAACGGGGCCAATATTGCAGGCTTTTTGAAGGTTGCCAATGCCATGATGGATCATGGTGTTGTATAGGGATTCAAATCTCTTTTAAATCATAAATTTTAAGGGTCGGTTGAAGATAATTTCGACCGGCCCTTTTTACATGTCCGAGAGATAGGGCTCGATCAATTCCAGTTCATTGGGCCGGATGGGCCGCCAGGGGATGGCAAACAGCGTTGCCTGGGTCAGCTTTGGATCAGGATGGATCCGTGTCACCTGGATGGTGTCATCCACTTCCACCCAGAGGGTTTTTTCCATATCAAGGGTGTAGGTTTTGGAAATTTTCTCAGCAAAATTAAAGATATAGTTTTTGAGCGATGTGTTCATGGCGGCATTGATCCTGGCGTTTTTCAGGATCACGGCATAGGGAACCAGATAGCTGATGCCCTCGCTGTCCGTCCCGAGCCGGACAATTTTTACATGGTATGACCCCGGCCACCAGGAAACCGGCTTTTCACCATCTGCGCTTTTCCCGTCCCATTCATAGATAAAATCATGCAGAACCATGGTTATCTCCTTTTCTCCTGTTTTTCCATTGCCATGCGGCAGGCATGGGCCACATCTTCGGGATAAGCGCCGCTGATCCATCTGAGTTGGGCTTCGGAAAAAGTAGCTGGCGCATAGGGAAGTCTGGGGATAAAAGAATAGACAAGCCGCTGGTCTGTATCAGAGGAGTCAAACCGTTTTGAAAATTCAACAGAAGTAATCAATTGGGCCCCCATGGATTCAAGGGTTTTTACAGCGGTCAGAATGGCCTTGTCCAGTGATTTGCGCATGGGTGTGTCTGCTTCAAGAATATTGCCGCAGGCGGTTTTGGGCATGAGCTGGAGTTCCCATTCCGACACCTGGGCCTTGGGAACAAACAAAAGGGTGTGGTCATCTTCAAAAAGGATGAGAGAGGATGGCCCTTCCTGTTTCCCATCGGTTCGGGTGTTCTTTCTGATGCAATCAGTATAGGCCTCGAAAAAAGGGTTCCCGGTTGCCTGCCGGTATCGGGTGATAAAATCCCGGATCAGGTCGCCACAGGCAAAGGAGGGGATATCTTCACCTGATTCTGTCTTCACCTCTTTCGGAATCATGCCGTTTTGCTGGTGGATCATCTGGTGGGAGGCATGGAGCCTGTGGCCGGACTGGGCAAAGCCAAAACCGAAATTCCATCCCCAGAGCGTGCTGTCAAAGGTGAGCCGCGGCGTCGGGGTCTGTTTCAGTGCGGCAAGTATGTTTTCTCTTAGATCTTCCAGCTCACTTTCTTTCAGGGTGTCTCTTTTTTCAGGAAGAAGGATCCCCAGTTCAGCCCCAATCCGGGTAAACGCCCGCTGGTAATAAAGATGGCGGATGCCCCTCATGTCTTCGTCCGTCAGATCCTTTGCCCGGTAGCGGACGGCATCGTTGGCCATGTTGGAGGCAAAATGGCCCCATGGGATATAGGAATTGCGTCTCAGATATTCAAACACATGGGTATTGCCATCCTGGGAAAGATATTCCCCTGTGATCTCATTGGTTCCCTGCACCCCTGGTTTTAACACCAGGGCATTTTTCCAGGTATCCGGCAGATAAGGATTGTTCACCAGCACTTCAAACAGTTCGGGATCAAGGATGTCCGGATTTATTCCTCCGGATTTATTTTTTTTATAGCCGATTCCGACCGGGGTTTCACGGTCTTTATCAAAAAGAATCCGGCAGGATTTTTTTGCCAGCAGCACAAGTTCTTCAGGGTCGGTGGAGGCTTGTGCCAGTGCAATCTGAAGGGGGTGGGGCAGAAGATGGAGCAGGTCTGTTTTTTCGTTGATGCCAAAGCCTTTATTTGCCTGGGCTATTTTGAAGTTTTGAATCAGAGAACAGGCCTTTGGGGCTGGAATGCCTATGGTTTCCGGCCGGGCAGCCTTTGCATCAGCCCAGGCCGAATTGATATAGGTGGTTCCCCGGAATGGAAAAGGATTATTGATTTCATAGATGGCGTCGGCTTTTGGCTCGTACAGATCCTGATCCGGGAAATTCACCCGGTTGTCAATAACGGCTCCGTCTTCAAGCTCCCCAAGATTCTGAAGATAGTCATTTTTTCTTAGGTTTCTGATTTTAAAAAAAGGCCTGTG
>CAZWMY010000198.1:0-4454 GCA_964635025.1 uncultured Desulfobacula sp. | reverse complement strand
TGATCGAAGGAAAAGAAGTGAAAAACAAGGATGCCCTGAAGAACCCGGAAGCCCTTGATTTCTTCGGCAATATTGCAGAACTCAAAGAATAAAATAAGCTCTGTCTGCTTTTTTTTACCATGAAGACCCTGAAGGACATGAAGAAATTGAAAGCAACCACTTTATGTCCTTCATGCGCTTTATGATGATATCTCACGATTGTTTTAAAAAAAATTCTATTTTTCTTCCATACTTGCGATTTTCCATATGATGTGGTAATTGCATCCAGTTTCTCGGAAACCAATCCCAAAAGCATCAAGGATTGGTTTGGAATATGTGAAACAGTACCTCTTTAAAAAAAATGAATATCAGTCTATAAAAAAGGGAAAGATCATGTTTCAGAATTTAAAAATTGATACCAAATTAAAATTGGGATTTTTCATCGTGTCATTGATTTCATTGATTCTTGGGGTTGTCGGATATTATGGTGCAACCAAAAGTGTTTTGGTGGTTGAAGAAATAGGAGGGAAACAGCTTCCCAAAATAGACCACCTTCTGACTATTAAGACCGAGGCGGAACGTATCCGGGGCACGTTAAGGACCATGGCCATATCCGGACTCTCCCCGGAAATGCGAGAACGCCAGTATAAAAACCTGGATGCCTCCACAAAAGCCTATGAAACTGCCTGGAATGAATATACCGCACTTCTGAATGAGCCTGCGGAAAAAGAAATATGGAATCAGTTTGTACCGGCCTGGAACGCCTGGCAATCAGAAATCAAAAAATATCTTGAAATGGCCCGTAAAATGGATGACCCCAGTTCATTGGAATCCGGAGAGTATGCCCAGCTCATCCAAAAAACCCAGGAAATTCTCTTGGGATCTGCCACCACAACCATGAGAACTGCCCTTGATTTGCTGAACAAGGCGGTTGACCTCAACAAAGCCGCAACGCAAAAAGGAATAAAGGAAGCCAAGGCCCAGGCCAAGGTTTTAGAGAGTTTTTCCGCAGCCTCCGCCGTTATCGGCGTCTTGCTGGCCCTTATCCTCGGCCTTCTCATTTCCCGGAGCATTGTGGTGCCCATCCGGCATGCGGGGGCTATGCTCAAGGATATCAGTGAGGGTGAAGGCGATCTGACCAGACGCCTGGAAGCGGGCCGCAAAGATGAACTCGGCGATATGGCCCGGTATTTCAACCAGTTTGTTGAAAAATTGCAGGGGATTATCAGTACCATTAAGACAGATGCGGATACGGTGTCGTCATCCTCCATGTCTTTATCAGCGGTCTCGGCCCAGATGACCTCTAATTCTGAAAACACGGCCCAACGGTCCCAGGCTGTTGCCGCAGCAGCTGAAGAGATGAGCACCAACATCAAGCATGTGTCTTTATCCATGGATGAAACCCTGTCTAATATCCAAATGATAGTTGCATCAGCTGAGGAAATGACATCCACTATCCAGGAAATTGCCAGAAATACCTCCAAAGGCCACACCATTACCCAGACGGCGGTCCAGACAGCGGGCGACGTTTCGGAGAAAGTGAACAATCTTGGAAATGCGGCAAAGGATATCAGCAAGGTTACGGAAACCATTGCCAATATTTCAGAGCAGACCAATCTTCTGGCACTCAATGCCACCATTGAAGCTGCAAGGGCCGGAGAGGCCGGAAAAGGTTTTGCCGTTGTCGCAAGTGAGATCAAGGCTCTGGCCAATCAGACCGCGGAAGCCACCAGCGAGATCAATGCAAAGATATCCGATGTTCAGGCCACTACAAAGGACTCGGTCCGGGCTATTGAAACCATTGTCAAAGTGATCAATGATATTAATGAAATCATGACAACCGTGGCCACGGCCATAGAAGAGCAGTCCGTCACCACACAGGAGATTTCAAAAAATGTCGCCCAGGCTGCTTCAGGGGTCAGCGAAGCCCATGAAAATATGTCACAGGCCTCCATAGCCACATCCGAGGTCAGTCAGAATATTTCACAGGTCAGCAGTGATGCCTCGCAATTAAGTTCCGGCAGCACCCAGGTCAACGGCAGTGCAAAAGAACTGTCAAAACTGGCTGAAAGATTAAACCAAATGCTTGGGCAATTTAAAATATAAGGGGATTCCAAAGGTTTTTTACATGACCATTGCGCAGATCATCAGTTCCGACGGATATGTTCACGATATTGCCAAAAAGAACAAAGACGCTGAAACCGTCAATGCCCGGTTTTATTTTCCCCATGTTTCGGATTATATCCTCGGGTCTTTGAGAGAGAAAAAGCCTTTTATTTTTTCCGCCAGAAGCGGAAATGCCCAGATCGGGATCAAAACCGCTCTGGTGACCGGCGGGGAAGGCCCTGTGTTTGAAAATTCCAGTGTATTTCTTCCGGGCCGGATACAAAACCTGAACCCACTTTTAAAAAACGTGCTGGAGCTGTTTAAAAAAGGGGACGAAATAGGGCGCATCGCCATTATGGACCCGGAATTAAGAATCAATGACGTCCGGCATTATCTCCACAAACGGCTTTTTGTGGGCAGAAAGGTTGACTCCGGGTATTATGAGGGGTTTGAAATCAACGAGGAAACAGACCCTTCCACCGGAAAGACCTGCGACTATATTTCCGTCCGGCTGGAGCCTTACCAGTATCAGTTCGAGCCCCATGCCATCAATACATCCAGCATCAATTCCATCATCAAAAGGGGCCGAAGTGCCTTAAACAAGATCCGATCAAGGGTTCCGGTGGATTTGGAAACAAAGTCGATAGGCCCCAGAGACCTGTTTATCGGTGCCATTAAAATCTCACTGGGGGATATCATCGGCATTGTGGATACCCTTGTGGAGCCTGAGGGCCAAGGTATTGAACATCTGCCGGCCAGCATCCTCGACCCCTTCAGAACCTTTCGCGACCGTCAGGTGGAATTGTACAATACAGGCTCCCAGGATATCCGTCTTGACCGGATCAAGGTCAGGGTGAGGTTTTTCAGGTCAAAAAATCCGTTGACCGTGCCCCTGGATAAAACCAGGATCAAAAACGGGTACAGGCTTTATGATCTTTTAACCACTTCGGAAATCCACAATCTTTTTTCAGCCATTGAACAAGATTCCATGGGAATGATCCTGAACAAGGGACGGTTTACACAGATCCCTAAAGCCATGGAGCCCAATGGGGAGGCCCAGCTTGAAATCATCAAGCAGGCCATTTTTGAAAGCACCTCCAGAAAGCCTTCAAAGCACACCGACCGGAAAAGCGAGACCGAATGCCGTGACCCCCTGGAAAAATTATATGCCCTTGGCGGGGTCAACAGCCGGATTTATATGGGTCGCCATTTCCCGGAGCCCGAAGTCATTGACGCATTCAGGAGAATCGGCCTCCGAACCTTTCTGATTGAATCGGACAACCCCACGTTTGAAGACTATTATGTCAAAAAAATGATTCATCTGACCCATGCCGATCATTCAGACTGCGAGTTTTTGCGGTATGATGTCAATGTGGATAAACTCTATACCTTTTATCACGGCTGTTTCATGGAGCCGGATGATAAGCACCGGTTTGACCGGGTAAGATACTGGTTTGCCTTTTACGGCTCCCATACCCGGGAGGCGGATAACCGGCTGACCATCAATCTTTTAAAACTTTTAGCCGAAACCTTTGGCAATGAGATGGGGGTTGTCCACGGTGGGGGCCCAGGGCTCATGAAGGAAGCCAATGACATTGCAAGGCAGTATAATATCATGAGCATCGGTGTGGCCATTGACCTTGAAGGAGAAAATCAGGACCCGCTCACCACCTGCGACGGTCTGATCAAATACAGCGAAGGGCTCCGGCTTTCCCGGCAGGATCATATTCAAAAGCTCAGCAATCTTCCCATTATTAATACCGGAGGTTATGGCAGTGCCGAAGAGCTGTCCATTTCCATCACCTCCATGAAACTGCACGAAAATCCCCTCACGCCGGTAATTCTTCTCGATCCCAACGGATTGTGGGAAGATGCAAAACGGCAAATCGTCAAAATTTCCCGGAACAAATACGGGCCTGAATTTATCCCAAACCTAATCAAGTCCTGCCAGGATGAAAATGAAGCCCTCCTGGAACTGACAAAATTCCTGGATAACCCGGATCAATGGTACAGGACAAACCACATCCCCGAGGAAAGCGTGATACTGGCCAGAAAAAAATCGGTCCGGATCAGGGCCTGCAACCTGCGGCAAAAAACCATGGAAGTGTTTGACAGACCTTATACAAAGTCGGGTCAAAGATCTGCAGAAGATTAGAGATCAGGATTGAGTTCATACAATACCGGTCTGCCGGGGGAGGCATCATTTTCAAAACCGGCCGTTTGAAGGTTTAAAAGATAGTTCCCGTCAGTCACTGCATCCGGCACATAAATCAGTTCCGTGATGGTCCGCCATGAGCGGGTATGGTGCGGATATTGCCAGAATGCACGGTGCGCCGACAGTCTTCCCTGATCTACTTCCTTATCCACCG
>CAZWMY010000197.1:0-4491 GCA_964635025.1 uncultured Desulfobacula sp. | reverse complement strand
ATCCTTTGGAAAAAACCATATCCATGATATAGGCGCTGGTGATGAATACGGAAAGCGGAACCAGACCGCCGGACAAGGCTTTCCCAAGAATGACCCCATCCGGGACAATATCCTCGTGCTCAAAGCAGAATTTTTTACCGGTCCGGCCCATGCCCACCTGGATTTCATCGCAGATCAAAAGAAGATCATGATCATCAGCCAGTTTTCGAAGGCCTTTCAGAAAGCCGTCGGGCGGGATTCTCATACCGCCTTCACCCTGGAAAGGCTCCACAAGGATGCCGCAGGTATTAGGAGTAATGGCTTTTTTAGCTGCTTCAAGACTTCCGAATTCAACCGATACAAATCCAGGAGTTAAAGGGCCGAACCCTTCCTTGTATTTTTTACTGGAAGAAAAAGAGACAACGGAAATAGTCCGGCCATGAAAATTGCCGTCAAATACTATGATTTCCTGTTTTCCGTCTTCAATTTTCTTTTTCTTGAATCCATAATACCGCATGGTTTTGATGGCGGTTTCAACGGATTCCACACCGCCGTTCTTTGGCAGCACCTTGTTGCCGTGATTCCCAAACCGGGGTGCCATCTGGGGGGCGAATTTGGCAGCCTCAGACAGGAAAATCCCCAAAGGATCCGTGAATACGACATTGGAGATGACCGAGGCATAATTCCCGATCAGAGCGTCCATGACCGCATTGACAATGGCCGGATGATGATGGCCCGGATTCGCAGCAGAGTAAGCGGCAAGACAGTCCAGGTATTTATGCCCCTTTTCATCGGTTAGCCAGCATCCTTTGGCCTGCCGGACAACAAGATCGATTCTCTCATAATGGTGGGCACCATATTCTTGTTCCAGCTTGAAAATGGTTTTATCCTTTTCATTTGAGAACCCGTTGAAATAATTTATTTTTCTCATTGCAGTCATGGCGACCTCTCCTAGTTATCTTCTTTGATGATCTTATAAATTCTTAATTCTTTTTCCGTCAGTTCCTGGTGGCGGTCCAGGATTTTTTCCAGAAAGCTGTGGTAAAAATCATGACGCAGGCTGTCCCGGTTGGCCACGATAAACCATTGGTTCCTCGTCCAGTTGATGGGAGAAATGTCTTCATGACCGGTTTCAAAAACCCCGACCAAGGCTTCGCGTTTATCCGTGATGACTTCTATGGATCGCCCGCCAATATTCTGCTGGAGATGCTCATGATCCGGGTGCATGACCATAACCTCAAATTTCATGGGGATATTGCCCATGGCAATATACCGGATTTTTACCCCACGGGTCTGGGCCTCCTCCAAATACGGGTTCAGGCGGCGGTCAGCTTCGGGGAACAGTCTCACATAAATCTCTTCTTTTGCCTCATTGATCATTTCAATGGCTCTTTGCAGGACATTTTCATAACCGGTAATGGTCCAGACATATTCAAACTCTTCTCTCCGATTTGAATTTAACAGCTGGGTCTCAAATGCCCCAAGATTGGCTTCAAAACTTTTTTTAAGCCGCCGGATCAGTTCATCAGACGGCAGGGGGGCATACTGGCCGGCATTGATTTCAATGACATACCCCTTGGAGATCAGGCTTCTTAAGACATCATAGATTCTTGACCGGGCAATGCCTGATTTTTTGCTCAACTGGGAACCATTTACCGGATGTTCCTGGACAAGGGCCATGTAGCAGGTGGCTTCGTATTGCGAAAAGCCGAGTTCCTTTAAATTTGAATAGGTGTCCATGGTTACCTCCGGAAATTGTTGCTACTTTAATAGCAACATAGTCTCAAATCATATGATTGTCAATCACTATTGTTTTTTCATTTTGAATCAGGTAAATATTTTGGCAACATATATTCTTTCCATTTACCCTTAAACAGGAGAACATCCATGGCAGGTTTAAATAAAGTAATGTTGATCGGAAGACTGGGAAAAGACCCGGAAATCAGATATTCCCAGCAAGGCACGGCAGTCGTTAATTTCCCCCTTGCCACCAGCGAACAATGGACGGATAAGACAAGCGGAGACCGGCAGGAAAAAACAGAATGGCACCGCATTGTCGTTTTTGGAAAACAGGCGGAAACCTGCGAAAAATATCTGGCAAAAGGCAGAGAAGTATATATTGAAGGAAGATTGCAGACCAGAAATTATGAAAAAGATGGCCAGACCCACTATATTACAGAGATTGTGGTGTCAAACTTCCAGTTTCTGGGCAGCAAATCTGATGAAAAAACCGGCGGCAGCGGCGGCGGATATCAGAAATCCGACCCAGGCCCGGCCAACCATTACCAGAACCAGACCCATCCCGGCATGACCGGGGGGCAGAATCCCATGCCCGATGACGATATCCCGTTTTAGCTGTCTTTTGTAAAACAGAATACGCCCCATTGAATTGCCGATCACAGGTTCAATGGGGCGTATGGTTTTAGTATAAATTTAGACTGGGTTAGTTCATTTGCTCTTTCATGGAAATATCATGCTTTAATTCCCTGAGAGGTTTTTTACCCGCTTTCTTCGTGTCTTCATCCAGCTGGCTTGCAATACAGACCTTTCTTAATTTTTCAACATTATTTTCCAGTTCCTGCAATTCTGCTTTGGGCAGATCATCCCCGATACAGCTTTGATACGTTTCAATATCTCTTTTTTTTACTTTAAACTCCTGGTGCCTTCTCAGTGCTCTGTCTTTCATCGTAGCGGCTCCTTCATAACAGTTTAAAATTCCCTGCCCGGACCATGCTCTCAAATTAAATTCATCAGCATGATGCGTCTTCTTAAAAAACAGGATAAACACTCATGCAGAATTTGGCAAGCAGGGTTTTATTTTTTTGGATGTTCAATGCGCCATTTTTTTGGGCTTTTATAAGATTTCCCAAGCTTCCAGATGCCTTTGCCGGCTCTTTTTGCCTTTTCTTCTTCTTTCAAATAAGAAGCCCTATCAAGGGTTTTGGGCGGATCTCCATGATAGACTTCGGCCAGGCCCTGCTTTATCATTTCGATATTGGTATTTTTCCCGTCAACAAAGACTTCTGCCAATTGCCGGTGATAGCTGTCTGCCCCATGATTTTTGAGTGTTACCTCTCGGTTGCCAAGAAGATCTTCTAAGTATGCCTTTGCTTCCCTGCTGAAGGGCTGGTTTTCCTGGTCTCCGGTTCCAATCTCGGGCGAATCGATACCGACAAGCCTGATGCTGAAAATAAGATCCATGGCCGTGACCAAAATGGTGTCGCCATCAAACACTTTTAAAACTTTAAACTTCTGATGTGATTTTTCACTGGATGTCAGCTTTTCAAAAGCCCTGTGGATTTCAGCATACTCTTCAGAATTGCCGCCTGACGGCGGTGCAATATTGGTATAATGCCGGATTCCGGAGTCATCCACCCAGAAATACATATTGCCGTAAAGAAAACCGCTTAAAAAAAGGGAGCCCAGGATTCTTAAAAAAACTTTCATCCCTTGTGTTTAGCACATTTTCTTAACCAGCACAAAGGCGCACCAGTTTTTATCATCTTGCTGCCATATCAGATCAAGCCCTTTTTCTGCATAAATATTGAAAACAAGATCTTTTTCCCATTCCCGGAAACCGGATAAAATCGACAAGCCGTTTTCTTTTAATCCTGAACAAATGGTTTCAGACAAGTAGGCAAGCGTTGGATACCGAAGGTTGGCACAAATAATTGAAAAACCCTTTTCGCTATTGTTCATAGTGTCTTCAATCACCCTGATTTTTTCTGAAAGATGGTTCAGCTCAATATTTTTCCGGGCTTCGCAAATGGAAACAGGATCAATCTCATATGCCGTACAGAATGAAAGACCGGCAAGACACATGGCCATGGCAAGAACGCCGGAACCAGTCCCGATATCTGCCCCGGTGTTGTCCTGCCGAAGATCTGTCCCCTTATTTTCAAAAAAGCAAAAATCAATGGCGTTCAGGCACAAGCTGGTGGTGGGGTGTTGACCTGAACCAAAAGAGATTCCCGGATCAATAATGATTTCAATATGATCTGTGGCGGGGTTTTCGCTATGCCAGGGCGGTTTTAAGATAAAATGATCGGAAACCCGGACCGGCTTTAAAAAGCTTTTTTCAACATAGGTGGAGCCGTAAAGATACTGATAGGAAAGCTCCTGAGCATTAACAAGACCTTGTAAAATATGTTTTGCATCAGGAAAGGAAAGTGAATACCGGGATTTTATTTCTTTAATGTATTCTTGAGCCGTCAGTTTTACATCGGATTGAAAAAGAATATTTAGGATTTCCTCTTTATCAAAGGGTATCATAACCTTCTTTTTTTAAAAGATCCTGATACCAGCACGCAAACTCAAACATTCCCCGTATTCTTTCGTCATCGTTAACGATGCCCAGAGCCATTTCAAGGGCGCCCTGGGAAAAGGTATTTGAAAAATTATCATGGGGGAATCCTGTTAGAAATTCTCTGATGAGAAGATGGGCGGTGCATTTGGTTTTGTCTGTCCGGATTTCGATGGGGTGTCTGGGATCCTGGCAAGGGTGCTAGTTTT
>CAZWMY010000196.1:0-4549 GCA_964635025.1 uncultured Desulfobacula sp. | reverse complement strand
AATATTCGCTCAAGCCAGAGCTTCCTATGGCAAAGTTACTTGCGATTACCCTGAAATTTCAAATAACAAATCTTTACTAACCGTAATCAGATTGATATGGTGAAAAAGGTCATGGGGTTTCGGGATAAATTTTCAGGAGTATGTGAATTGGATTTACAGATTGAATATTACAACGATGGTACCGCGTTCCATGAAATTGACCCTTTATCCATCAACCCGGATTATCTGACGGATTTTTCTATTTATGAAAAGCAGCAGTATAACGATCAGCAGTATAAATTCCAATGCCTTCTTCTTGATTCTTCATCCATTTCCAAACAAAGACTCATGGAATTGCTCAGGTTCAGAAGAAGCGTCTATATCCATAAAAAACAGGTGGAAAATTATCATCGATACCTGAAAAATAATCTTGCATACATTCTCAAGCACGATGAAATAGACATCTCGAAAAAAACCGACACCCTGATCAGCTTATCCATGGAGGTTGTCAAAGAATCCATTGCATCCAATTTCGCCATTGTCACCGATGGGAGGAAATCCTTGGAAAATATTCATCGGCTTATATCACAAGCGGTTGAATTTATTTCCGATATCAATTCATTAAAAGGGCTTGCAAACCTCATCGGCCACGACTATGACACCCATATCCATTCCATAAAGGTAGGCTGGCTCATGGCCATTTTTATCAATGCCAATAAGGATTTATTCTCACATGAAAAGGGGTATGGATTCCGCAACTTAATGGTTCAGGCGGCAGTTGCAGGACTTCTTCATGATATCGGAAAAATTAAGATACCGCAGAACATCCTGAATAAAAACGGAAAACTGGATAATCTGGAATATATCATCATCCAATCCCATACAGCATATTCAGCCGGTCTTTTGTTTGATACCGGGATTTCAAAATATGCCATACAGGCCATTTTATATCATCATGAAAATGAAGACGGGAGCGGGTATCCCATCGGCCTGGCCAAAGATCAAATCCCCGTGATCGCAAAAATCAGTCACATAGCCGATGTTTTTGATGCACTGACATCCAGACGCCACTACAAGGAAGCCAAATCTCCTTTTGAAGCGTTGAAAATCATGACCGGAGACAATCCCTATCTGGATACGCTTAAAAAATTTGAAAAAGAAGTCAATGAAAATATAAAGACTCCTGTTACAACCGTTGTCAGGGATGATTATGATATAAAGCTTCGTCGCTTAAGGGAAAAAGAAATGCTGGAAGAGGAAGCCTTAAAGCGGGTTGAAGCAAGAATTAAATTAAGGGATCAGGGCATGGCCCATTGTTTTGATAAATCCTTGCTCAAACGGTTTATCCAGACCATCAACCAGTCTGAAAGCTTTGATCTATCGGCGTTGCTATAACAACGGGCCAAACATATTTAATTTTCAGATGCTTTGTATCCGGCTTCGTTGATCTCTTTAACTGCCCTGGCAATCAAGTCCTGCCCGTCTGCTTCAAATATTGCTTTTTTGCCGTTCAGATCCACAGAGACGTTTGAAATCCCGTCAATCCCTTCAAGGGTCCGCTGAACCATACCGGAGCAGTGTCCGCAACTCATGCCGTCTACCTTCAGGGTTATTTTTTGTCCTGCCATTTTATCTCCTTCCCGCTATTGTTGGCTTATTATCCCAAGGCTTTTTGCCTTATATTTAAACATGATAATAAGGCTCAAACAGCCTTCGTCAACCATTGGACAGGCTAATTCATCACAGAAGGATGTTCCGGAACAGGTTGAATATTTTTATTGATCATTAAAAGCCAGTGATGATTGGCGGATTTTTGTCCTGGAGTATTGTTTCAAATATGATGAAACATAGCTTAACTCTTTGGATACTGCCACAACTTACATTATTTATAGCCGGTTTGGATGGAAAACGGCAAGTTGTTTTTCCGGAAGCAAGGCTGTCAAAGGAAAATTTTCTGTGGTATAGTGCCAGGCAATATAAATGAAAAAGATAAAGGATATAAAACTTGAAAGAATTAAAAGGGTCAGAGAAAAAATATTTAAGAGGGCTTGCCCATAGGTTGAATCCGGCCGCATTTGTGGGGCACAAAGGGTTGACCGAGACCTTGACGGCAGAGATTGATCAGGCCCTTGAAGCCTCGGAGCTGATCAAGGTGAAATTCAACGAGTTTAAGGAAAAAGACCAGAAAAAAGAGCTGGTAGAAAAGATCGCCAAGGCCACGCAATCCCATCTGGCCGGGATGATCGGGCATGTGGCCATTTTTTATCGTCAGAACAAAGATCCGGAAAAACAAATCATTAAGCTATGATGCCGTCGCAATTGAGATTCACCGCCCTTGAAGGCAACAGCATGAAGCTGGACGGCGGGGCCATGTTCGGCAATGCTGCCAAGGCGCAGTGGAGCCGGTGGATGTCTTCGGACGACCGCAATATGATCCATATCGGGTCAAGATCTCTACTGATTGAAACAACGCATCATAAAATCCTCTTTGAAACCGGGACCGGGGCATATCTGTCTTCCAACATGAAAAAAAGGTTTTGGATGGAGGAAGACCACCATGTTCTTTTGGCATCCATGGGCCGGATAGGGGTGAATCATGAAGATATCACCCATGTGATCTTGTCCCATCTTCATTTTGATCATGCAGGCGGGCTGTTAAGAGAGTGGGAAGAGGGGAGGGCGCCAGAGCTTTTGTTTCCCAATGCGACATTTTATGTGGGAAAAGAAAATTTTGACCGCTCATGTCATCCTCATTTAAGGGACAAAGCGTCTTTTATCCCCGGGCTTACCCGTCTTCTTGAGGAAACCGGGCGGCTTGTGCTTCTTGATGACAAAGACGAACTCCTGCTGGATGAAGTCACGGTTGATTTTGCTGAAAGTCATGGCCATACTCCGGGCATGATGCTCTCCTATATCCGGACACCGGGACAGACTCTTTTTTTTGCCGGAGATATGGCGCCGGGCCATGCCTGGGTTCATCTTCCCC
Organism: uncultured Desulfobacula sp.; assembly: GCA_964635025.1. Lineage (GTDB taxonomy): Bacteria > Desulfobacterota > Desulfobacteria > Desulfobacterales > Desulfobacteraceae > Desulfobacula. The sequence goes on along the minus strand of CAZWMY010000196.1, from coordinate 1,584 downwards.
TCACCATGGGGTATGACCGGTTTCCCGAAGGCCTGATCGACGAAAAAACGCTTTTCTTCCGGCGCGTTCTTGAAGAAAACGCCTGGGTGTTTTATACCCACGACCCTGTTTATGCTGCCTCAAAACTCAGTTTTGACAGGTCGTCGAATAAATATGCGGCCGTGGAACTGATCAAAGATATGACCTGTTTTAACCCCCTGACCTAACCTTTTTATTTTTTTAACAATCCGTTGACAAATATGAAAAATGAAGGGTATATCATGACTAGAATTTGTAGAACATAGTTCTAAAAATGAATTGGATTAGGCGGAGGCGATACGGGCCATGGGAACCCAGGAAAGAAAAGCATTGGAAAAGCAGCTTCGCCGGAATCAGATCCTGGATGCGGCAAGACAGCTTCTTTTTTCGTCGGGCATCGACAGCATCTCCATCAGCCGCATCTCTGATAAGGCGGAACTGGGGGTTGGAACCATTTATTTTTATTTTAAGAGCAAAGAAGAAATTTTCGCCGCTCTCCAGGAAGAAGGGCTGGACCTGTTGCACACCAAAATCCTTCAAACCGTGAAAACAGATCCTGCCCCGGAAAACCGGCTGACCGGCATCGCAAAGGTCTATTATCGTTTCAGCGAAGAAAATAAAAATTATTTTGATATCATCAATTATTTTTTATCGTCTCCAAGGGTTTTTTTTGAACCGGAATTAAAACAAAAAATTGATATGTCCGGCCACAAAATCCTGAAAATTATCCAGGATACGATTTTAACCGGTATAGAGACAGGTGTTTTTGAGGAGTCTTTTCCAGGAAGATTCGCGGTCACGTTCTGGGGAACCCTTCACGGGCTGCTGCATTTTAAAAAACTTGAACATACGGTTCTTGAAAATGAAAACCATCTGGATCTCTACGAGTATAGCGTGAAAAAATTAATTGACGCCATCCGGCGCCGATGAAAAAAAAGGAGTGAGAACATCATGAAACTAAAAGGAAAAACAGCGCTGATAACCGGCTCCGGCAAGAAAACCGGGATCGGGTATGCCATGGCGAAAAAATTTGCGTCGGAAGGCTGCAATATCATTATTGCTGATTACGGGAGTGAAAAAGGGCTTAATGCAGATGTGAAAACCGGGTCCATGAATGAAATGATGATGATCGGCCAGGAACTTCACGACACCTTTCAGGTGGAAACCCTGGTGGCGAACGTGGATGTGACCCTGACCCCGGCCATTGCGGACATGGTGTCACGTGTCAAAGAAAAATTCGACAGTGTGGATATTCTCTGCAACAACGCCGGCGCCACCTTTGGCGTGCCCAACGGTATTCATACCTATGATGAGGCTGCCTGGATGAAAACCATTGATGTCAATCTTCACGGGGTGTTCCGGATGTCAAAAGCCATTGTTCCCTTGATGCAGAAAAAAGGTGGTGCCATCATCAATACCGCTTCCCGGGCGGGCAAGGTCCCGGCGCTTTTTAACGGGGCGTATTCTGTGTCCAAAGCCGGGGTGATCATGCTGACCAAGGTCATGGCAAAAGAGCTGGCAGGCCTGAAGATCCGGTGCAATGCCATCTGTCCCGGCCAGATCATG
>CAZWMY010000195.1:0-4587 GCA_964635025.1 uncultured Desulfobacula sp. | reverse complement strand
CCTGAAAAAAAGACGACCAGGGCATCGAAATAAGACCAGTGCATCATGAAGGAAAACAAAAAATTACAGCCGAACCAGACCACGGATGAGCTTGCCAGCATGATCAGAACCCGGGATACAAGCTGGGCCGTCAGATATTCAAAGGCTGTGACCGGTGTTGCCTTCAGCCGCTTCAATACCCCGATGCGGCGGTACCGTACAATGACATATCCGACGCCGTAAAGGGCGGAAAACATGATGTTCATCCCGAGAATCCCCGGAAAAAGCCAGTCGATATACCGGATCTGATCTCCTTTGACTTCCCCTTTGATCACCTTGGAAAAAAACAGTTCCTCAGGAATGATGGATTCTTTGACCACCTTTTCCAGGATATATCCCTTGGGGTTTGAATCATTAACCCAGTATTTCACATTTGGGCCTGAATCCTCCAGAAGAATGTCGATTTTGTGGTGCGAGAGCTTATCAAGGGCTTTTTCACGGGTTTCAAAAGGCACGATTTTGATATGCTTATAAGTTTTAAGCTTATCCGGAAGTTGAAGATCCTCTATAACCATTTGATTTTCATTTACAGGGAAAACCCCGAGCTTATAATCCGAGCCTGAATCGGAACTGAAAATCACTCCGAACCCGGCTACAATCAGAAAAGGGAACAGGATATTCCAGCCAAAACCTGCCCGGTCCCGGTAAAATTCGTAATTTCTGGCCTTAAAAAGGGCCCACATTCTTTTTAAACTCAATGGACTATTCCCTTAAATGCTTGCCGGTCAGTTTTAAAAATACAGATTCCAAATTCTTTTCACAACCTTCATCCCGGCAATGAGTGTCTATCAGGCTTTTCGGGGAACCTTGCTCAATGATGCGGCCGTTATCCATGATGGCGATGGCATCACATAAACTCTCGGCCTCTTCCATATAATGGGTGGTGAGAACAATGGTTTTTCCTTTTTTATTGATATCCAGGATGATTTCCCAGATATGTTTTCTGGCCTGGGGATAGAGCCCTGTGGTGGGTTCGTCCAGAAAAAGAAGCTCAGGGTCGTTTAACAGGGCAAGCCCTAAAAGCAGCCGCTGTCGCTGGCCGCCGGAAATTTTATGATTCATGTTTTTTTTGATATTGTCCAGCATGCACATATTGAGGACTTCTTCAACGGGCAGATGTTTATGATAAAAGGCGGCAAAGGTCTTGAGGGTTTCCTCCACTGTGAGGAAGGCCAAAAGTTCCGTGTGCTGAAACTGGATACCGACTTCCTGGTTAAAGGATCTGTCCCTTACTCCCCCTTTATAGAAGATGACTCCGGAATCCTGGGGAATAATATTTTCCATCATTTCCACTGTGGTGGTCTTTCCGGCACCGTTGGGCCCCAGAAGCCCAAAACAGCTTCCCCTGGCAATGGATAAAGAAATTCCATCCACGGCTATATGGCTGTTATATTTTTTTTTAAGATTTTTAACTTCAATCATACTGGAGTTAACTGACATTCTTGATAAACCCGATTTCCCTTTTCAAATTATGGCGAACCTTCACTGCTGCGGCTTCCACTGTATGATGATCTTTAAATATTTACAAGAGGGTTTCATCGGCCGGATAGATAAAAAAAGGATTCCTTATAAAACCTATGGTTTTGCCGGAGATGTTTGCAAGGGTTCGAAAGGCTCTGGAGAGACCGTCATGAAACAGAAACCTGGCTCAATTAAACAAAAACATTTATTTCTAATCTTTGTTTTTTCAGGTTGAATTCATTTTCGAGTTTGTTTTTTTCTTTCCGATACTCTTTTTCAAGCTGTTGGGTTTCAGATTTGTGGCGTTGTTCCAATTCTGCGTTTTTTCTCTGATATTCGTTTTGGATTTCTTTTGCTTTGCTGGAAATATCCACTCGGTCATTGGTTTCTTTAGTTTTTGAAGAAGGAAGGGATTCTCGATTGGAAGATCTGTCTGAATTCGAAACATCAAGTTGAGCCTGATATCCAGATAAATAGCGTATGCCGGATGTTTGGGTCAACATGTTTTTGCCTCATAAACCTAATAGTTTTTGGCCATTATGTCAATAAATGGAAAGATATCCATAAATCAATCCCTCTCGACATCTATTTTATTAATAATATCATATCATTAAAGTGTCAATAAGTTTTATAATGACTTGAGAATCAGACGCTGTCATAAAAACATAGCCCCAAAATAAAAAAGCTCTCAGAGAATCTCTGAAAGCCTTGTTATTTCAGTGGCGTCCCCAAGGGGATTCGAACCCCTGTCGTCGCCGTGAAAGGGAGTGACAACAAATTGAGTAAGTGCAGGAAAACATTACAAAAATTAATAATTACAGAATGTTACAAAATTTTTTGAAAAACCTGAGAGTACCTGAAAGTACCTCAAAATACCTATTAAAAGATGCTGACTACTTCCTATGTACTTCCTAAATAAATGTTCAGATGGTGCAAAAACAATGTGATTCTTCCCGAGTCCAAAATTTGAAAATTATATTTTTTTGTAACCGTTTTTCAATCAACTACTGTCCTTTTTTAAGATTCTGAAATAATACCCGAGACTTAGATATGTCCGACACATTTCACTGTATTTTATTGTAAATTCCGATTCTGTAGCATCCCAGATAAAAAACGCATCAAGTGACTCTCCCTATAAAACCGGGGATAATTTCGGGGTATGATCCCCGAGAATGCACGTATAAAAACAAAAAGCCCCAACACATTCACGGCAACAATCAGTCTATTCGTTTAGATGTGCATACTTATCAGGTTTATATTGGAAAAGGCCAAAACGATCTAAAACCTTTTCGATATCTTTTTCAGTCGGAATTGATATTTTGGGAAACTTTGGATATATTTTATAAAATGAGAAATGAATTCTTTTTTGAATCGAATTTAATTCTCTTAATCCCATCTTAAGAAAACTCTCATCCAATTTTATTAAACCGTTATATCCCTCTTGGGATGAATTGATCAAATGTGGAAGGTTTAAAAATTCTTTATTACTGTGATAATTTGGATTTGCGGAACATCCCTTGTATTCAAGGCTCTTGCTTAATTCAGCAAACAAAATATGTAAGCAGCCATCATCAACCGGCCAACAAGGTCTGTTGTATCTTTGACGCATTACATTATTAATCCAATCTATATATCCGGTTCCCTCACAAAATCGACATGGGATTGTAAGTCGAAATGCTGGCGGCCTACGTGATGAGACCATTGCATATTTATCTTTTTTTGTTTGAATTAACCCATTTAAAATATTTGTAATGCTATAATATTTACAGGAAATTTTCTTTTTTCCTTTACAAGTTGGACACTTCTCCTGAGTCGGATTTTTGAGATTTTCATTCATTTTTATCATTCATAATATTTCTCAATTTTAACTTCGCTTATTTTTGGTCTGTCATCAACAATCTGTATTGAAATTGAAAAAAGATCACACCCCTGTTATCTTCTCTGAATTTTTATAGTATAATACCAAATAAAAACAGATAGATAAAAACAATTTTTAAATTGTCTTGAAAAAAGTTGCCTCTATCTATTGCTTGACAACATCCCCTCAATCACAATAAATTCAACAAAAAACAATGTTCTCAAGCAACAATACAAAACAGGAGCATCCACCCATCTTGGCCATTACCAAAATCACCATCATTGAAAAAATCTCAGAAAAAATTAATCTGACGCCTTCCCAGGCTAAAGATACAGTTGAACACCTCATTGAAATCATGAAATCCACCCTGGCGTCCGGAGAAGATATAATGATCTCAGGTTTTGGAAAATTTCAGGTAAATGAAAAAGCGCCCAGGAAAGGAAGAAATCCTGCAACCGGTAAAGATATGATGCTGAAGAAAAGAAGGATTGTGACGTTTAAGGTTGCTGGGAAGTTGAGGGATAAGATAAATGGGGAGACGGATTGAAGGACTGGTCTGCCTACTTATTAAAATGCTCGGATAATTCTTTGTATTGCGGAGTCACCAAGGATATTGAAGCCCGTCTTTTAAAACATAACCAGGGAACAGCTTCAAAATATACCAGGGCAAGGCTTCCAGTTGAATTAGCGGCTATCCATGAGAATCTCTCAAAAAGTGAAGCATATAAATTGGAATACTGGATCAAAAAACTGTCAGCAGACAAGAAGATATCAGCATTGGAAAAGGGAATATAATTGATGATAAAAAAGACAGAGACCTGATACCTTCTACTCAAAACGATCCGAATCTAAAAGTATATCGTTGCCCTCATTGTCATAAGTTTCTTTTTAAAGGAAATATTCAGAGGTCGCATATGGTCTGTCATCATTGTCAGGTGATGATAAATGCTGACGAAATTGAATATACCGGATTGTGTTGATCCAAAAAGTAAGCCACTTTTTTTAATAAAACTAAGGGTTTTCCCTGATTGACAGGGTTTGTTCTAATTGATATTAGGAATGTGGATAAGATCAGAGTCCATATGGGCACCTCCGCTGATCATCTTCCTTTCTTGGCGAGCAAGAGAGGATTACCGATCTGTCTTGCTCGCCAACTGAATTTGCATTGTAAGGACCGGAGATTTCTTAATCTTGTTATATGCTGATAGTTTTTGATTTCGCTGTCTGTG
>CAZWMY010000194.1:0-4694 GCA_964635025.1 uncultured Desulfobacula sp. | reverse complement strand
AGGGAATCTTCATTCAGATTGATATGGGTCATGACGGAGTGGTCCTTGCCGATGGTGTTCAGATCCACGGCAAATCCATGGTTCTGGGAGGTAATTTCAACTTTTCCTGTGGATATATTTTTCACCGGCTGGTTGGCGCCCCTGTGCCCGAATTTGATTTTCATGGTTTTTCCGCCCATGGCAATTCCCAAAAGCTGCATGCCCAAACAGATACCAAAAATAGGGACGACATCCAGAAGCTGCCGGATGGTATCCACAGCATAGGTGAGGGGTTCCGGGTCACCCGGCCCATTGGAAATGAATATGCCTTCGGGATTCAGATTCCGGATGGTTTTGGCTTCGGTTCTTGCCGGGACCACCAGGACCTCGCACCCGGCGCGCTCAAGACTTCGGATGATATTGTATTTAATGCCGAAATCAAGGGCCACAACCGAATGCTTTTTGCCCCGGTGACGCCAGATAAGAGGGTCGTCAAGTTTTGAAATATCAATATAATCGGGCTGATTATATTTCCAGAAATAGGGTTTTTTGGTGGTCACTTTCCCCACAAGATCGCTCCCCAGCATGGACGGGATCTCTTTTGCCCTTGCCACAAGAGATTCGGGAACAAGGTCTGAGGTGGAGATGATGCCCCGCATGGCACCGGATTTTCGGATATGGCGGGTCAGGGCACGGGTATCCAGATCCTCTATCCCAAGAACATGGGATTTGATGAGATAATCGGCAAGGGTTCCCCTGGATCTGTAATTGCTGGGAAAATCCTGGTATTCTTTCACGATAAAGGCAGCCACCTGAATCCTGTCGGATTCCACATCTTCGGGGCAAACCCCGTAGTTGCCGATCAAAGGATAAGTCATGGTGACCATCTGGCCATAATAGGAAGGATCGGTCAGGATTTCCTGATACCCGGTCATGCTGGTATTGAACACGACTTCTCCCTTTGCTTCACCAGGGCCTGTGAAGCTTCTGCAGGGGAAAATCCGGCCGTCTTCAAGGGCTAATAATGCTTTCATAACAATTCACACCTGTTTGCCTTAGTAACGATATTCACTATCCAGGATTACCTGTGCGCTATTACACACAGATAACCGTTTATCCAAGCAAATGGAACCTGCATAAATACCAAACCCTTGTGTTTTTGGCAAGATGCTTTGTCCCAAATCTGCCTGGTTTTAGAGTTTTTTCATGGGAAAGAGAGGATTTCGGCCGGACGGTTATGATCCTCAAATTCATGGTGCAGGATGGTCCTCTGCTCCATCCGCCACGGATTTATTCATCAATGCCATCGGGAGGTTCTAAAGCCATTCCGTTGGTTTTAATACTTTCTTTATCTCCTGAAAGATGACGCCTCTGCTTATCCTTATACTTTCTGATCTGCAATTTAACCTTTTCTGAAAGTGCATCAATGGCTGCATACATGTTATTCTCAGCTTCTTCTTTTGCGTGAATTTTAATTTTGTCGCAGGTCATATTAATATCTGCAATATTGCGTAATTTTTCGACTGACAGTACGATGTGCGCATCCGCCTGATCATCAAGCATTTTGTCTAATTTTTCGAATTTTTCATGAATGTGCGTTTTTAGGGCGTCTGAAGAATTTATGTTTTTGAATGTAATGGAAATTTGCATAGGAGCCTCCGATAAAATGTGAGCTGTTGAATATACCCTATCATATCCCAATGACCATATCAATGACTGAAACAAACCCAAAGGGATTTTTCCTCTCTTTCCTTGACAAAGTGCGGTTTCTTAATTTATGGTCGGCGAGTTTCTTTTGGAAGGAACACACATAATGATTAACCAACAGGAGAAAAGAATGGACGGAACGGACAAGATACTGGTACTGATCATTGCAATTGTATGCTATGCCCTGGCCCTGAGCCGTAAAATCAACATTGCCTACGCCTCTCTCGGCGCCGCGGCATTGTTGATGATTTTAGGGCTTCTGAAGCCTGCCGATGCTTTTTTCAATGCCATCAACTGGGATGTATTGGGGATTTACTGGGGATTTATGATGGTCTCCTATGCTTTTATGAAAAGCCGGATGCCTGAACTCATTGCCAACCGCATTTTATGCCATGTAAAAGTCGAGCGCTGGGCTATATTCTCCCTTTGCGCCGTAACCGCATTTTTATCCGCTCTCATGGAAAACGTGGGTGTGGTGCTGATGATGGCGCCCGTGGCCATTGCCGTCAGCAAACGCATGGAATCCTCTTTGTTTCATTATCTTGTGGCCATTGCCGTCAGCTCCAATGTTGTAACCACCCTCACCATGGTGGCTGACCCGCCGTCCATCATCCTGGCAATGGAAACCGGTATGAAGCCCATGGATTTTTACTGGTTCCTGGGTAAGTTCGGCCTTGGCACCATTACCCTGGCAGGGGTTCTGGTTGCCATGGCCACCCTTCTTTTCCAATTTCGCTGGATGAACAAAATTGTGGATGTAACCCATGAAGATATCCCGGCGACCAAAGGGCCCTCTATTCTTTTTTTCTTGGGCGTGGCCACCTTGATCATCGGCCCGGAATTTGGTCTTCGGCCGGGTTATGCAGGCCTTGGCTCAGGTCTGGTGGCCTGTTATATGGGGCGATCCTATTTAAAGGAAATGATCACCGAGTTTGACTGGAATTCCCTTTTCTTTATTGTGGGCATTTTCATGGTCATCCACACCCTGAGCAATTCCGGTCTCCTGGACGATTTCGGGAAATTTGTAGTGGGCAAGGGCATCGACAACCCCACTGGTCTTCTGGCCTTTTTAACCTGGATATCCGTGGCTTTTTCCGCCATCATGGACAATGTCCCTTATACCATTTTGATGATCCCGGTCTGTAAAAGCCTTGCGGCTTCCATCGGGATTGCCGCATGGCCGTTCCTTTACGGCATGATCATCGGTACGGGCATCGGCGGCAATATCACGCCGGTTGGGGCCACTGCCAATGTTTTTGCCTGCGGTATCCTGGAAAAACACGGTCACAAAGTCAACCTGTTCGAATACATGAAAATCAGTGTGCCTTTTTCCGTGGCAGCTGTTCTTACAGCCCACATCCTGCTTCAGATCATCTGGCTTTAATCAGCCTGAAATGTCTTTTTAAATCAGATCAGCGGGGAACTTTGTTTCCCGCTGATTGAATCAGCCCATCCCGTCTTTATTTTTTTCAAATCGAAAAAAAAGCTGACATTTTTTTGTCTTTACAAAACTAATGATGCGCAATTTATATTGAATTTCAGTTTGGCATCCAATTTGCAAGAATTACGGGTTTGAGAAAGAAGCCGAACCATTTCAAACAAAAAGAGGAAACATCATGTTCAAACGATTCAAAATCAAGATCAAGCTTTTGGTTGCTTTTCTGGCAGCCGGTATTTTGCCATTGGTTGTCATCAGTTTGTTTGCTCTGTCAAACGCCACAAATTCTTTGACTCTGGAAGCCTTTGCCAGGCTTGAAGCCGTGCAGAATCTGAAAGGGAAACATTTGGAAGATTATCTCAACCGGCTGCAGGCGGCATTACTGAATACCAGCAGGGATATGCAGGTTCAAAATGCAATTTTGGACCTTGATAAGGCCTTTGGACAAAGCAAGGAAGCCTGGCAAGAAAGCATTGGACAGTCTGAAGGCCATATGAAAGATATTGCCAAGTACAATGGATTGGACAATCTGATACTGATCTCGAAAAATGGGGATATTCTTTTTGATTTGAGGGAAAAATCGGATCTGGGGTTGAATTTGATTCAGGGGGATTTGAAAGAAACCGCCTTTGCCAGAGCTGTAAAGGAAGACATGGCTGCCAAGGGCGGCGATGTGGTTGCGATAGCGGATTTTGAAGTCTATCCTCCGGCAAAGGGAGCCCAGGCAGGGTTTATGGTAACCGCTATTCAGGCAAGTGATAAAAGCCTGTCAGGCTATCTGGCCCTTCAGATACCGTCCTCCGCCATCAATGCCATAGTGCAGGAGCGAACCGGCTTGGGACAAACCGGTGAGACCTTTATTACAGGAATCCGGGATGGGGTTTGCACTCTCAGGAGTGATCGGATTGTGAAAAAGGGTAAAATCGGTGACAAACGCCAGGATGCGTCCGTGGAAAAGGGTCATGCCGGAAAGACAGGGACTGAATGGAAAATCGGCTCCACCGGCAAACCGACCATTCACAGTTATGCACCCGTTATGGTGAAGGGGTTGAGCTGGGCGATTCATACGACCATTGACGAAGTCGATGTCCTTTCATCGGTTTTCAGTCTTCGTAAAACCATTTTCATAGTCTCACTTATAACCGTTTTTATTATTATCGGGATTGCCCTCCTGATCGCCAATGCAATTGTGCGGCCGATTCAGCGGGCATCGGCCATGCTCAAAGATATTTCCGACGGTGAAGGGGATCTCACGGTAAGGCTGGAAGTCGGAAGCAAGGATGAACTGGGGCAGATGGCAGGCTATTTTAATATCTTTGTGGAAAAACTCCAGACCATGATCGGAAAAATCAGTGCCGATACCCTTGAGCTGGACAAGGCCTCGGCTCAGCTCAAAGAACTGTCCGCCCTGATGTCCCGGGATACCCAGCAGGTCTCGGACCGGGCTGGTGCTGTGGCAGCCGCAACCACCCAGATGAGCGGCAATATGAATTCCGTGGCAGCAGCCATGGAGCAGACCTCCACCAATGTCACAGTGGTGGCTTCGGCTACAGAAGAGATGTCCTCAACA
>CAZWMY010000193.1:0-4706 GCA_964635025.1 uncultured Desulfobacula sp. | reverse complement strand
GCACCGCGTCCAAACGACTCTGCCAGAGCCGCTACAGTTGCGCTGTGTCAGATCCTGGCCTGGTGTTCGATATAGACAAGCCCGAGAGACCTCATCAAGGCCTGATAGGTCCAGCATTCTTCATTGTCCATGGCGGCCGAGCCCACCGATGCCATCCGGGTGGTCCGGTTGACGGTCTGGCCTTTGGCATTAACGGTTTCAAAACCTGCATCCCGGGTTTTTTTCACCCGGTCCGTGATTTGTGTAAGTGCCCAGTCCCAGGATACCTTCTGCCATTTGTCGGAATTGGGCGCCCGGTACATGGGTTCTGTGAGCCTATTTGCATTTTCCGTCAGCTGTTTTATGGATGATCCCTTGGGGCAGAGTGCTCCCTGGTTGATCACATGATCCGGATCACCTTCAATATTAATGACCCTTCCGTCCCCCCGGTTACTGGTGTGGACGATGATTCCGCATCCCACTGCGCAATAGCAGCAGATGCTCGTGGTCTCCTTTGCATACCGGGTTTTGAGCATTCCGGCATGGGCCTTGACCGGTTTTAAGTCAAACCCGAGACCGCTGACGGCAATGCCGGCGGCCGTGGCACCGGTAATTTTGATAAAGTCTCTTCGATTGAGTTTCATCTGAATATGCCTCCTTGGCTTAAGAATTATTAAACATAACCCTGATCCCTTTTTGAGATCTTTCTGCCATAGCACAAGGGAGTTACAAAAAAGTTACAGCCGATAAATAAAAATGAATTCTTCTCTGGAAAATAATACTTGACAGGGGACAATTGTACACCGTATACGGTATACGAGTTGGCAGTACGGTAGACCATAACCTAATTTTTAAGAGGAGAGAAACATGAAACGAAGTTTTAAAGAAAGAATTCGGATAGTTACTGTTCTTCTGGTTGCTGTAGTCATGATGTTACCGCTGATCCCGTCGCTGGTTTTTTCTGCTGATCCCATCAAGCTGACCTATGCAAATTTTCCGCCTGCATCCACATTCCCCTGCGTCCAGATGGAAAGATGGGCCAAAGAAGTAAAGGGAAGAACCAATGGTAAAGTGGATATCCAGACGTTTCCCGGCGGAACCCTGTTGCCTGCAAAAAATATTTTTGATGGCGTTATTTCCGGTGTTGCCGATATTGGTAATTTTGCCATGAGTTACCAGCCTGGCCGGTTTCCGGTATCCGAAGCCCTTGACCTTCCTTTGGGGTTTTCAAGTGCCAAAGCAGCAAGTATGGCGCTTTATGACCTTGTTGAAAAATATAAACCCAAAGAGTTTGAAAAAGTAAAAGTCATTGCTCTTTTTACCTGCCCCCCTGCAAATTTCATGACGATAAAACCTGTAAAATCAATAGCAGACCTTAAAGGAATGGAACTCAGAGTTGGCGGAACACAGGCTGATATTGTTAAAAATCTCGGCGGTATTCCCATTGCCATGCCGCAGTCCGATACACCGGAAGCCCTTCAGAAAGGAACCGTCAAGGGAAATGTATCTTCCATGGAAGTCCTGAAAGATTTTAATTTTGCTGCTTACACTCCCAATGTAACCATGGCCAATTTATTTGTAGTTTCTTTTGGTGTGGTGATGAACCTTGATAAATACAATGCGCTTCCCGACGATGTAAAAAAAGTCATTGACGGCCTTTCCAAAGAACAAAGCCAGTGGACGGCTGATTACGTGGACAACCATGTAAAAGAAGCCATTGACTGGTCAAAGGAAAAAGCCAACCTGCAGATCCATACCCTTCCGCCAGCAGAATCGGCAGAAATCCCCAAAATGCTGCAACCCATCATTGACGCTTATATAAAGAGAGTCACCGAACAAGGCCTGCCCGGCGATCAGATCATCAAAGATGTGATGGCCCTGAAAGCAAAATATGATGTGCCTGCAAAATAAACCGTAACCGACGCTTACCCCCTCTTTTCCGAGGGGGTAATATGCAATAAAAGAAATATTGAGGTAAAATGCATATTTTAAAACAAATGCTCAAGGGCATTTATAATCTGCCTATTGTCATAGGAGGGGTTGCGGTCCTCGCATTAATGAGCCTTGCTTCAATCAACGTCTGCCTGAGACTTATCTCCATGCCTTACCGGGGAACATACGAAATCGTAGCGTTTTTGGGCGCTATCGTGACCGCCTTTGCCCTGGGGGACACTCAGATGAGAAAAAGCCATATTATCGTGGATATAGTGACCGACCGATATCCGGCATGGCTTAAAAAAGTGGTGGATGTGATCGGGTATGCTGTTTCTACTGTCTTTTTCCTTATCATCAGCTTTGTGTTATTCAGATGGGGAACCAGAATTGCAGCTTCCGGCGAAGTTTCGGAAACCCTGAAGATTGTCTATTATCCTTTTGTTTATCTTGTTGCAATCGGATTTGTGAGTTTATCCATCACCCTTATTATCGATCTTATTAATACGGTGACCCAAAAAGAAGACGGAGAAATATCATGAGTGGTCCTATCGTCGGGATTATCGGCATCGGCGTGATGTTCGCCGTACTGTTTTTATTCAGAATTCCCGCAGCATTTACAATGATGATAGTGGGTTTTTTAGGCATTTCCTATGTAACGTCCTTTACCGGGGCACTTGGCATGATCGGACCGGATTTGTGGGGTATTTTTTCCAATTACGGCCTCACGGTTATCCCCATGTTCATCCTGGTGGGGGAATTTGTTCATTTCGGAGGGTATAATAACAGCCTGTATGAGGCGACCTACAAATGGTTCGGGCATTTTCGGGGCGGGCTGGCCATTACTACCATCATGGCCTGTGCCGCATTTTCCGCCATCAGCGGTTCCAACACCGCCACGGCCGCCACCATGAGCAGCGTTGCCATCCCTGAAATGAAAAAATACGGGTATCACCCCATGGTCAATGCCGGGGCCGTTGCTGCCGGATCAACCCTCGGGGTTCTGATTCCTCCCAGTATTGTTCTTGTCATTTATGGCTTATACACCGGCCAATCCATTGGAAAACTCTTTTTCGGCAATGTGATTCCCAGCGCCATTCTGACGGCAGCCATTGCCGCCACGGTTTTTTATATCTGCACCGTTCATCCGGAATGGGGTCCAAAAGCCAAAAAGAGCACCTGGAAAGAAAGGATGGAAGCGCTTCCGGCAATCTTTGACATCTTTGTCCTGTTTGTCATTATCATGTTTGCGCTTTTTATTGGTGTGGTCACTGCAACTGAAGCGGCTGCCTTAAGCTGTGCGTTGGGTCTTGGCATTTGTCTGATCCGCAGAAAACTGTCATGGAAAAGCTTTCTCAAATCCATTTCCGAAACCCTTCGCATTTCCTGCCTGGTCTTTATGATCCTGGCCGGCGCCACAGTCTTTGGAAGATTTTTGGCGTTGACCCGGCTGCCCTTTGAGGCTGCTTCCATGATCAGTGCCATGGCATTGCCGCATTGGGTGGTGTTTTCCATAATCATTGCCTGCTATATCATCGGCGGTTGTGTTATGGATGCCCTGGCGTTCCTGCTCATCTCCCTGCCCATATTTTATCCCATTGTCATGGCCATGGGCTATGACCCGGTCTGGTTTGGTCAGGTGGTCTGCATCGTCACCAACATGGGGTCCATCATGCCTTCGGTGGGCATTTGCTGCTTTTGCGTGGCGGCCATGGCCGATTATATCCCGCTCAGCACGGTATTTAAGGGAAGCCTTTACTATATGCCTGCCTATATCATTTCAATCATCATTCTGATGCTGGCACCTTACTGGACGGTAATGGTGCTCTCGGATCTTGTGAAATGAGATTTCTGTAAAGGCAGGGCCAGCTTTTTTTTGGCCCTGCCAAGTCACTCTTTGCGTCATTTCGGCTCCTGGATGGTAAAAATAAAACTATCCGGGAGCCTTCATTTTTTTGGATTCAAACAATTATATTGGTACGATATCTATTTCTTGATATTCAATGTTTGGCATTAGCAGCAACAGTTTAAAATACCATTGAAAGGAGGAGTTCCCCCCTAAAAGAATCATTCGAATTAATCGATGATAGCGTTTTAGGATCAATCTGCAATCAAGCAGTTGAAAAATTTACGGAGGGGGGCATGAAAAAGAAAAACATTTATCGGAACCAAAGCGAAGAGATCCTCAACCTTTTTGAGTCTGCAGGGGACAGGAATAAAGTGATGTGCATCCCGATGGATTATGCAAAAAAAGATCATGTTGTTATGTTTTGCAGCGGCAATGGTGATATCCTACGAAAACCATTTTCGATCAAGAATTCACTAGAAGGCAAAAATTATTTGATGGAGCAAGTTAAAAAATCCTATCGACGTCGTGGCATTAACCGTCAGCATGTTTTTTTCGGAGGTGAGGACTGTGGCGCCTATGCTGATAATTTCATTGCAGCTTTACGTTCAGACAATTGGATGGTTGCCGGAGTAAATGCATGTGATGCAAAGAAGCATCGTGACAACAAACAGGCAAGCACAGATATTCTGGATTTACTGGGGGTCTGTAAAATGCTTCTCAATTGCAAAGGGAACTGTTCTCCTGCACAAACCGGCATCTATTGGAATTTACGATTGCTTGTCCGGCAAAGACGAAAACTGGTTGGCATAGCTACCGGGGTCAAACGCAGAATCCACTTCATTGTTGATCAAATTTTTCCTGGTTTTTTGGACGAGAAAAAAAGTGGGATTTTGAGCCTGTAAATAATTCTGTGTAACTGCAATTTTTTCTATACATGAAATCTGCC
>CAZWMY010000192.1:0-4808 GCA_964635025.1 uncultured Desulfobacula sp. | reverse complement strand
GAGCCTTCACAAGGGTGTTGCCAAGAATGACGGGGGAAAACCCGGCAGCCTCGCATATTCTGAAAATGGAGCCCACATTATAAAGGCTTCTTATCCCGTCAAGGGCAATATGGCAGTTGATATCCGGCAAGGCTGGGGATGATCCGGCACCGTCTTTCCAAACGGGTTCAAGCAGGTCATAGTCCCGAAGGATTTTCCCTGCGAACGAACGGTGAAGATGAATCCGGTCTGAAATGCATTCAATCCATAATCTGATATTGTCTGTACCAGGTGGGATAAAAGGCTCCATTCCGGCCCAATCGAGAATTTGATTGTATTGCCGGGTATAAAGTTCTAAAGATCCTTGGGTTACCCGGTTGGTGGTCAATTTATGATAGAATCCGGAGAGCCATGCCACAATCTGCCTGCTCCGGCTTTCAATGGAAAGGGATAAAAACTTTTTTTTTGTAAACAAAAAAGAATCCATGTGAATTTATATCAATAAACGCGGGGCCATAACATATTTATTTAAATTAATTTTTGTTGACTGCCGATAAGCATACCATCAGGGTCGTACTACCCATCCCTTTTCTTTAAGGAGAAACGATATGAGCAGTGTACATAGTCAGCTTTTAGCAGCGGGGGCTTCCCCTTATCAGAGCACCTTGTCCGATTCTCAATTTTCAAGTTATGTGAAACGGCAGTCTATTAGCGCTTATGAGAGTCTTGATGCCGGATTGACCATCAAAACAAGGGAAGGAGATCTGGTGACCCTTTCATCCAATACCTATTCAAAACTTGACGCTTTCCTTTATAACAGCAAAGGGGTTTTGCAAACCGATGCCGGAAAAGTGATGATGACGCAGAACCAAAGAGAAATCACCCTGGCTTCAGGAGAAAGCTTTAGCTTTTCCGTTCAAGGGGATTTAAGTGGAGAAGAGCTTAAAGATGTTGAAGCCATTGTAAAAGGGATTGATAAAATTATCTCGGAAATGACCCAAGGGGATATGGAGGATGCTGTTGGCGCTGCTCTTTCCATGGGGGGATATGATTCAATTGCCGCCTATTCCGCTGATATTTCCTATGAAACATCCTATTCAATAACATCGGAAACAAAAACAAAAACCTCAGTAAATCCGGGCAATTTTATTGAAAAGATGTCTAAAATGATTGAAAACCTTGATGAAAAGATAGTGGATAAGGCTCAAAAACCCATTGATAAACTCTTCCGGCACCACCTTGGGAATCCGGATGAAAACCGAGGAGAAGAAAGATCACTCTATAGTGCAATTGAAAATGCAGGCAAAAAGATAGATAAAATGATTGAAAATATTACCGGGAAAATTTTTAAAGATCAATTGTCGGCATTTCTCGGATAATTTATAGATATTTTGCATAAAAAGGCTGATCCCCTTTATTGATAAAGGGAATCAGCCTTTTTTCTTTAAAAATTCTGGTTTTTATTTTGCCGGCGGCGGGGTGAACACCCGCTGGGCCAGTTCATTGTCCAGCATCAGAAGGCCGTGGCCTTCTCCGCCGATGAGTTTTAATTTGTTCACAATGGTTTCCATGGAGGATTCTTCTTCCACCTGTTCTTCAACAAACCAGTTAAGATGGTTTTTTGCCGCGTGGTCATTTTCTTTGATGGCCAGATCCATCAGATCATTGATCAGTTTTGAAACCAGTTTTTCATGATCATGGGCCATTTCAAAGATTTCAAGGGCATTTTTGAATTCTGTTTTAGGGGTTTCAAGGGCCTTTAAATAAACCCTCCCCCCACGGTCATTGACAAATTCATACATTTTCATGGCATGCAGCCGTTCTTCCTGGACCTGAACCAGAAAAAAATTTTCAAACCCTTTTAACCCGGCTGAGTTAAAATATGCTGCCATGGAAAGGTAAAGATACTCGGAAAATAATTCACGGTTTATCTGTTGGTTGTATGCGTCCTGCAGTTTCTGTGAAATCATGGAGCCTCCTTATGGATAAATGATCTAATCATCGTCGTCATTGTCATGTGATCTTTTATTTTTCTTGTGTTTATATTTTTCTTTGTGCTCTTTCAGCCTATAGGGCACATCATCCCTGTCCGCAATTCGCCAGCCGCCATCAAGACTTGCAGACACAATCCATCTTCCCTCTGAAGTCATCCGGATATAGTGGTCATCTATGAAATAAGTGTTGGGCACCCTGATGACAATATAAACCCCTATTTCCGAATCATATTCAAGGTCATGACCGTCATGATGTCTGTGACGGTATCCGTGGGCAGGTGCGTGGGGCGGCGGGCCTTGTCGATGATAAGATCTGTCATGATAGCGGTCATCGCGGTCATCATCCCTTCCCATACCCATCATCACACAGCCTGAAAGAAAAAAAAGTCCTGAGAACAAAATTGCGGCAATTATATATTTTTTCATTTTTCTCCCTTATTCCAAGTTCATGATCTATGACTTTAATCATCCTTTTCTTTTTTGAAAAGGGCTTCGATAAGACATATGGCATTATTTTTAAAATTGGCAGCCATATTTTGCCCGAAAAAACGGGCATTATCTCCGAAAACAATTCCCGGCCCCAGGGAATCTTGGCTTGGGGTGTGCGTTTCCGATGCTTTTTTCACCTTCTCCCACCATATACCGGCGTTTATACTCTCATCAGAAACAAAATCAATTTTAAACCCTGCCTGTTCAATGATTCCGGCAAGGGCCTCCCAGGGCTCAAGAAAGGACAGAGATGCGTTTGACGCCCAGGGAACAGGGTAGCCCACGCTGCTGCCCGCCCCTCTGGTGATTTCATGGAGGACCAGCTTTCCGCCCGGTTTCAGTACCCGGTCAAATTCTTTTACAGCAGCGGCTTTATCCTCAATATTCATGAGAATATGCTGGCACAGGACCGCATCAAAAGATTGGTCTTCATAGGGCAGGGAGGTCACAGAGCCTTCCTGGAACCTGACCTTTTCTTCAAGATTGGTGCATTGTGTCAAAAGCGCGGCGCATTCGATAAAAGCACCGGAAAGATCAATTCCGGTTACCCGGCATCGGCATTCTTTGGCCAAGAGTCTGGAAGACCCGCCAATACCGCAGCCTGCATCCAGTACCGTTTCATCCGGCAAAAACCCAGCCTTTTTAAAAAGCGCAATGCTTGCCTGAGCCCCGCCTGTGTGAAGCTGGTCAACCGGGGCAAGGTCTTTTAGTTCAAGGCGGGAAAGATTTTTTCCCGATCTTTGCAAGGCAGCCTTTATCTTTTGCAGCAGATTGTCCGAATGATAATGCGCTTTTATGTTTGATTCTGTTGCATGCATATAGTTTTCATTTTTCAGCAAGATTGTTTATAAAAATGGATATTGCTTTTTCAATTTCAGCTTCATTCACCACCAGCGGCGGCATCAGCCGGATGGCGGTTTCCTTTGGAGAATTGATCAAAAGCTTGTCTTTCAGGCATTTGTTTACAAAATCAGCTCCTTTTGTTTTTTTTAGGTCAAATGCGATCAACAGTCCCTTTCCCCGGATATTCTCAATTTCATAGTGCTCTGACAGTTCGGTCAGCCTTTTTATGATCAGATCCCCCATTTTCCTGCAATGGGCAACCAGGTTTTTATCCTGCAGTTCTTTAAGCACTGCTATCCCGGCAGCCATGGCCAAAGGCTGGGCCGTGTAAGTGCCGCCCTGATCACCAGGATCAAAAATATTCAATCTTTCTTTTGCAAGTAATGCCGAAAGCGGAAAACCCCCGCCGATCCCTTTGCCAAGGGTCATGATGTCCGGTTCGATACCGTAATGCTCGTAACAGAAAAGCTTTCCGGTCCGGCCCATACCGGTTTGAATTTCATCGAAAATAAGAAGGAGATTTTCATCATTGCATAATTGCCGCAGTGTTTTGACATAATCTTCAGTTGCAACATGAACCCCGCCTTCGCCCTGAATGGGTTCAATCATAATAGCGCAGGTGTTTTTTGTGACGGCTTTCCTGACCGATTCAATATCATTGAACATGGTTTTGATGAACCCTCTGGTTTTGGGTTCAAACAGCTTTTCCCATTCTTCTTTGCCGCTGGCAGACATGGTGGTGAGCGTCCTTCCATGAAACCCGCGAAGGGTGGTGATAATGTCCGATGCGCCATCCTTGAATTTACTGCCGTATTTTCTGGCCAGCTTGATGGCCCCCTCATTGGCTTCCGCCCCGGTGGAAGTAAAAAACACCCGGTCAAGGCAGCAATTCCGGGTCAGCAATTCCGCATATTCCAGCATGGGCGCATTGTAAAAAGAAGGGCTTGCATTGATGAGGGTTTTCGATTGCTCTGCAAGAGCATCAAAAATCACTTTGGGCGAATGCCCCAGACAGTTCACGGCCCATCCGCCGATGAAATCCAGGTAAACATTTCCTTCAGTATCAATGAGGTTCAGCCCTTGCCCGCTTTGCATAATGATGTCCGGCCGGTTTGTCACCTTGAGCAGTTTAGTCTCTGCTATTTTTAATAATTTTTTGGTTTTCATTTATGTTCCTTTCTATGCTAACTTTGCGGCTCACTCTCACAATTTTACCGTGTCATGTTGTAGCAGTTTATTATCCGTTTTTCTAATGGATTTTTTCCCGGAAAAGTGATGGGGTCTTGGGAGGAAAACCATGTAAAGAAAATAAAGGGCAAAAAGGTTTCACCTTGAAGCGCATGAAGATCATGAAGGAACAAAAAAACTTCATGTCCTTCATGATCTTCATGGTAAAGAAAAGGAGAAGCAGCTATTCCTTCAGCTCAGCAATATTGCCGAAAAAGTCCAGGGCTTCCGGGTTCTTCAGGGCATCCTTGTTTTTCACTTCTTTTCCTTCGATCA
>CAZWMY010000191.1:0-4839 GCA_964635025.1 uncultured Desulfobacula sp. | reverse complement strand
ATTACCAGAGGCCTGCCGTGGATGTGCTTTTTAAATCCGTGGCCAAATATGCCGGGGCTAATGCCCTTGGTATTATCCTGACCGGCATGGGTAAAGACGGGGCAGCGGGAATGCTGGAAATGAAAAACGCAGGTTCCGTGAACATTGCCCAGGATGAAAATTCAAGTGTTGTTTTCGGCATGCCAAAGGAAGCCATTGCTTTAGGGGCTGCCGATTATGTTCTGGATATCAACGGTATTGCCGGAAAGGCCGTATCCCTTTTGGAAGCAATGTAAATATAAATTCAATGGAATCTTTTTATGGCATCTGAAACCCGACTGAGCCCTGAACAGCATCAAAAACTTTCCAGAATTGTTTATAAAGAAACCGGCATTGTTCTCGATGGAAAGAAATACAATCTGCTGGTCGCGAGACTCTCCAAAAGAATGCGCAAAAAGGCCATATCCTCTGTTTCTGACTATATCAATCTGATGTCGAACGATCGAGATGAGTTTAATGAATTTATTGATGCCACCACAACCAATCATACCTTTTTTTTCAGAGAAAACAAACATTGCGAATATATCATCAACACGCTGGACAGTAAAAAACCCTTAAAGATATGGAGTGCGGCATCCTCCAGCGGGGAAGAAGCCTATTCCATAGCGGTTCAATTACTGGCCCACTCATTTTCATTCAACATCTTTGCCTCTGATGTTTCGGATTCCATGCTGGATCTTGGCCGCCGGGCTATTTATCCCCAGGACCGGGTCAAGGAAGTCCCACTTTCCCTCTTGCGTACCTATTTTCAAAAGGGTGAAGATCAATGGAAGGGCTTTGTCAAGGTGAAACCAGCGGTTCAAAAATTGGTAACATTTGCAAAATTTAATCTCTTGTCGGATTGTCCGGTGGATACATTTGATATTATTTTTTGCAGAAACGTAATGATTTATTTTGATACCCCGACAAGACAAAGGGTTGTAAACCGTCTTTGCGAGGCATTAAAACCAGGGGGCTATTTTTTTGTGGGGTTGTCTGAGAGTCTTACCGGACTCGCACACCCCCTGACAACAGTTTTACCGAGTGGTTATCAGAATAAATGATATTTCAGGAAATAGAGAGCCTTTCATTAAAGGATCAAAAAGGGATATATGGATCAGAATAATTATTTCAGTGAAAAGTCTCTGATCAACCAATATTTTTTAGAACTCATATATATCAGTCAAGGAGTGTTGTAATGGCAGTAGATCCGAATATTAAAATTTTGGTTACAGATGATTCCGGAACCATGCGCGTTATGTTTAAACAGATTTTAAAACAAGCGGGATTTGAGAACATTGTAACCGCTGTCAACGGTGATGATGGCATTAAAAAAGTAGAGGAAGAAAACCCTGATCTTGTCATCAGCGATTGGAATATGCCAATAAAAGATGGTCTTGAATTTTTGCAGTGGTTAAGAAGCCAGGAAAAGTATAAAAAGCTTCCTTTTATCATGGCAACCGCCCAGGCAGATAAAGGCCAGCAGATTGCTATAATGGAAGCCGGTGGCAACGGCCATGTCCCCAAACCGTTTGATGCCGAACAGATAAAGGCTGGAATAATCAAAGCATTCGCCCCTGAAGTAAAAAAAGTTGATAATACCAAACACAGAAAGATGGTTGACAATAGAGTCGAGTTAACCGTGGCTCATATACAGATTACAGATCATCTGGTCCTGGGTGCCCTTAGGCACAGGATTGAAAATGGTGAAGTGACACCAAAATATTTTGATCTAAAGACGGAGAAACAAGCGGGATGGAACCCCATCCAGGAGGGTCTGGAAAATGGTCAAATTGATTGCGCCTTTGTCCTGGCTCCAATTGCCATGGATCTGTTTGCTTATAATTCACCCATAAAACTTGTCCTGCTGGCCCATAAGAATGGCAGCACATTCGTACGCAGCAGGAATTATGATCCCCGGTTTGATTCCTTGCAGAGTTTTTACAAGTATAAGGTTGTGGATATCCCCCATAAGATGTCTGTACATCACATGCTGGCCCATCAATTTTTAAGGGAACTGGGCCTAAAACCCGGAGTGCCAGGAAAAGAAGCCATCAATGTGAGATTTGAGGTGGTGCCGCCTATAAAAATGCCGGGGATCATGCAAGAGAATAAAGATGTTGCGGGGTTTATGGTGGCAGAACCCATTGCCACCAAAGCTATCATTTCCAACATCGGCAATCTTGAATTTATTTCTTCTTCAAAATGGAAGAATCATCCTTGCTGTATTGTTGCCATGCAGAATGATTTTATGAATAAATTTCCTGACGCAGCTCAGGAGTTTGTATCTCTTCTGATGGAAACCGGTGATTATATTGAAAATGACAAAATAAGGGCATCACATATTGGTGTAAAATTTCTTGATCCGGACGGAACTATCGGTTTGAAACCTGAGGTTCTTCAAAGGGTTTTTTCTCAACCCATGGCCATAAAGATGGATGATCTATATCCGGTTATTGAAGATTTTGATGTAATCCAGAAATATATGCACGATGTCATGGGGATCGGCAGAATAATCAATCTTGAACAGTTTGTTTACACGGGGTTTGCAGATAAGCGAGGCCAACCATGACATCTATTCTTTCTTTTAAAGAGCTTTTTGATCTGGATCAACTCCAGAAGATCCAGGATTCTTTTGCCAGCGCAACGGGAGTAGCTTCAATTATAACATATCCTGATGGTCGCCCTATTACAGAGCCCAGTAATTTTTGTAATTTATGCAAAAATATTATTCGAAAGACTGAAAAAGGATTATCCAATTGTATCCAGTCAGATGCTGTGATTGGACAGTATAATCCGGATGGGCCCATTATCCAGGCTTGTCTGAGTGGAGGTTTATGGGATGCCGGCGCAAGTATTAATGTAGCAGGAAATCACATTGCGAACTGGCTTATCGGTCAGGTGAGAAATGAAAAGACCGATGTCAAAAAGGTATTGGAATACGCAAAAACAATCGGGGCAGATCAAGATGAATTTTCTAAAGCATTAAATGAAGTGACGGTCATGTCTTTTAATCAATTCAAAGATATCAGTCAGTGTCTGTACTTAATTGCAAACCAGCTATCGGAACAGGCATATCAAAGATTTAAACAGTGGGAAATTTCATCAACCCTGAAGGAATCGGAAGATCAATTGAGGGCCAGAACCGTAGACCTTCAAATGACTATGGATTCTTTAATAAATGAAATAGAGAATAAAAATAAGATAGAAAAAGAACTGATAAAGAAAAATGAATATATGGAAGCCCTTCATGAAACAGCATTAGGGATGTTCAGTCGATTGGAGCTGTCCCAGGTTCTTGAATCAATAATCGTTCGGGCTTCGAATTTAACCCAGATACCTGATGGATTCCTGCATATTTATGATTCAAAACAAAACATTTTAGAGATCAAGGCTGCCTGTGGGAAATATCTGCCTCTGAAAGGAATCAAATTCAATGTTGGTGAAGGAATAGCAGGCAAGGTCTGGGAAACAGGTGAACCTCTTGTAATTGATGAATATCAAAACTGGATCGGAAAAACCAAAAATCATCAATTTGATTTTATCACATCTGCCATGGGTGTGCCGTTAACTTCCGGATCAAAAATTGAAGGGGCAATGGTATTAAGCCATAATCAAAAAGGGAGCTTGATACCACCAAATGCCTTATCAGTTCTGGAGCAATTTGCTGAACTTGCAACCCTTGCAATTGATAATGCAAAATTGTTTGACAGCATGAAGGATGAACTTGATAAAAGAATCAGGCTTGAAAATGAACGCAAAGAAATGGAAGCAAGGCTTCGTCAGTCTCAAAAGATGGAGGCAATTGGAACTCTTGCAGGCGGTATTGCCCATGATTTTAATAATATTTTATTCCCTATCTTGGGCTTTTCTGAAATGATCATGCATGACTTGCCAGATAAAAGTCCTGTCAAACACCAATTACAGGCAATACTTGATGGTGCGTTGCGTGCCAAAGACCTGGTTCAGCAAATCCTGACATTCAGCAGGGAAACCGAGCAAGATTACAAGCCATTAAAAATACAACTCATTATAAAAGAGGTTTTAAAACTTGCCAGGGCATCATTGCCGAGCACTATTAAAATCATTAGCACTATTCCCAAAGAAGTCGGAATGATTATGGCTGATCCGACCCAGATTCATCAAATTTTAATGAACCTGGTTACCAATGCCTCGCATTCCATGGAAGAAAACGGGGGAGAACTTTCTATCACTCTTGAGGAAATCGTTCAACAGGATGATGCTCTGCCTGTTTTCGGGCTGGAACCGGGACATTATGTCTGTTTGACCATCTCCGATACAGGTTCGGGTATGGACCAGAATACTCTTAAGCGGATATTTGAACCATATTTTACAACAAAACCCCGTGGGAAAGGGACTGGTCTGGGGCTTGCTGTTGTACATGGAATTGTAAAAAATCTTCATGGTGAAATTATTGCACAAAGCACGGTCGGCAAAGGCTCCTCATTTTCTGTATATTTGCCGAAAATTATTAAAAAAAATGAGGGGGCGGATATGAAAACAATATCTATAGCTCAGTTAAACGGGGATGAAAGAATTCTGCTTATTGATGATGAAAAACCGATTTTGAATATTGTTGGACAGGTCTTGACCCGATTTGGCTATAATGTGACCTCGCACAATATGAGCACTGAGGCACTGAAATGTTTCAAAAAATCCCCGTATGATTTTGATCTGGTCATAACGGATATGACAATGCCGGAATTGACAGGAGATAAAATTGTCACAGAAATGAAAAAAGTGCGCCCGGATATCCCTGTGATTTTGTGTACCGGGTTTAGTGAGAAAATTGCCAATGGG
>CAZWMY010000190.1:2079-4879 GCA_964635025.1 uncultured Desulfobacula sp. | reverse complement strand
CCTTGGCGCCTGCCAGGCTGGTCCGAAAGCCGTTTTCCACCTGTTCGGCGCTGGCGCCGCCGCCCACATCCATGAAATTGGCAGGCTTGGCCCCGGCATTCTTGATGATATCCATGGTTGCCATGGCAAGGCCTGCGCCATTGACAATATTGCCCACATTCCCGTCCAGGTTGATATAATTCAAGCTGTATCGGGATGCTTCCACCTCCATGGGGTCTTCTTCTGACAAATCCCTTAATTCCAGGAGATCCTGATGCCGATACAGGGCATTGGAATCAAAATCCACTTTGGCATCCAGGGCCAGGACGTTACCGGCTGATGTAAGAATTAAAGGATTGATTTCCACCAGGGAGGCATCATATTCCACAAAAAATTTATACAGATTGGACAGCAGCCCGTACAGCTGCTTCAAGGCAGGAGCAGGAAAGCCAAGACCGAATCCGACTTCCCGCATCTGATATCCCTGGATGCCGAGAAGCGGGTCCACATAGACCTTGATGATTTTCTCAGGGGTTTTTTCAGCCACATTCTCAATATCCATTCCCCCTGCCTGGCTTGCCATAATCACAATTTTTTCAGTCTTCCGGTCGACCAAGACACTTAAATAATACTCTTTTTCAATACTCTGACCGGCTTCAACCAGGACTTTCCGGACAACCCTGCCTTCGGGCCCGGTCTGGTGGGTGACAAGGGTCATCCCGAGAAACTGATCCGTGATGCTTGCAACCTGTTCCGGGTTTGCCGCAAGCTTGACACCCCCTCCTTTTCCCCTGCCACCGGCATGAATCTGCGCTTTTACAACCACCGGGAATCCGCCAAGGCTGTCTGCAATCTTAACTGCCTCTTCTTTTGAAAACGCCACGCCGCCTCCGGCAACCGGAATATTGAATTTTCTGAACAATTCCTTTGCCTGATATTCATGTATCTTCATCTTATATCCTTGTTGTTTTTGGAGTAGCCGCCGGGTTGGACGGTTCACCCCCGTATTTAATGAAATTTTACTATATTATTTTTCCTTCTGCTTTTCAATATATTATCCGGGTCAACAACAATCCTTGGCAAATGAGTTTCTACGATATTGTACAGGGTCATTCCCGGAAAAAATAAACCGGTAAATTCTTGAAATGTTCTATCCTTTGGGAAAACTGAAATCAGATTGGCCCAGAAAAAAAAATTGACATAATGGTATGGTCCATACTACTATGCCAAAAAAAACACCGCCGACAAGACCAAAAGGAGAATAAGATTGATTTATTTACAACAGGTGAATATCCATTCAGACAAATTTCCTGTGCTTGATTACTACCCCTTTAATCTGGAAATATTTCAAAATACGGGTAAAATCCGGTTTAACACACCCATTACGTTTTTCTGCGGCGAAAACGGCACGGGCAAATCAACCCTGCTTAAAGCCCTTGCTGTTAAATGCGGAATCCATATCTGGCAGGATGATTCAGGCCTAAGATATGAACCGAACCCCTACGAAGAGGATCTCTATAAATCCATTACAGTTCAATGGCAGGATAATCCTGTCCCCGGTTCTTTTTTCGGGTCTCAGATTTTTTCACACTTTGCAAAAAATCTTGAGGAATGGGCTGTCAGTGACGCCAAGATGTTCAATTATTTCGGCGGAAAATCTCTGGTCACCCAATCCCATGGCCAATCCCTGATGTCGTATTTCCAATCCCGCTACAGTATAAAGGGATTATACTTTCTGGATGAACCTGAAACAGCTTTATCGCCGTCTTCTTTGATTGAACTTTTGAATCTGTTGATAAAAATAAGCCGGCTGGGCCACGCCCAGTTCATTATTGTAACCCATTCCCCCTTGCTGCTGGCGTGTCCTGATTCGCAAATTTACAGTTTTGATAAGCCGAAAATCGAATCCATAGATTATGAGGACACGGATTATTATAAGATCTATAAAACATTTATGAACCATCCGAAAAAATTTATAAAAAAACCTGCACTGGCTGAAAAATGAAACCATTGTGAATAACCAACCCATCAATAAAAAGGAGTTTGCATGTCCGCAGTCAACCTGATCATTCTTGGAATTTTAAAAAAACAAGACATGAATGCATATGAAATGAATAAGCAGATTGAGTATATCAGACTCAAAAATTGGATGAAAATCGGATCACCGACCATATATCAGAATTTAAAAAAATTAGCTGAAAAAGGCTATCTTACAACCGGAACGGTTAAAGACGGCAATATGCCTGAAAAAGTGATATATACCCTGACCGATTCAGGGCATGCCCATTTCCATGAACTGATGATCCGGTTTTCCAAAACCCCGAATCCGATTTTTTTTGATTTTAATGCTTTTTTATTCAACCTGGATCTGGTTGACAAAGAAGACGGCATCAAAATGCTCAGAGATCTGAGACAATATTTTCAAAACAGCCACGCCAATCTGAAAAAAGACAGGGAAGAACTGAAAAATGTTCCCATGGGGGGAAATGCGATAATGGAACAATACGATCAATTGTTCAACACCATGATCCAATGGTCAAATGATTTGATCGAGGAATATGAAAGGACGGCTTCTCATGAAAGAGCCTGATTTAAAAAAAAGAGTCCGTGTCCAATTTAATCGGCAGGCTCAGAGATTCAGCCGCTGGTCCGTGACAAAAAATCAGGATTATGCAGATTCCTATTTTCATTTTTGCAGGATGTCGCCCGATGACAGAATGCTGGATATCTCCTGCGGCAGCGGAGAGTTTTGTATCTTTTGCGCACACCGCATAAGCCATGCCGCCGGAGTCGATTTGTCCGAAAAAATGATTGACCTGGC
>CAZWMY010000190.1:0-2069 GCA_964635025.1 uncultured Desulfobacula sp. | reverse complement strand
GCTACATTCTGTTCAAGGTGGTCCTCCAGAAAAGTGAAACATGGAATGATGGTGTTTATGTCGGTCTGGGACATGGTGGAACGGAGGCAATTATTCTCGGCGTTCTTGCCGCGCTTGCATTCGTCAACATGATTGCATATCGTTATATTGACCTGTCCGCCATACCGAGTATTCCGCTTGGACAACTTGACCTGGCAAAACAACAGGCCATGGAGTCCGGGGTCACCAACACGGACTTCAGATGCGGTGATGCCGTGGATTTACCCCATGGGGATGAAACATTTTCCATTGTAATATCCAAATCCGCATTCCATCATTATTCGGAATACCATTCCATATTCGGAGAAATGAAGAGATGCTGCGGACGGCAGGGAAGAATCTCGATTCAGGATATTGCAGCCTATGATGATAAAAGAGTGAATGCTTTTTTTGAATCCTTTGAACGGCTGGTGGATGCCAGCCACAAGGCTGCATGCTCCAAATCTTTTATCCTTGACCTGTATCGGCAGTACAATGTGGATATTGTGTCGGCCATGGAAATTACCATTGATTTAAACTTAAATGATTATCTTGACCATGCCCTGCGCAGCGAAAAGGATGCCATAGCCCTCCGGCAATGGATTAATGCCGGACTGAAGGATCCTGCCGTTAAAAAATATTTTTCTTTTAAAGAAAACGATCTTTTTTTTAAAAGAAACGTTTTTCTCATCCTGGGGCAAAAAGACTGATGATTCACTCAGGATTTTTTTTATTTACAGATAAGACAAGAGCATATCAGCGGCGGCTGAGGGTGAAATCTTCTCATTTTCCACCAGTCCTGAAATACAAGGGATTTTTTCATTTATCTTTTTATTGTTCTGAAACCTCTTTTTCAGGCCTTCTTCCACAAGGGTCCACATCCATTCAAGGGACTGGTGTTTGCGGCGTTGCAGGAACTCTCCGGTGTCCTTGAATTTTTGATTGTGCGCAAGAACCATTTCCCATACCTTTTTTGTACCGCCTTCAACCACAGAGGAACAGGTCAGAACAGGGGTTGACCATGTCCGGGTTTCAGGCCGGATAAAATGGAGGGCGGCTTCAAGATCGGTTTTTGCTTTTTTTACGGCAGGAAGATTATCTCCATCCGCCTTGTTAATGGCGATACCGTCCGCCATTTCCAGGACCCCTTTTTTGATGCCCTGAAGTTCGTCGCCGGCACCGGCAATCATAAGGACCAGAAAAAAATCCACCATGGAAGCCACGCTGGTTTCAGACTGGCCCACACCAACGGTCTCCACCAGGATCACATCAAACCCGGCTGCTTCGCACACGAGCATGATTTCCCGGGTTTTTGATGCGACACCGCCCAGGGTTTCGCCGGCCGGAGACGGACGGATAAACGCATTTTCATGGGCAGAGAGTTTTTCCATGCGGGTCTTGTCACCCAGGATGGAGCCACCGCTCCGGCGGCTGGAGGGGTCCACGGCCAGAACCGCCACCTTGTGGCCGCCATTTGCCAGATAAACGCCCAGGTTTTCAATAAAGGTGCTTTTGCCTACGCCGGGGACACCTGTGATACCCAGGCGGATACTGTTGCCTGTTCTGGGAAGGATCTTCTCCATGACCTTGAAAGCAGCCTTTTGATGCTCTTTCAGGCTGCTTTCAATCAAAGTAATGGTTTTGGCAATCATGCGCCGGTTGCCGTTAAGAATGCCCTGGACAAAAATATCAGGATCAGCGTGAACCATTCTTTTTTCAGGCACCGATAATGTTCAGGGTTCGATTGGCAGAATCCGTGACCACGGTTCCGGGACCAAAAATTTCTGCAGCACCGGCGTTTTTCAAAAATTCATAATCCCCAGGCGGGATAATGCCGCCGACCACCACTTTAATATCCGATGCCCCCTGTTTTTTCAATTCTTCAATGACTTTGGGCACCAGGGTTTTATGCCCGGCAGCCAGGCTGGATACGCCAATGACCTGGACATCATTTTCAACGGCCATGCGGGCGGCCTCTTCCGGGGTCTGGAACATGGGTCCGAGATCCACATCAAACCCGAAATCCGCAAAAGCCGTGGCAATGACTTTCA
>CAZWMY010000189.1:0-4908 GCA_964635025.1 uncultured Desulfobacula sp. | reverse complement strand
TAGCTATCTGCTAAAAATCTTGGCCAAATGATTTTTACATGCGATTGCCCTGCTTGCCGACCATACCCGTATGACCTGAGAAAGAGGATCTTATATTCCGCCGGTACAAATGTTGAAGTCTCTGAGAGCGGTTGAGCGTTGCACGGAGTTGCGATATCTCCCAAAATCATTGCCACTGCAAAGAGCGCCACAAAGGCTACAACCAGAGCAAACAAAGCCATTCTCTTATGCATTGTTATCTCCTTAAAACAATTAATAAGTCAACCAGTATCGTTAACAACAGAAGAGAGAATAATTTGTTTATAATAAATATTTTTAAAGACTCTATAAAAGATTTTATTAAATATTGGATTAAATCAAGTTACAAGAAAAATTCTAACTATGCAAAAAAAATTTTATAAGTTTTACCTGAATTACTCGTTAACATATGTGGCATAGTGACGAGTCATTTTTAAGCATTGAGCGACTATTTCTTTCAAGAGTCTGGACCTTTGAAAAAATTCAAATCACAACATCTGGTATTTTAAATTTCATTGCTCACCAGTCTGGAATTACACAATATGGGAAAGAAGCGGATCAAAATGGAGTAAGCTGAAATTTATCTATATTGGAGAGCAATATTCTTTCTCAAACAATTCCGGCTCACAAAACACTACGGATAAACTCCCCGGCTGCCAAAACCCCATTTTCCTCCACCACCCGGATGGTTTCGGAACCGATGACGGCAATGTCGGCTTTGCCTTTTAGAAACTCCACATCTGCTTTTTCCCTGACGCCGAATCCCACGGCCAGGGGAAGGGGGGTGGCCTTTCTGCATCGCAAAAGATAGGCGGAAAGATCGTTTGAGAAACGGGTCTCTTTCCCGGTCACGCCTTTTCTAGCTGTGCAGTAGACAAAACCTGCGGCAAGGGAGGAAAGATATGATAGCCTGCCGTTGCTGGTTTCAGGAGAAAAAATAAAAATCGGGTCCAGGCTGTTTTTTTTCATGGCCTGGATATAATCCTTTCCTTCTTCCGGTGGGAGATCCGGTATTATGGCACCTTTAAGGTTTAAGCCCTTCATTTTTTCTGCAAATTTATCCATTCCGTACTGGTACGGGATATTGGCATAGGTCATGAATAAAAAGGGGATGGGAAAGGCTTTCGATACTGCGGCTGCAAATTCAAGGCATTTTTGGACGGTTGCACCCTTGGCCAAGGCTTTCTGATTGGCTTTTAAAATCACCGGGCCGTCGGCCATGGGTTCTGAAAACGGGATCTGCAATTCCATCAGGTCCACGCCTGACTCAACCATCTGTTCGACGATAGATAAGCAGTCGTCAAAGGAAGGATACCCCATGACGATATGGGTCATGAGAAGAATGTCTTTGGTCTTTCGTCTCTCTTTTATATAGGATTCAAGCATGATAGGTTGCCGCCTTTTTTATGATGAAATCTTTCCATTTGGGGTCGTTGAATGCTTCGGCCACGGTAAAAATGTCCTTATCCCCCCTGCCGGACTGGTTGATGATGATCACATCTTCCTTTGAAAGGCTTGAGGCTTCCTTAAACGCCTGGGCAAAGGCATGGGCTGACTCCAGGGCCGGAATGATGCCTTCTTTTTTCATGGTCAGTTTTAATGCGGCAATGACTTCATCATCCGTGGCGCTCTCAAACCTGGCCTGTCCTGTATCCTTCATATGGGAAAGGATGGGTGATACCCCGACATAATCCAGCCCGGCTGAAATGGAATGGGTTTCTTTCATCTGGCCGTCGCTGTCCTGGAGAAAATAGGTTTTATAGCCCTGGGCAATGCCCGGTCTTGCATCCTTGGAGCAAAGCCTTGAGGCATGCATGCCGGATTGAAGCCCTAAACCTCCTGCTTCCACACCAATGAGTTCAACCGGATCATTCAAAAATCCTGAAAAAAGCCCCAGGGCGTTGGACCCGCCGCCCACGCAGGCATAGACCCGGCTGGGGAGTTTTCCTTCGATTTTCAGAATCTGTTGTCTCGCCTCTTTACCGATGATGGATTGAAAATAAGCCACCATTTCCGGGAATGGATGGGGACCGCAAGCAGTGCCAAGGACATAATGGGTGGTGTCCATATTCGTGACCCAGTCCCGGAAGGCCTCGTTTATAGCATCCTTTAAAATCCTTGTCCCGCCTTTTACCGGGATTACGGTGGCACTCAGCTGCTCCATCCAGAACACATTGGGCCGCTGCCTTAACACATCCACCTCTCCCATATAGATGGTGCAGTCAAACCCGAATTTGGCCGCCATGGTGGCTGTGGCCACGCCATGCTGGCCTGCGCCGGTTTCGGCGATCACCCGCTTTTTTCCCATTTTTTGGACCAGAAGGCCCTGGCCCATGACGTTGTTGGCTTTATGGGCCCCGGTATGATTCAGGTCTTCCCGTTTGATATAGATTTTTGCCCCGCCGAACTCCCGGGTTAGGTTGGCGGCAAAGGTCAGGGGGGTAGGGCGGCAGGAATAGGAAGACATCAAATCGGTATAGGTTTGCCAAAAGTCTGGGTCTGCCTTGATTTCTTCAAATGAAGCTTCCAGTTCATCAAAGGTGGCAACCAGGATTTCAGGCAGAAAAGCCCCTCCGAAATTTCCGTAATAGCCTCTGTTTTTCATCATATCACTCCGTATAAAGAATAAATGGGCATGATCTCACAAAAGCCGGATGGTCTGGGAAAAGGAAAACCGGTCTGTCCTGCAATACAGCCTTGAAAAAACGGCTTTGTCCACACCCGGAAAATGAAGGGTTCTTTCCACCAGAAGGATGGGGTCTGAGGCGTTTATGCCCAGGTGCCGGGCTTTTGACTCAGGCAGGATTGACAGCTTAAAGGTTTGCCGGGCGGATTCGGGCTTAAGAAAATAGTGATCCGACACAATTTCCGAGAGAGATCTGTTTTCAAGATCCATTTTTTCAAGGCCCGGGAAAAGTTCCGGGTAAAGATAAAAATCCTCCAGCAGGACCGGAATGTTTTCAACACAGGTCAGCCGGGAGAAATATAATACCGACTGTCCCTGGAAGGGGTTTATTTCATCATCCTGAATGTGTTGAACGGATAAGGGTTCAACCAGCCCGGACACGGATTTGATCCCCTTGGTCAGAAAAGCCTGGGAGGTTCCGGCCAGGGTAAAGAGATCCACCTCATGCTCTTTATGCCGGACAAAGGTGCCAGACCCTCTTTTTCGTTCCAGAAAGCCTTTTCTGACCAGAATGTCCATGGACTGCCGGACCGTGGGGCGGCCGATGCCGTATTGTTTGGCAATGGCGGTTTCAGACGGGATGGCTTCACCCGGTGCATAAACACCAGACTTGATCCGTTCCGTCAGGATATCGGCCAATTGATGGTATAAGGGAAGCGGTGACTGGGGGTTGAGCATGGCTGTCCTCATCATTTAAAATTAAACATGGGACGACCCTAATGAAAATCAGTCAAGTTGTCAAGACATTTTAACTGATTTGATATTTTTCTCTGGTCACATCCAGAAATCCTGAAATGATTTTTTCAGATTTCCGTCTTTCAAGACAGGATATCCCCAAAGGGATCTCTATCTCAAACCCTTTCCAGACAATGGCTGCTTTCTCCCGGACCAGTTCCAGGGCTTCGTCCTTTCTCATAAGAGCAACCCCGGTCCCGGATCTGACAAGCTCCTTTACAATATTTTCCTCCACAGCGTCCGTGACCTGGTTTAATGTGATGTTTTTTCCCTTGAGCCGCTTGTGGAATTCCATGTGAAAAGGGCAGCCATGCCGGGTCCACACCCAGGGAAGGCGGGCAATGGTCTCGATGCCGGCATCCTTCATTTGGTTTGCCATATCGGCGGGAATAACAACACAGACCGTCACAGTTGACAGGGTCAGTGAAAAAATCGAATCCTCCTGTATCCGGCCGTAATGAAAACCCACATCAATTTTTTCTTTCTTCAGCATCTGAACGGTCTCAAAGGTCTGGCTTTCAATAAAACTTAAATTGACCACCGGCATCTGTTCTGCCATTCTCCTGCTGATATCCGACACCTGAAGAAATTTTGGATCTGTATTGATACCGATTTTGAGCTCCCCGGCAACCCGGGTCTGCAAATCCATGGCTTTTTGTTTCATCTGAAGGGATGCCCTGATAACGGCCCCGGCATCGAAAAGCAATTCCATTCCCATCCTGCTCAATTGCATCCCTTTGGGCTGCCGGATGAACAACTCAACCCCGAGTTCCTCTTCCAGGGCTTTGATCTGTGAACTTAAAGCTGACTGGCTGATATTCATTTTTTGTGCGGCACGGGTCAAGTTTCCTGTTTCAGAAACTGCAATAAAGGCTTCAAGCTGATAGATTTCCATTTTCTCCTCGACAGATCCGGTACGTTCGAAAAATCAGAACGCTGCGTTCATATTTTACCGATAGCAATAATTAAATTTGTCTGATAATTCAATAGGAAAAACCTGATCTGCAACCCGGAAGGAAATTTAAAAATGCAAAAATACATTGAACTTGCTTTAGAAATGAAAATGCTGCATGCTTTGCCCATCTCGCCCAAAGATATGGTATTTGACATCCGGACCCTCTTAAAATGCCACTGGGGGTGTGAGAATCATGACAGCAACAGCTTCAAATGCCAGGAAAGGCGGACTTCCTTTGAAGAGCGAATGCAGATGGTCAAATCCTACAAAAACATTCTTTTTATTCATTCCAACGACGGCGGGGATGTAAGCCGGGCTGCTCTTGAAATAGAACGCCGGGCATTCCTGGACGGAAACCACCTGGCCTTTGCCATCCGGTACTGCAATTTCTGCAAAAAATGCGCTGTGGATGAAAACTAGCCCTGTGTCCAGCCTGCAAAGGTCCGGCCATGTGAAGCCCTTTTCGGGATTGATGTGTATGAAACGGCAAAGCGGCACGGGCTGCCCTGCCACC
>CAZWMY010000188.1:0-5054 GCA_964635025.1 uncultured Desulfobacula sp. | reverse complement strand
TAGCTATCTGCTAAAAATCTTGGCCAAATGATTTTTACATGCGATTGCCCTGGCTATATTGTGACAAGAGCTTGACTTTGATTATCCCTTGAAATAATGTCGAAATGATTTGGTTTTTGGCTAAGGGGCTTATTTTATTTGAAAAGGAAGCAGTTGATGGAAGAAAACAAAAGCGAGCATGAAAGCCTGGATAAAAATCTGAAAGCCGGATTAATTGTTGACATGCTGACCCGACTTGTAGTTCACTATGGTTTTTGGTTTACTGAAGCCAGGCACCAGATGGGCCTGGAAAAAGCCCTGGAAGTTTTTGAAAAAGCAACGGAAAAAAGCATTTCTTTAGGGCTGAAACGATTTGCGGATATTTTCGATTTTGAGCTTGAGGGCGGTCTTCCCAAAGCCTTGCTCAAAATGGAAAATTCAAAAATTGACGAATTGATGGACGGCATAGCAAAAACATGGCTGGCCAATGACGGCATGTGGTTCCAGGCCATCGAGTTCAAGCATGGCATGAATGATGCCAAACGGTGCAATGATTCCTGCTGGGCTCAGTTTTCACCCTATGAAGCCTTTGCCGTGAAGCGGTTTTTAAAGCTTAAAGACCCTTGCGGGCTTGAAGGATTGAAAAAAGCCCTGAATTTCAGAATGTATTCTCTTATCAACCGGCAATCCATTGTTGATGAGGGTCCGGATAGTTTTGTATTTCAGATGAATGATTGCAGGGTTCAGTCTGCAAGAAAAAGGAAAAACCTGGATGATTATCCCTGCAAATCCGCAGGGCTGGTTGAATATACGTATTTTGCAAGGGCCGTGGATGACAGGATTGACACCGAATGCATCGGGTGCCCCCCGGATGAGCATCCGGCAGGCTGGTTTTGTGCATGGCGGTTCAGCATCAAACACTAAAGGAATGAATCCATCATAAGGAAAGGTTGGGATTATGGGAGTCACATCAGACAAGATTCAGGGGCTTAAGGAGAAAGAAAAGGCCGTCATGGCCATGGGAGGCGAAAAAGCGCTTGAAAAACGGCGTGAAAGCGGGACATTAAATGCCAGACAAAGGCTGGAAATCCTTTTTGATAAGTAAAGCTTCAGGGAACTGGATATGTTTGTCACCCACCGGTGCACCAATTTTGGAATGGAAAATGTGGAAATCCCGGCAGACGGTGTGGTTACAGGCCATGGCAGGGTAAACGGCAGGATTGTGTTTGCCTATGCCCAGGATTTTACTTCAAGGGCGGGCTCTCTTGGAGAAATGCAGGCCAAAAAAATCTGCAAGGTCATGGACATGGCTTTAAAGGCCGGCGCCCCCCTCATCGGGATGAACGATTCCGGCGGTGCCAGAATCCAGGAAGGGATTGACGCCCTGTCCGGATATGGCGAGATTTTTTTTAGAAATTCAGCCGCTTCCGGCGTGATCCCCCAGATATCCGCCATTATGGGGCCCACGGCAGGCGGTGCTGTCTATTCACCGGCCATGACGGATTTTGTTTTCATGGTCAAGGGCTCCAGTTATATGTTCATTACCGGTCCCAATGTTATCAAAGCGGTCACCGGCGAAGAAATCACCTTTGAGGCCCTTGGCGGGGCCATGACCCATAACGAGAAATCCGGTGTGGCACAGTTTGCCTGCGATTCCGATGAAGATGCCATTTTGCAGATCAGAAAACTCTTGTCCTATCTGCCTTCCAATAATATGGAAGATCCGCCCTATGTTCAACCCAAGGATGACAAGAACCGCATGGATGAAACCCTTGACACCATTATCCCGGATAATCCCAACCGG
Organism: uncultured Desulfobacula sp.; assembly: GCA_964635025.1. Taxonomy (GTDB): domain Bacteria; phylum Desulfobacterota; class Desulfobacteria; order Desulfobacterales; family Desulfobacteraceae; genus Desulfobacula. Next base: position 3,271 of record CAZWMY010000188.1, on the reverse strand, counting down.
GCTTATAATATTAAGGATGTGATTTCTTCCATTGTGGATGATGGAGAATATTTTGAACCCCATCAGTATTTTGCCAAAAACATCGTGGTCTGTTTTGCAAGGCTTAACGGTCATACCATCGGCATTATTGCCAATCAACCCAATTTTCTGGCCGGATGCCTGGATATTGATGCCTCTGATAAAGCCACCCGGTTTATCCGGTTCTGTGATGCCTTCAATATTCCCATGCTCACCATTGCCGATGTTCCGGGGTATCTGCCCGGAAGCAACCAGGAATGGGGCGGAATTATCCGGCATGGGGCAAAGCTTTTGTGGTGCTATTCCGAGGCAACAGTGCCGAAATTGCTCTTAATCACCCGGAAAGACTATGGCGGGTCTTATCTGGCCATGTGCTCCCGTCATCTTGGGGCGGATATGGCCTTTGCATGGCCCACAGCCGAGATCGCGGTCATGGGTGCCGAAGGGGCGGCCAATATTATTCATGCCAAGGAAATCAGCGGGGCTGATGACCCGGTTGCCAAAAGAAAAGAGAAAATTACAGAATATAATGAAAAATTTTCCAACCCCTATTGTGCAGCAGCCAGAGGCTATGTGGATGCCGTGATTCAGCCGTCTGAAACAAGACCCCGTCTCATTGATGCCCTTGAGGCCATGATCACCAAACGAGAGCTTCGGCCAGCCAAAAAACACGGGAATATACCGGTATAAAAAAGAGGAATGAGAATGGATAAAAAGAAAGCTTCAGCAGCCCTGGCGGCTGTTGCCATGTACATGAAAACACAGGAAGAAGCTGTGGTATATTCTGTTTCGGAAAGTTTGGAACCAAAAGCGGATGAGGCTATCATCCCTCAGCCTTCGGCACAGCCGTTCAATGTCTGGGGGATATCGGGAAGGCAGACCCAGATGCAGGCCAATTCCATGATGCAGCTTCGAATGTTTAAATAATAAATATAAAAATGATATTTAAAAATAGTCGGGAGAAATGAGATGAGTGAGCATACACAGGTAAAACAGGTTGAGATGAATTATAAAAAAGACCGGCCCAAGGCAAAAAATCCCCTGAAAATTGAAGACATATCCCTGAGAGACGGGCACCAGTCCCTTTTTGCGACACGGGGAAGAACAGAGGACATGATCCCGGTGGCGGAAAAAATGGACCAGATCGGTTTCTGGGCCGTGGAAGTCTGGGGCGGGGCAACCTTTGATACCATGCACCGGTTTTTAGGGGAAGATCCCTGGGAAAGGCTTCGAACCCTGAAACGGTATTTTAAAAAGACTCCATTTTCAATGCTCTTAAGAGGCCAGAACCTTGTGGGGTACAGAAACTATGCCGATGACGTGGCAAAACTGTTTGTAAAAAAGACCGTGGATAACGGTATGGAGATTTTCAGGACCTTTGATGCCTTAAATGATTACCGCAATTTTGAAGCCGTGGTCCCGGTCATAAAAGAAAGCGGAGCCCATTTCCAGGGCTGCATCTGCTATTCATTGACGGAAGCGAGGCTGGGCGGAGATGTCTATAACCTCGAATATTATATTAAAAAGGCAAAAGAGCTTGAAGCCATGGGGGCTGACAGTATCTGCATCAAAGACATGGCAGGGCTCATTGCACCCTATGATGCCTATGAACTCATCAAAGCCCTGAAGGCAAACGTCAAACCCATGATTCATCTTCACAGTCATTTTACTTCCGGCATGTCACCCATGAGTATGATGAAAGCTATAGAAGCCGGCGTTGACATTATCGATACCTGCCTGACACCCTATGCCTACCGAACCAGCCATGCGGCCATAGAGCCTTTTGTCATGTCCCTTCTCGGCACAAACCGGGATACAGGATTTGACATCAATGCTCTGGCCGACATCAATGAAATCCTGGAAAGGGATGTGCTGCCCAAATATAAACACCTCCTGGATGACACAAAGGTGTCCGTGATTGACATCAACGTACTTCTCCATCAAACTCCCGGCGGCATGCTTTCCAACCTTGTGAATCAACTGAAGGAAATGGATGCCCTGGATAAGATTGATCAAGTGTATAAAGAATTGCCAAGGGTGAGAAAAGAATTGGGCCAGGTCCCCCTTGTGACACCGACCAGCCAGATTGTGGGAACCCAGACCGTCAACAATGTATTGTTTGATACCCCGGGCGAACGGTACAAGATGATCACGGCCCAGGTCAAGGATTTGTGCTATGGCCTGTATGGAAAAACAAGCGCGGGGATTGATCCTGAAGTCCAGAAAAAAGCCCTGAAAGGCTATGACCGTGGTGAAACGCCCATCACCTGCAGACCGGCAGAGGTCCTGGAACCGGAACTTGAAAAAGCCAAAAAAGAGATTGGAGACCTTGCCCATGATGATGAGGATCTGATCATTTATGCGCTTTTCCCTGTGACAAGGAAAAAATATCTATTGCAGAAATACGGCAAGGAAAAAGTACCGGACAGCGTTAAGCCCATCACCCTTGAAGATGTAATCAGGCAAAAGGAGATGATTGAAAAGGCCAAGAGAGGGGAATTGATTGAAAAATCAAAAATCAAAGAGATCCCGGAAAAAAGCGGGAATATCCGGACCTTCAACGTGTTTGTGGATGGTGAATATTTTGAAGTGGGAGTTGATGAAGTGGGCGGATCACCTGTCATCACCTATGCCATGACGGCTCCGGCAGCTGCTCCGTCTGCGCCCGTAAAACCGGCAGCCCCGGCAAAACCCGCTTCTCCTCTGCCGCCGCCTCCGCCAAAACCCCGGCCGGTCCAGGCAGCCCCTGCTGCACCAGCGGCAAAGCCTGCAGCAGCCGACGGCACACCCATCAAAGCTCCCATGCCAGGCATGATCATCAGATATGAAAAAAATGTCGGGGACACGGTGAATGAAGGTGAAACCGTTGTGGTCATCGAAGCCATGAAAATGGAAAATGCACTTCCCGCACCGGTGAGCGGTGTCATCAAATCCATCAGCAGCAAGAGCGGGGATTCGGTGGCAAGGGGAGATGTGCTAGTGGTCATCGGGTAATTACCGGTTTGACAAAATAATCCGACTGCTTACTTTGGTAGTCTGAAAACCTAAGACTACCAAAGGAGAACCATACAATGGCATTTGAAACAAAAGAAGAACTGCTTGAACAATATATAAAAATGGAAAAACCCCATTGCCCGCATTGTGACGTTTCCATGTCCCTGTGGGAAGTGCCTCCCATCAATTTCAGTGATGGGCTTGGCTGGGGAACGCCTTATTTGTTTTTCTGTTTTAACGATGACTGCCCCAGGTAAAA
>CAZWMY010000187.1:0-5072 GCA_964635025.1 uncultured Desulfobacula sp. | reverse complement strand
AAACATCTTAATGATTATGGGCATATTGTCAAGATTTACAGCCTGTCAGGGTTTTAAATAAAGTATGGGCTGACGGGAAAATCTGGGGTGAATTTAACCGGATAATCAAGCCCAAACAGATAGTAGTCCGCGCCTCTTTAACAAATTCAGACAAATCTTGTTCATAACTTCAATTAAGGATATATAGAGAATTATCCGATTTTTTGGATTCGTGATGATTGGGGGTTATTAATGCCAAAGCATGAAATGAAATGTTACATTATTGCAGGGTCTATCGGTGCTGGAAAAACAACCTTTGCTGAAAATTTCCTCTTTGTAGATGTTATTATACGAAGGTACCATAGAGGATGGGAGAATTTTCAAAAATACTACAAGAACTTGGTTGACGCTTGGGTTATTTTTGACAATTCAAAAGAAATCCCCGAGGTCTTGGAGGAAAAGAATGAATAAAAAATCATATTCGACCTTAGCAATGAATGCAATGTATCGTGCTTCCGAAAAAGCAACGGAAAAGGCAGCCATTCTGGATCTGTCAATTCCTGTATGGAAAGATGGAAAAATTATCTTTATGAAGGCCAAGGATAAACTTCAAAAATTACGCATAGCCTAAGACTTTTCAATAACACATAATTTGGGGTTCCCATTCGCCTGAAAAACTGACCTCATCCGGTGAATAGTCCTCACTGTCTTTCAGTCTCAAATCCCCGAGCCATTCTTTTGGTAGTGCTGGCTGAAATTTTACAGTGAACACCCCGGCGTTATTATCTGATAAAATTGGTCATGATTTTAGCAACCGGCTCGGGAGGTGAAAACCGTTCTCTTCCGTACCTGATAATTTTCATAATCCATGCCATGTTTTTGCCTAAAACCTCCATGATCTGCTTCCCCTCAGCATCCTGTTCCATCTGTCCAGGTGTGAGGCCATGAGCCACATTCCAATAATTTGAGGAGGGCATAATCATCTCGGAATAATTTATATAATGATTAAGGGTTTCTATAGTGGAAATTCCACCCGATCGTCTTACAGCAGCTATAGAGGCACCGACTTTATGCCGGAACAAGCCGCCATTAACAGAAGAAACAAAAAAAGCCCTATCAAGAAAGGATTTCATTGTTCCTGCAACACCTGAAAAGTGAACCGGTGAGCCAAACAGAACCCCATCTGCTTCTTTAATTTTCTGAATCCAGTCATTGACTGGATCATCTTTAAAGGAACAGGCTTCATTTTTATTTTTTACACATCCATGACACGCAATGCATCCCTGGATCTTTTCTTTGCCCACAAGGATCATTTCAGTCTCAATACCTTCTTTTTCCAATTCAGCGAAAACTATATTCATAGAACAGGCGGTATTTCCTTTTTCTCTGGCGCTGCCGTTAAATCCGATAACTTTCAATTTTATTCTCCTTTGTCAGATATTCATATCTTAGATTAATAATTGCGGACAAACGTCCTATGCTTTCTGTAATTCGGGTTTCATTGCTTCTTTAAGGGCAACAGCAACAACAGGGAAAAGACCGCGCTCACAGTCGTCATTAAAAACGCCCAGCCATAGGACCCGGTGGCATCAATGCTCCAGCCTGCAATGACGGGCGCCAATACAGAGCCTAACCCGTGATATAGCGTCCACAGACCGATGACGCTGCCGGAATGCTCCTCAGAAAACAGGTCCCTGGCAGAAGCCGCGTATTGGGGCCAGATGGTCCCATAACCAGCGCCGAATAGGATAGTTGAAATTACCAGCAGGGGAAAACTTTGTGCCAGCATCAGTCCCAATCCTCCTGCGCCGACTAAAACACCACAAAGCATCATGATTCGAAGACGTCCTGCTTTATCGGATAAATAGCCGAGAATCATTTTTCCGATGGCTCCGGAAAAGCCGATAATTGCTATGAGAATGGCTGCGGATGAATACGGGATGTGCAATTTTCGAGTAGTGTAGGCGGTTAAAAAGGTAAAGGGGATGAGGATGGAAAAACTGATCATTAAATATGACAGAGCGATCAGATGGAATTTTCTATCCGAAAAAATAGTCCCGTAGGTATCACGGATCGATGTAATGGGTTTTTTCAATTCTGCTCCGGGCTGCCTTGGTAATGCTGTCACCGGCGGTCGGTCTTTGATTGAAAAAAAGTTCATACCCGCAGACATCAGGGCAGCTAAACCGAGAAAAACCCAAACCATTCGCCAGTCAAACCGGGCAATGACGACAGGAATCATAAAGCTCCAGAAAGCGATACTGACGGCGCTTCCCAGATCGACAACTGAAAGGACAAAACCTCTTTTTTGCTGACTGACCCATCGCATCACAACCGTTACTACGGGCGCCCAGCAGGCGGAATGGCCAAGACCGGCAATAGCAAAAAAGAAACTGGCTTGAAAAACAGTTGATGCTGTCGACATCAGACAGGCGCCAATGCCCAGCAAGGCGACAAAGACGGTGAGAAGAACCCTTGCATTGCTACGATCCACCATCAGACCCAATACTGGAGAGCTCAATGTATAGATCAAAAAATAGGATGAGTAAATGATTCCGGCCTCGGTATTGGAAATGGCCAAAGAAGAAATCATCTCCGGCAGCAAAATACCGTATGAGTATCGGATACCGAAAGCGACGAATATGGTAGAAAAGCCTGCGATGATAATAGCTGCAATCCTCATGAACACTTCTCCTTGCATCGGAATAAAATACGGATTCTAACATGTTCCAGAAAAAAGGCAATTTCTCTTTGAAGCTAAAAATTCAAGCAGGAATTACAGGGATAATCCGGGGTTTTCATCCGGCAATAAAACAGACCTTGCCTTGCAGGTAGTCCTTCACTGGTCCTTATTCAACAATTCTTATCTCTGAATTGTTTTTTACTTTTACTCCAGGATGCCCAATAAGGGATTTTTATATGTGAATCCGGCAATAAGATCAGTAATACTGCCGGATATATCCGAATGCCTTATCGAACAGATCCTGATCCTTGATCTGATACTTCACATAAATTACCTTGCGCAGGGCTTTCTGGACTTCGCGTTCTCCGGCCTTGGTATTTTGCCAGCCAGGGAACCGAACCAGGCGTACAATCTCATCGATGTCGGTCACGATCCGTTCGACCACCATCGGTGTATTGCCGTTCTTCACTTCAACGAACAGATCGGTGAGGGCTGCTTTGGCCTTGGCCTGTTCATCAACCGGATCCACTTGCTTTTCTGCCTGGACCACCTCTTTGGCCAGGATCAGCAACTCCTTGAGAAAATCGAGACTGTGGATCAGGCCCTGTTCATGCCGCTCTTTGAGCTTTTCAAGACGCTCACCCAGGGCGACGAACATTGGATTGTTCTTATGCTTGCGCAGACGGGAAATGATCTTGATTTCGATTTCTTTTGATTTTTTGTCCGGGTTCTTTGCATCGAGCAGACCTTCGAGAATTTCGGCATCCATCACCAGGGTGTCCAGATCATCGCGCACTGTTTCCAGGTGAACGTTTTCATGCACCAGTTCGATGGTCTTTGCGCCAAGGGAGTGCCAGATCAGCTTGCCGCTGCCGCTCGGGGGCTTCACCGATTCATACACCATGGTCAGCCATTTGTAGTCTTTTTCATAGGGGCCAAGACAAGGATCTGGAGACAGTGCTTCCCATAAGCGGGAGAGCCCCGAGTATTCGGCTGCAAACTTGTCCCGGGTCTTGTTATCCGGCAGGCAGTCCTGCGCTGCGATCAGCCCTTCGTAACCGCCGACGGTACGGTCCACATTAGGGAAAAAGGAAAGGCATTTTGTCACCATGCCGGGTAATTCCTTTTTGAGTCCATCCAGATTGGTAATGACTTTTTGAACCGCTTTTTCATCAAAATCAAGGGCCGCGGCCACATCATCGAATATCCCCAGATAATCCACAATCAGGCCGTGAGTCTTGTCAGGAAAAACGCGGTTGGTACGGCAGATGGCCTGCAGCAGGTTGTGATCCTTCATGGGTTTGTCAAGATACATCACTTGCAGAATGGGGGCATCGAAACCGGTCAGAAGTTTGGATGTGACAATCAGGAATTTGAGCGGGTCGTTCGAGTCGCGGAAGCGGTCAAGAAGCTTTTCCTCCTCATCCTTATCCAGCTTCCATTCCGCATACGTATCAGACTTGCCACCCTGGGTGTGCATGACAATGGCACTGGCCTCCGGCCCGATCAGCCCATCCATGACTTTTTTATAAAGAACACAGCATTCCCGGTCAAAGGTCACGACCTGGGCTTTGAAACCGTTCGGCTCCACTTTGTCCTGAAAGTGTTTGACGATGTGTCGGCAGATGGCATTCACCCGGGCCGGGGCCTTGATCAGTACCGCCATTTTGGCGGCCCGCTTGGCCAGGTCGTCACGATCTTCCTCGCTTAAGGTCTCGGTCAGCTGGGTGTAGGCTTCATCAATGGCATCCCTGTTGATGTGCAGTTTTACATCCACAGCCTCAAAATGGAGAGGCAGTGTGGCCTTGTCCCGGATCGAGTCCTGAAACGAGTAACGGCTCATGTAGCCCTGCTCGTCCTCATCCGCGCCAAAGGCCCAGAATGTGTTGCGGTCCCGTTTGTTGATCGGTGTGCCGGTCAGGCCAAAGAGAAACGCATGGGGCAGGGCATCCCGCATTTTGCGCCCCAGATCGCCTTCCTGGGTGCGGTGCGCTTCGTCCACCATCACAATGATGTTCGAGCGTTCATTCAGTCTGCCGTCTGCCTCACCGAATTTATGAATGGTGGTGATGATGATTTTGCGGGTATCTGTTGCAAGCAGTCTTTGCAGCTCCTGCCGGGTGGCCGCCCCGATCATGTTCGGAATATCAGCCGCGTTGAAGGTGGCCGTGATTTGGGTATCCAGGTCGATACGGTCCACCACGATCATCACCGTGGGATTGCCGAGCTTCCGGTGCATTCTCAGCTTCTGCGCCGCAAACACCATTAAGAGAGACTTGCCTGATCCCTGGAAGTGCCAGATCAGGCCCTTTTTCGGAAAGCCCGCCACCACGCGGGCCACCATCAGGTTGGCCGCTGGAAACAGCGGCCAGAAAACCGTCCAAAATCAGGGTTCAAAAACCCGCCACCG
>CAZWMY010000186.1:0-5394 GCA_964635025.1 uncultured Desulfobacula sp. | reverse complement strand
ATAAACCAGAACAGCGCCGTATTTGTGGGCCAGGGCTTTTACGCTTTCAAGAAAGCCCGGCGCCGGGATCTGCATTTTCTGGTGGTTGGGATGACCAAAAGGCGTCATGATGATGGCGGCCGTGTCGCTGCCGTGGGTGGACATGAGCTCTTCCAATTGGGCCAGGTTGTTGTACTGGAATTCATACACATCTTCAAAGAATTTTTTGGGGATGCCGCCCTTCATTTCCACGCACCAGTCATGCCAGCCGTGGTAACCGCAGCGCATGACCTTAAGCTTTCCCGTGTGGGCGCGGGCGATGCGGATGGCAGCAGAGGTGGCATCGGAACCGGTTTTGAGAAATATGCTCATTTCCGATGAGGGCACCAGTTCTTTGAGCTTTTTGGCCAGGAGATTCTGATATTTCTGGGTCAGGGTAAAGCAGAAACCCCGGTTTTTGATCTGGTCATGGACGGCCTCATCCACTTCTTCTTCCCGGTACCCGAGAATGATGGGGCCGTAGCCGCAGAGAAAATCGACAAATTCATTGCCGTCCACATCGGTGAGACGACAGCCTTTGCCGCTTTCAAGAAAGATGGGATATTCGCCGTTGATGAAGTCTGTGGGTTTTCTGGCCCCGAGAACTCCGCCGGGCACAAGACCGCAGGCTTCTTCAAACATGGCGAAACTTTTGGTTAAATTCAGTTTGGGTGTTTCTTTCATCAGCGTCTCCTTATTTCCCTGTTTCAAACATGGAATCGATTTTATGGGTCTGGTGGATTCTGGCCCCGCGTTTCAAAAATTCGCCCAGGAAAATATCCGCATCAATACAGCCTTCAGGCGCAACCACGCCCTTGACCTTGACGTGGCCGTCGGCCATCATCATGGCGGCGATGGCGGTAGGAAGACCTGTGCCCGGAGCCATGCGGCCTGCCATGTCAGCGGTGTAGGTGACTTTTTTGCCGTCTTTTTCACCTTTGACAATGACCTTCAGACCGGAGGACTGGGGCCCATTGTCTCTTCCCTCGGGGATTTTCTGCCAGAGTTTCAGGGCAACGTCATAGGGAACAACCTTGTTGCCCTTGACATCAATGGGTTCGGTGGAGAGAAGCCCAGTGTCTTTCTGCTCTTTGATGAGCTCATCCACCCACAAGGGAATGAGAGCGCCTTTGATGATGACGTTTTTGACACCTTTGATGTATTTGGGCAGGGTCAGCGGCTGGGGATGGCCCACATAGCGCACATGGCAGACTCCCAGGGGCGGGAGGAACTCTTCTGCCACCACATCGGTGCCGCCTTCCACAGTGACGAGCTCGCCGTTGATGAACTGGGGGATTTTGCCGAGAGTCATGTGAAGGCTGTGATCCCATGCAGCTCCGGCAAGTTCTGCAATACTGACCACCCAGTAAAGATAGATGTCATCCACTTTGTCCAGACGGTCGGCATACCATTTCACAAGAACATTGTTGGTGCCGGGGTCTGACCCCATGCCGGTGAGAACCGTGATGCCCGCTTCCTTGGCCATCTTGTCGATATCGGAATTAAAGAGGATTTCAGTGCCTTCATAGTCATCGCAGATATCGATGTAATTCACCTTGGCTTCTACGGCAGCTTTGGCAACGGGCACAGCGGTCTTGTAAAAGGGGCCTGCCGTGTTGATGACCACGTTGACTTCCTTAAAGGCCTTGACCATTGCTGCATGGTCCATGACATCCATTTTGATCAGGGATGTTTTTTCACTTTCCTTTAGTTTTTTGGATACTCTTTCCGGGTCCGGATAAAGGTCAGCCAGGATGACCTGGGTGATTCTTTCCTGTTTGATCAGATCCCTTGCCACTCCCTGTCCCATTCCGCCGACGCCGCCGATAATTAATACACGCATGTGTTTTCCTCCTGTATGATGATTTAAATTAAATATGTTTAGTTTTCATTATCCGATTTTAATAATAAGGGCTGCGCCCGTATCCCCGGCCGCACACCCGGTAAAGAGCATATAGCCTCCGCCCTTGTCTGCCAGCTCCTCAATACCTTCGATGATGAGCCGCCCGGCCGTGGGCGCCTGGGGATGGCCAAAGACAAGGGATGATCCGAAATTGTTGAATGCATTCACGTCAATGCCCATCTGGTCAGCCAGATAAATGTCATTGGCTGCAAAGGGGTTGTGGGTTTTGATGACTTTTACATCCCGGATGGAAATCCCGGCATTGGCCAGCGCCATCTGGGCAGCCGGAACCACGGCCATGGCCATGAATCCTTTTTTGGCCCGGGAGAACCCGTAGGACACAATCCTGGCATCTTTTGAGGCATCCCGGCTCAGCTCCTTTGCCTTTTCTTTTGTGGTGACGATGAGGCCGCAGTTGCCGTCCGCCGGGTGGGTCTGGGCGCCAAAGGTGTGAACCCCGCCGGGCAGGACCGTCTTTAACCCGTCAAGTCCTTCCCTGGTGGTGGGCAGGATGCCTTCATCTTTTTCCAGGATAATGGATTTCTTTTTGGAAATATCCACGGTCACCGGGAACATATATTGTTTTTGAAAGGCCCGGTCATTTTTCAAAGCATCCAGGTATTGCTCGTACCGGCGAAGGGCCACATCATCGCAGGCTTCACGGGTGACACCGGCTTCCTTGGCCACATTTTCAGCAGTCTGGATCATGGCGTTTTTCGCCCAGGGGTCGTTGCCAAACATATCCATGACCCAGTTTTCGCTGGTCACCTGTCCGCCGGGGCCGTTGGGATTGGGCCAGATGGTGTGGGGTCCGTTGGAGCACCGGTCGGTCATCAGGGTAAAGACGTTTTTATAAAGTCCTGTTTCAATGCCCTGGGCTGCCTGATAGAGGACTGTGGTGGAGGTGGAACAGGCCTGGCTGAGATACATGCCGGGAATGTTTTCTGCTCCGATAAGGGCCGAAGCCCACGGGCCGCCGTAAAATACGTATGGCTGGCCCACGGTGATGCCGAGGATGAGATAATCAAAATTCTCCGGGCTGATGTTTTTGGCCGCCAGCCAGGCTCTGGCTGTTTTTGCACCCAGAACAATGGAATGTTCATTGGCAAGGCTTCCCTGCCATTTGGCAAAAGGTGAAGAATAATAGCCTTTGTACGGAATATATGCGTTTTTCAACATTGAGGTTGTCTCCCTTTATTGATTAAAATGTCTTAAAATGGCTTCCAGCACACTGCCGCCCAGGGCCCTGGCTTTTTCAGAAACCGTGGTGCAATACTCTGATTGTCCGCGAGGGTCCACATCTCCGATTTTTAGCCCTGCCTTTACACGGGTCTTTGGCCGGATAAGCCCCCGGATAATGCCGTCAATGATGGTGATGACAGGCTGCCCGTCCACATGACCGACAATATCCCCTTTTTTGACCAGGGCGCCTATTTCCAGGTGAGAGGTAAACACCCCTGCACACGGGGCCCGCAGCACCCGCTCACCGGCAAAACCTTCAATGGTGCCGGGGATGCCGGTATTGGGTTCAGGGCTGCCGCTCAAAATCACCCTGCCCAGATCATGCCCCCGGTTGGTTTCAATGGCCATGTGCACATTTTCACCGGCCGTGAATCCGGGTCCAAGACCAATGACCAGCGGGGCTTCCGTGATCTGGGTGCCAAGGTTTTTCTTGGCAATGACGGCATCGACCACCACATGGGGGCTTAACTGGTTGATGCTTTTCCATGACGGGTCCACCAGTACCGGCACAGTGCTTTTGGCCCAGGCGTTTTCTATGCCCAAGGGGCCCTCGGCTTTGACGGCTGAAATGCCTTCCACGCGTGCGGTTCCGTCATGGATTGCTTCGCAGAAACTAACCCTTCGGCGGACTGCCATGGGGGTTTCAATTTCCATCATGAATACCTGCCTGAAATTGGCATTATAAAGTCTGCAGGCAATGCCTGTGGCCATTTCCCCGGCTCCTTTAACGGCAATGATGAGTTCGGTTAAGGGCATTTTTATCGTCCAAACGAACACACAGGATAATGACAGACCTCGCAGTTCATGCAAAGGCCCCCGTGTCCCATGGCGGCAATGTCATCACCGGTTATGGTTTCTCCAGCCAGGACCCGCGGGAAAATCAGGTCAAACACGGTGTGCTTGTAATAGAACACACAGGCCGGAAGGCTGATGACCGGGATGCCGTCCAGATCCGAGACCATGAGCATGGCGCCGGGCAGAACCGGGCTGCCGTAAAAAGTGATTTTTGCGCCCGCACCCATAACCCCGACGCGGGTGACATCATCCGGGTCCACGGACAGCCCGCCTGTGGTAATGATGAGTTCGCACCCCAGGGCTTTCAGCTCCAGCACGGCAGCAGAGATCTTTTTTTCATCATCCGGTACCACGATTTTCTTTACAATGCTGCAACCGGCATCCTGGATTTTTTTGCCGATGGACGGCCCGAAATCATCGGTGATAAGCCCGCTGAAGACTTCGGAACCCGTGACAACAGCCCCGACTTTCAGAGACCGGTAAGGTTTCACTGAAAGGATGGGGAAAGATTTTTTTGCCACGCTTTCCAGGGTTTCAATATTTTGGGTCGGGATGGTCAGGGGAATGATGCGTGTCCCGGCAATGATGGTTCCCTTTTCACAGGGAAAATTATTTTTCAGGGTGGCCACGATGATGCTGTCCATCTTGTTTATTTCAAGAAGGGCATCCACATTGATTTTTAAAAGACCGGCGTACCGGGCCGAGATGCCGATCTTGCCTTCTCTGGGCTCGGAAAATTCCAGATCCGGCCCGGAAATGGCTGTGGCAATCCGCCGGGCGGCATCATCTTCATGGAGCTGGTCAGTGCCGAGATCCAGGACATAAAGATACTGTTTTCCGATCTTCAGCAGCTCTGGGATGTCTTCGGGCTTGACAATATGGCCCTTCCTGAAGGCAGCGCCTTTGAACTCACCCCTTTTGATCCGGGTCATATCATGCGCCAGAACCGTGCCTACTGCGTCTTCTACTCGTATCTTTTTCATGATTTTTTTTCACCATGAAGAGCATGAAGGACATGAAGAAAAGAAAAAATTACTATTGTATCGTATGGATTATAATACAAAGCTTTTTAGTCCTTGTTTTAGAAGCTTAACGTTAAAATTGATTAAGAAACCATATTTGATATCAGCCAACTTCATATAGGTTAAGAGCTGAGCTTCATGAATCGCCTGAAGGGACTCTACACTTTTGAGTTCGACAATGACCTCGTTTTCCACCAACAGATCCACCCGATAGGCGTAATCTATCAACGTTCCCTTGTATTGCACCGGCAAGGGGTATTCCAGCTGGAAACCAATGCCGTTCAGTGTCAGCTCATGGGCCATACATTGCTGATAGGTGGACTCCAACAGTCCGGGAGCAAGTGCCTTATGAACCTCTATGGCACATCCGACGACCTGGTTGGATAATTCCGTGAAATCCCTCTTCATGCCCTT
>CAZWMY010000185.1:0-5489 GCA_964635025.1 uncultured Desulfobacula sp. | reverse complement strand
AGAAGAGTTGGCAAACGGCCTCGAAAAAGAGCGGTTCGAATTGACCGAAACCAAGAAGTCCCTGGAAGAATCAAAAAAGCAGTTCAGTCTATTTATCGATTCAAGTCCGGATCTTTGCTTTCTGAAAGACATGTCAGGAAGATATTTGATGGTGAATAAAAAAAATGCACAGTTTTTTGGTAAAGAAAAATTTGACATCTTAGGAAAAACCGATCTTGAACTAATGCCTACTGATGCTGCCGAGAAATGCAGGACCAGTGATTTGGATGCAATAAAAGCAAAAGCCATTATCATCTCTGAAGAAAAAGTAGACGACCGGATTTATGAAACACGGAAAATACCTATCATTGAGAATCATACCGTTGTCGGGATAGCTGGGATTATCCGTGATATCAGCGATCAAAAACAAATCGAGAATGAATTGAAAGAAAGCGAAAAGAAATATAAATATCTTTTTGAGAATGCTCCATCCGGGATGTATGAGATTGATTTTATAAGGGGGAAATTCATAAATGTAAATGAGATTATGTGCAAGTATTGTGGTTATTCAGAAGAAGAATTTCTTGCTATGAATCCTCTCGATTTATTAACCGAAGATAGTAAGATTGAATTTCTTGGGAGACTCCAGAAAATCCTTGCCGGTGAAAAAATATCCGACAATATTGAATACTACATTCTTACAAAAAATGGCCAAAAATTATGCGTTATTTTAAATAGTGATTTCATATATGAGAAGGGAAAATTAAAAGGCGCAAGGGTCGTTGCTCATAACATCACTGAATTCAAACGTGCTGAAGAAGAAAAAATTAATGCACAGAAAATTATCGGAGAACAAAAAAAACTTGCCTTGGTTGGTCAGGTTGCCGGGAAGATAGCCCATGATTTCAATAATATTCTTGGTATCATCATGGGCACAGCAGAACTGTCTATTATGGATTGTGAGAATGAAGTAACAAAAAAAACTTTTGAATTGATATTTGAGCAGACTTTGCGAGGAAAAAATTTAACAAGAAATCTGATTGCCTTTGCAAAAAATCAGGAACCGAAACAGGAGCTTCTTAAAATTACAGAAAAAATTGACCTTGTGATCAGCCTATTAAAAAAAGATCTCGAAGGAATTGAAGTTATAAGAAATGATAAAGAAGATATCCCCTCTCTGATTGCAGATCCAGGAATGATAGAACATGCCCTTGTGAATCTTGTACAAAATTCAATCCATGCAATGAGTAAGGTTAAAAATCCTCGGCTCATCATCCGGACATATTGTCATGGCAATGATATCTGTTTTGAAATTGAAGATAATGGATGTGGAATTCCCAAAGAGTATTTTGATGAAATTTATGAGCCATCTTTTACCCTTAAAGGAAGCAAGGATATTTCAGGCTCTTATGAGAACGGAATAAAGGGAACAGGGTATGGATTGTCCAATGTCAAAAAATATATAGAGCAACATAATGGCACTATTTTGTTTAAATCAGAACTTGGATCTGGAACAAAATTTATCATCAGTCTGCCTGTATTGAAAAGAGAGCTAATAGCAGCCCCTGAAGAAAAAACAGAAGTCCAAAAAGAAATATTGCACTTTGGAAAGCGAATACTTGTGGTCGAAGATGAAACCGCCATTTCAAATATTCAGCACTTTATTTTGACACAGAAACCTTGTAACCACATAGTCGATGTTGCCCAAACAGGGCAAGCGGCGATTGATCTGTTTGAAGGGAATGAGTATGATATTGTAAGCTTAGATTATACCCTTCCAGGAAAAATTAATGGAATGGATGTCTACAATTATATCCGGGCGCAAAACAAGACAACACCAATTCTTTTCGGCTCAGGGAATTTAGAATTCTTAGAATCCATAAAAGATTTGAAAAAAAATGATGCCTATCTCGATCATTTATCCAAGCCTTTTCAAAACAAAGATTATATAAAAAGTATAAATTCATTGCTTGATAACACATTGAAAATATGACTATAAAATTATTCTTCAAGACAAATCACTGTTTTTAGAAAATTATAAGAACGGATAAGGTATGCTATGAAAAGACTGGCTAACGCCAATTTTTATGCAGTTATGTTCTGATCCTCTCCCAGAAAACTGGAGACAGGGTTAAGCCATATTTTTCAAGTTGTTCCATTCCTGCTCACAGTGAGCATTTTAAAACTCTTTTAAACCATCGGGGCATTTCATTTAGTAATGTATTGATAGAAAATTAACGGATATATTCCATACGCTGGAATCAGGGAATTGCGACGCAGGTGTTGTCAATTATATCAATGGAAAAATATCCCGGGCTATATCTGGGAAATAAATTTCGATTCCTGTCAGGTTTTCCTAACAAAAAAATAAGAAAGGATCTCCTATATGAGAAAAAAAGAAAATACGGAAATCAAAGAAAATAGTAAAAAAGATATTCAAAACTTGGATAAGATTAACAGGCGGAGTTTTTTTGTAGTACCGGCAAACTGGTAATTCCCACCCTCGGTATTTTGGGTTTAGGTTTGTCCGGATTTGGCAGCACCGTTTATGCCGATTGTAACAGCATGTGCTCTGGCGAATGTAAGGAAGCCTGCACTGGATTTACCGAATCATGTTCAGGCTCCCACGAATGGACTTGTTCCAGTGATTGTAAATCCAGCGCAAAAAACAAAAACTAACAGAGGGGTAAGTATCTTTAATAGTTTTCACTGAGGACTAAATCAAAAGCGGAATTTCCCCAATGCCCATTTCAAAACCCCGGACTATTATTAATAATCAAATCCCGCCAAAAATTATCCTCCATTAAAAAACACTGAAAATAGGAAATAAATTTCATATTTTTTTAATAAATGCATTGATTTCTTTAAATGGGTAATTATATTTTTTCTAATTTTAATGCAGCCCCATAAAAAGAAAGGAGAATACCGTGATAGAAGGATCTAATGCATTGGTTGAACAAGTTATAAGCACAAATGATATTATTGACATCAGAGATTCTATAGTCGAAGAGGCTTATCAACACATTAAAAGTGTTTTTGTCCGTCATTATCAAAGCGCCATGCTTGAAACAGGTCAATATCTCATAGAAAAATTTTATAATGGCGATTATGTGCAAGCGCAGGAAAAAAAATTCAATAAAAATGATTCGCTGCTAAAGCTTTTTAAGAAAATTCAAGGCGATAATACAGGCAATGTCCCTGGAAAAACATGGTTATATGATTCTATCAACCTGGCCATTGATGAAAGCAAATATCGTGAAGTTTCCGCATACGGAAAGTTGGGACATAGCCACAAAGTAAAATTGACAAATACGGGCAATCTTCCCGAAGACACAAAGGTCAGTCTTATCGAAGAAGCCGCTGAAAAAGAATATTCAGTCAGCACTCTTCAGGAGCGAATATCCCAAGAAAAACAAAAATTGGATGGAATCACTGTATCTTTAACAGAGGAACTAAAACCAGAAATCCTAAAAACCTTCGATTTTGAAACACTCAAAAAAATAGAACATCAAACAAATTCCCGTCTTTCAAAAGCAGTGTTAGAAAAGGCTCTTTGTGAGTTGAATCTTAAAAGAATCTATCAAGCCTTAAAATCATCAAAAAAAAAAGATGAAAAACAAAAGAAAGTTGCCAAAGTTATCGGTTTTCAGGAATGGACTGAGAGCAAAAATAATGTAAATATCTGTACCGGCTGTTCCAATGATTGCAAATACTGTTATGCCAAATCCATGGCATTTAAATTTAAGCAGGTTCAGGAAGGACAATGGGCGAATGAAACAATCCGTGAGAAGGATGTCAATAAAAGTTATAAGCTCTATGATGGTCGGGTCGGATTTCCCACATCACACGATATTACGCCCACAAATCTTGATGACTATACATATGTTTTAAGAAAACTGCTGGTAGCGGGAAATGAGGTTTTAATTGTTTCAAAACCAAAATTGGAATGCATCAAAAGAATTTGCGATGAAAATGTCGATTATAAGGACAAAATCCTCTTCAGATTCAGCATCGGTTCCAGCAATAATAATATTTTACGCTTTTGGGATACCAATGCGCCCTTATATGATGAACGGAAAGAATCCTTAAAATATGCTTTTAACAATGGGTTTCAGACTTCCGTCAGCATGGAACCTCTGCTTGACTCTGCCAATGTTGTTGCAGCGGCTTCTGATTTAGTTCCGTATGTCACGGATTTTATCTGGATTGGCAAAATGAATCATATAAATCCTTTGAAAAAGAAAGCCGAAGAAAATAACGATACTCCCCTGCTTGAACAAATTGAAATTATTGAAGCCGGACAGACTGATGAAAAAATTAAGTCAATTTTTAATGAATTTCAAAAAATTCCCGATTTGTTTAAGAAATTAAAATGGAAAGACCATTTTAAAAAAGTTCTTGGAATTAAAAGTGCCGAGGCACCGGGAATGGATATTTAAAGTGGTGGCGCTGCAGATCCGAAAATCCAAATCCAAAGCGCCATCATATTAAGATTTTTTGAAATTATATGCACATTAACAATTCTTCCCCAGGCACCTTAATGTCAGGCATCTGATCCCATACTTCCCCATCCAACAGACACCCGTTCTTTTCTCGATCCACACCACCCCATTGTTTGAAAAAGAAGGGGACTCCAGCAGCAAGACACTGATCTCTTATATCAAGCACCCACTCTTCCTTCATTGGACGAGCGCCAGGGCCTGATTCTCCGCCAACGATCACCCAGTCGATATCTGTGAGATCTATACCCGGTAAGGGTCCAAGCAACGGTTCAATTGAAAGAAATTTAATCGCTGCACCGGTTGCCCGCAAATGATCGATTCTATATAGGTAATCCGAATTTTCAACAGAGACGCCCATCCATATATTGTCCCACCAATCAAGATCATTTTTCATTTCATATAACCTTTCCGACCTTTTCGTTAATGCATAAAACTGATGTTGAGCGGCCATATGCATTGTATGAAAACAAGATTTTATAAACGCGTCCGGAACTTCCTTATGAAAAAGATCGCTCATTGAATTTACAAAAACTCTTCGACTCTTTTTCCATTTCAACGGTTCTTTCAATAATGAAGGATGGCAAGTCGGGCTGAAACCGTTTTTATATTTTTCGTTACCTTGTTTTTGAAGTCTCAAAGCAATAGGATAAGCGTAGCAGTGTTTACATCCGATACTTATCCTGGTGCAGCCTGAAACCGGATTCCATGAATTTTTGGACCAGTCAATAATGTTTGTATTCATAGTGTTCTCCAAATAGAAAGACCGATCCCACTGCAATAGAACCGGTCTTTCAGTTGCAATATTTATTTTTATTTAAGCGATTATTTCTTTATCCAAATCAGCAAATGCATGCTCCGGAATACTACCAAGATCCTTTAAAATTTCATCGTCAGACATATCTCTACCAAAAAGATCATCCAAAAATTCAAATATCAATCTATCATATCCTCTTATTCCATCAACCATTCTTTCCTTTTCCTCGACCGATGCTTCTGTAAAATAGGAAA
>CAZWMY010000184.1:0-5621 GCA_964635025.1 uncultured Desulfobacula sp. | reverse complement strand
TGTGCGCAGGTTCGATTCCCGCCGGGGGCACCATAACCATGCAAAACAATTCTGAACAAACTATTTTAAAGCCTGAACTTCTGGCACCGGCAGGCAATTTTGAAAAGCTTGAAATTGCAATTCATTACGGAGCTGACGCGGTTTATCTGGCCGGAGATGATTTCAGCCTTAGAAATTTTTCAGACAATTTCTCTGATCAAGCGCTTTTCAAGGCCGTTGACCTTGCCCACCGGCATGGGGTTAAAGTATATCTTGCCTGTAATATCTATTCACGAAATCACGAACAAGATAAAATCAAAGCCTTCTTGTCCCGGGCAGGAGAAATCGGGCCAGACGCCGTTATTATCTCAGACCCGGGGATATTGCTTTTGGCAAGCGAAATCATCCCTCATATCCCTGTTCACCTCAGCACCCAGGCCAATACCACCAATATCAATGCGGTAAGATTCTGGGAACGCTTCGGTGTTACAAGGGTTAACCTGGCAAGGGAATTGTCTTTCAATGAAATCCGGGAAATCACAGCCCATTCCCCCATAGAAACGGAAACCTTCATTCATGGCGCCATGTGCATTTCATATTCCGGGCGCTGTCTTTTAAGCAGTTTTTTAAGCGGCCGGGACAGCAACAGAGGACTTTGCAGCCATCCGTGCAGATGGAAATATGCTGTTGTGGAAGAACTCCGGCCGGATCAATATCACCCGCTTTTTGAAGACAACAGGGGAACCTATCTCTTCAATTCAAAAGACCTATGCATGATCGAGCATATCCCTGACCTCATCAACGCCAATATCACTTCCCTCAAAATAGAAGGCCGGATGAAGGGAATCAACTACCTTGCATCCGTTGTCAAAACCTATAGAAATGCAATCGACAGTTATCTCCGATCCCCAGAAACCTATAAAACAGACCCAAAATGGCTTGACGAACTCTTTCATGTATTTCACAGGGAATATTGCACCGGATTCTATTTTGATAAACCCGATGAACGGATTCAAAACTACGACAATACCCACAAAGGCGAAATCCACAGTTTTATCGGAAAAATTACCGGCATTACCCCGGATCAAAAATATATCATGGAAATCCGAAACAAACTCAGCCTCCAGGATACTATTGAAATCCTCTCTCCCAAAGAGACTCCAAAGCCTGTAAACATTATAGAACTTACTGATATTCAAAACAATTTCATTGATAGCGCAAACCCCAACACCATTGCTGTTTTGAAAATTCAAGCGCATTGTCAGGTCAATGATATTGTGCGCAAAATATGAAATATTACCTTTGTATTTCAACATTCTTGGTTTGACTTTTTAATATATCTTTTGTAGATTGTTGCAATAAGAGGTATTGGCTCATTTATTACCATTTCGGTGTTACAACCCTTTCAGGAGATTTGATATGTTTGAATTGGATGACGAAACCCTACAAATGTATATCGAAGAATCACTGGATCATTTAGGAGATATTGAAAGTGATCTTTTGACCATTGAGGAAGCGGGTGAAAACATTGACCTGGATCTGGTGAATAATGTTTTCAGAGCTGCTCATTCGGTCAAAGGCGGCGCCGGATTCATGGGGTTGACAACCATTAAAGATCTCGCCCACCACCTTGAAAATGTCTTAGGCCTCATCCGGAACAGGGAATTGATCCCTGATTCAACAAGAATAAGCGTCTTATTAAAAGGCTTTGATGAACTTGAAAACCTGTTGAAAAATATTGAAACCAGCAATGAGGTTGATGTCTCACACCATATCAGCGCTCTTGAAAATATTACAAAAGCGTCCGTGCCTGAAGAAAAAAAGGAGACGGTTTCAAAACTTGTGGATATTGTTCTTTCGGACAGAAGGGTCTTTCCCCAGGTTTCACTTTTTGAAATAGAACAATATAAGTCTGAAGGAAAAAATCTTTTCCTTGTTGAGTATGACCTGATTAACGATATTCATAGAAAAGATAAAAACCCCATCGAAGTTTTAAACAGTTTGCAGAAAACCGGAACCATCATCGATTCCAGGATCGATTTTGATTCCGTAGGCACACTTGCTGAAAATGACGGGCCCAGCAGGATCCCCTTTCAGGTTCTTTTCGCCTCCATCATTGAATATGATATGACGGAAACTTTGTTTGATATCAAAAAAAAATATATCCATGCCATTTCCGACAATATGATTGTAGCAGCCGGCGCAGACACCCCGGATGACGAACCCGCAGTAATGAAACCCCTGAAAACCGGAAAAGATTCACCGGCCGTCGCTGAAGCTCAAAAACCGGCTAAAACCGCAGCAGTTGTAAAACAAAAGCCAAAACAAGCCGCAACGCCTGCCTCCAGGCCTGTTGTAAAAGAGGTTAAAAAGATTGAAGAAGATGAGGAAGACAACCAGTCCGTTGCAGAAAAAGATGTCAATCTCAGTGCAAAACCGCAATCTTCCCTAAGGGTCAATGTCGGTCTTTTGGACACCCTGATGAACCTTGCAGGAGAACTTGTTCTAAGCCGAAACCAGCTGCTTCAGGGAATTAATTCCTCCAATCAGAAAGCAACTGAATTATCAAGCCAGAGAATCGACATGATCACCTCAGAACTCCAGGAAGCGATCATGAGAACGAGAATGCAGCCCATTGCAAATATCCTTAATAAATTTACACGGGTTGTCAGAGACCTGTCCCATCAGCTTGGCAAAACCATAGACCTGATCATTGAAGGAAAAGACGTCGAGCTTGACAAGACCATTTTGGAATCCATTAATGACCCATTGACCCATCTGATCCGCAATTCCGTAGACCATGGCATTGAAACCCCCATGGAAAGAGAACAGATGGGGAAACACCCGACCGGAAAAATCATATTAAAAGCCTTCCACGAAGCCGGACAAGTGAATATTGTGATCTCCGATGATGGAAAAGGGCTTAATCCAACCAAAATTGCCAATGCAGCCGTGGAAAAAAACCTGATTTCTGAACAGCAGGTGTCTGAAATGTCGGACAAACAGAAGATGGAGCTCATTTTCCTGCCTGGTTTTTCATTGGCAAAAGAGGTTACGGATGTATCCGGCCGGGGAGTCGGCATGGATGTTGTTGTGACCAATATCAGTAATCTTGGTGGGATTATCGAGCTCGATTCCGTACCCGGAGAAGGAACCGATATCCAGATCAAACTGCCGTTGACCCTTGCCATTATTCCCAGCCAGATCACGTCCGTGGGCAATGAAAGATATGCAGTCCCCCAAGTCAATTTAAATGAATTGCTCAGAATTCCGGCTGCTCAGGTCAAGGAAAAAATTGAAAAAGTCGGTGACGCCGCCGTTGTAAGACTCAGAGGAGAGCTTCTGCCTTTACTCAACCTGGCAGACATGCTCGGCATTGAAAAAACCTATTCTGATCCGGTCATTACCGAGGAATTACCTGAAAGAAGACAGAATATCGCAGACAGAAGATGTAAACAGCACATCATCACAGAAGACGGCGTCATCATAGAGAGCCCGGACAATAATGCCGAATTCCCGGAAAGAAGTGAAAGAGACCGGCGTTATCATGCAGCAAGCGCCATCAATATTGCCGTTGTTTCAGCCGGTGCCTTTAAATATGGTCTGGTCGTGGACAAATTACATGATTCCGAAGAGATCGTTGTTAAACCTGTGGGCAGACACTTGAAAAAATGTACAGCCTATGCCGGTGCCACCATTATGGGTGACGGCAAAGTCGCATTGATCCTTGATATTTCAAATCTTGCCCAGATGGCTGAATTATCTGCTGTCTCTGAGGCTGGGCAGATGGCCAGGGCAGCAGAAGAGGCAGCGGCTGCAGGAAAAGACAAAGCAGCCCTTTTAACATTTAAAAATTCCGAATCAGAGTATTTTGCCGCACCTCTTAACATTGTTGAACGGATCGAAAGAATCGAATCAACGGCTATTGAACAGATCGGCAACAACAAGGTCGTCCAGTACAGAGGCGGAGCCCTGCCGCTTTATGAACTGTCGCAGGTGGCGGAATTCAAACCCCTTGAAACTAAAGATCAGCATGAGGTCATTGTCTTCAAGATCAAGGACCGGGAACTGGGTCTGATGGTGACAACACCCATCGATGCCCTGGAAGTGACGCTTGATATTGATGAAAGCACACTTAAACAACCCGCTATCAGTGGTTCAATGATCATTAATCACCATACCACCCTTTTGGTGGATATCTTTGAAATGGTGAAAATCCTGAACCCGGGCTGGTTTAAGGAAGAAGCTAAAGTGGCGGCTGAAATGGCTGAATCCGGTGAAAAAATAATTTTGTTTGCCGAAGATTCCGCCTTTTTCAGAAATCAGGTCAAAACTTTTATGGAAGATGACGGGTTCAAGGTTATTGAGGCTGAAGACGGGCTTGTTGCCTGGGAACTCTTAAGAGAACGGGTGGATGAAATTGATATTGTGATTACCGATCTTGAAATGCCCAACATGGACGGTTTTGAACTGACCAAACGGATAAAAAATGACCCGAAATATTCTCATCTTACCGTGATAGCACTCACGTCCCTCGCCAGTGAAGCTCATATTGAAAAAGGAAGAAAAGTGGGTATTGATGAATATGAAATCAAACTCGACAGGGAAAAACTGATGAAAGTCATACGGCAGAAATTAAATTTGAGCAAATAACCTTATTCTGTTAAACTCAAGGAGAAAAGGATGGCAAAACAAAGCATAGAGACTTTTTCAGAAGAATTAGAATTTTCTACTTTCTATGTTGGCGGGGCTCTTTGTGGTATCAATATTCTTAATATACAGGAAATCAACAAACATTTTGAAATCACCAAAGTTCCCCAGGCTCCCGAATATATTGAAGGCATTTTAAACCTGAGAGGCAGAATTGTTACCATTATTGATCTTGGGAAAAAACTGGGACTTGCCCCGGTCACCAAGAGCAAGGATAACAGAAATATCATTGTCAATTCCGAGGATGAGCACATCGGCTTACTGATTGATTCCATCAGCGATGTGGTCTCTGCCGGCAAAGACAGTATAGAGCCCTCGCCTTCCAATATAGGCGGTGCCAAAGGCAAATTTTTCAAAGGTGTGTTAAAAACTGAAAAACAATTGATCGGGATACTGGATATTGATGAGGTACTGAAGGAATAATGGAGAAAATCAGAGCTCTTGTTATTGATGATACGATCGTCTACAGAAAAATTGTCGGGGATGTCTTAAAAGAGATCCCTTTTGTTGAAGTTGTCGGAACAGCCAATAATGGGAAAATCGCTTTATCAAAAATCGATACCCTGAAACCCGATTTTATTACCCTTGATATTGAAATGCCGGAGATGAACGGCATTGAAGTTCTTCAGGCATTGAAGAAAAAACCGGGGGGCCCTGTGGTCATCATGTTGTCCACCTTGACCCAGCAAGGCAGTGAAATGACAATTAAGGCCCTGGAACTGGGTGCTTTTGATTTTGTGCCCAAACCGGATCAGGGAAAAATGGCTGAAAATATGGAAAAAGTGAGGGAAGCCCTTTTACCCATTGTGAATACGATCAAACGGCAGAAAGAAACCAATTTTAAAATCCACGAAAAGGTCCAGCCAAAACCTTTACAGGCTCCTGGAGACAAGCCTAAACAACACGCACCTCCGATTGCTCAAAAGCCGGTC